>DATCKH010000195.1:0-6868 GCA_036562425.1 Thermaerobacter sp. | reverse complement strand
CCGGGCCTGGCCGGGAGGCTGGGGCTGGTGGATCCCCCGGCGTGGATGGCTGCTCCGGAAGGTGGGCCGGTGCACGGGACAGCGGGAGGTTGAAGGGCAGTGAACGGTGAGCTGGAACGCA
Source organism: Thermaerobacter sp. (assembly GCA_036562425.1). GTDB lineage: Bacteria > Bacillota > Sulfobacillia > Thermaerobacterales > Thermaerobacteraceae > ZC4RG37. The sequence goes on along the minus strand of DATCKH010000195.1, from coordinate 6,747 downwards.
AGGGCGGGCAGAGGAATGATCCGGTGCACTCGCTGCGTGCCAAATTTGCGAGTGCGATCCTGGATGAGGCGTGGCAGGCGGAAGATCAGGTCACCGTAACGGTCCGCCTCGACAGGCTGCCGGATGTCGTGGAAGAGGTGTATCACCGGCACGGCGCCTGGCTTTCCAGCGTGGTGGGCAACGACGAGCGAAACCTGAACGGGCACTACGCCGTCTACTACGTCCTGTCCATCGAGAACAACGACGAGCCTGACAAGAGCCTCTGGTTGACGGTCAAGGCGCTGGTGCCTGCGGACAAGCCCGAATTCCCTTCGGTCACGCCCAAGGTTCCGGCCGCCGTCTGGTACGAGCGCGAGCTCCGCGACATGTTCGGCCTGGACCCGGTGGGTCTTCCGGACAAGCGCCGGCTCGTCCTGCCCGACGACTGGCCCGACGCCCTGTATCCCCTCCGCAAGGACGCCATGGATTATCTCTTTCGCCCGGAGCCCGTGACGGGTGAAGAAAGGTACGAGTTCGCCGGTGTGGAGGGCGAGGATATCGTCGAGGTCCCGCTGGGACCCCTGCACATCACCTCTGACGAACCCGGTCACTTCCGGCTGTACGTTGACGGCGAGGAGATCGTGGACGCCGATTACCGCCTGTTCTACAGTCACCGGGGTATTGAAAAGCTGGCCGAAAACCGCATGGACTACGACCAGCTGACCTTCCTCGCCGAGCGCATTTGCGGGATCTGCGGCTACACTCACAGCGTCGCGTATGCATCGGCCATCGAAAAAGCGAACGGGATCGAGGTGCCACCTCGCGCCCACTACATCCGGACGATCCTGCTGGAAGTGGAACGCCTCCACAGCCACCTGCTGAACCTGGGTATTGGCGTACACCTGGTCGGGTTCGACGCCGGCTTCATGCAGTTCTTCCGGGTCAGAGAGAAGGCCATGAAGATGGCCGAGATCCTGACCGGTGGCCGCAAGACCTACGGGCTGAACCTCATCGGGGGCGTGCGGCGGGACATCTGGAAGAACGAGCGCGAAGAGGTCCTGCGGCTCGTGGCCGAGTTGCGGGCGGAGATCCGGGACCTGGTCGACATCATGATGAACACCACCAACTTCACGGCGCGGACCAGGGGGGTCGGGCGCCTGGATCCGGAGGTGGCCCGCCGCTTCAGCGCGGTGGGGCCCAACCTGCGGGGCTCGGGGTTCCGCCGCGACACCCGCCGTGCGCATCCATACGCCGCCTATGGCCGCGTGCCGTGGGAGGTCATCGCCCAGGACGGGTGTGATGTCCTGTCGCGGCAATTGGTACGGGCGGCCGAGTTGTTTGAATCGTTGAACATCATCGAGCATTGCCTGCAGGGAATGCCGCCGGGGCCGGTACTGGTGGAAGGGTTCTCCTACAAGCCCTTCACCTTCGGGTTAGGGTACACCGAGGCGCCCCGCGGCGAGAACGTGCACTGGGTGATGACCGGAACCCAGCGCAAGGTCTACAGGTGGAGGCCGCGGGCTTCCACCTACAACAACTGGCCGGGCCTCCGGTACATGTTTCGGGGCAATCTGCTGGCGGACGCACCGCTGATCGTCGCCAGTATCGATCCGTGTTATTCGTGCGCGGAACGTGTCACGGTGGTGGACGTGCGCAAGAAGAAGGCCAAGACCATCGAGTACGCCCGGCTGGAACGCTATTGCCAGGAGCGCAAGTATTCCCCGCTCAAGGAGTAGCAGCAGGCGGTCAAGGCGGGAGGGCAACGGCCATGCTCAAACTGCTCAAAAAGGTCGTCCAGGTGGGCGAGGTCACGACCAGGTACCCCCAGCAACGGGTGGAAGTCGCTCCCGGTTTTCGCGGCAAGCCGGTGTATGACTTCAGCCGCTGCGTGGCTTGCGGTGCCTGTGCCACGGCCTGCCCGCCCAATGCCATCACGCTGCAGCAGGACCGGGAACGCGGCGTGGCGACATGGCAACTGGACTACGGCCGCTGCATTTTCTGCGGCCGGTGTGAAGAAGTATGCCCGACGGGCGCCATCCAACTGTCCGATGACTTTGAACTGGCGTCGCTCTCGAGGGACGACCTGTTCTCCACGGCCGAGATCCAGCTCATGCAATGTGAGACATGCCAGCAATACTTCGCCCCCGGCCGTGAGGTGCAGTATGTGCGTGCCCGCTTGGGCGGCGCGGGGTTGTCGGAGAACGGCCGCTGGCTCCAGGTGCTGCGGCAGTGCCCCCGGTGCCGCCGGCGCAGGACGGCGCGGATAATACCCCACCTGGCGTACGGGCCTCGCGGCGGAAAGGGCGGGAAGCGGGCATGAAGGCGGGAGAGGCGAGGATTGAGGACCTGAAGCAGAAGCTGCGGCACGTCATCAAGCGTTCCGTATACGTGTACCGCGTGGACTGCGGCGGTTGCAACGGGTGTGAGATTGAAATCTTCGCCGCCATCACGCCCGTGTACGACGCGGAGCGGTTCGGGATCAAGGTGGTTCCCTCGCCGCGCCACGCGGACATCCTGCTGCTGACCGGGCCGGTGACCCGCGCTATGAGAGTGCCGGCGCTGCGGGCCTACCAGGCGATGCCAGATCCAAAGATCGTCGTCGCCTATGGCGCCTGTGGCTGCAGCGGCGGGATCTTCCACGACAGTTACGCGGTGTGGGGCGGCGCGCGGAGCATTTGCCCCGTGGACGTCTATATCCCGGGATGCCCGCCGACGCCGGCCGCCACCCTTCATGGCTTCGCCGTCGCGCTGGACCTGTTGCAGCAGAAGATCCGGCGGCAGGAACACGCCGAAAAGGCGACGACGCCCGTCGCTCCCGAGGATGCGGGCATTCGTCCCGACATCGTGCGTGCCATCCAGCGGGAGGCCCGCCGCCTGGCCGGGTACTGGCAGGGCAAGCAGATCGCCAGCCGGTACCTGGAACTGATCGGTGACGGGGATCCCGTCGCCGTCGACCGCCGCGTCAAAGAGATGGCGAGGCAGTCCGGGGATCCGCGGGTGACCGAGATCCTCCTGCGGCTGCACCGCCTGTACCTGGAAAGGACAGAGGACGATGAGCGGCGTGGAGAAGACGAGCGGCGTGGTCAAGGTGTACCGGCTGTCGGCGAAGTTCGTTGACCGGCGGCAGGCCCCGCCGGAAGTTGAACAGCTCAAGCTCTACACCCTGGCGCTGGGCCACCACATCGGCGTCGTCGACTGCCTCTCGCCCGTACTGAGCGTCGATGCGGAGGACTTCTTCGAGCTGGTCCGCCGCCTTCCCCACGGCCCGGCGCGCAGGAAGCTGGCAGGCGTGGCCAGATGGGGTGAGATTGAAATCCACCGCGAGCACGCGCGGGAATTGCTGGATGCCCTGGCGGGTGCCGGGCTCGACGTCCCAGAGCAAGCTTCCTGGCAGGCGGAACTGCTCGAAACGGTCCGGGCTGTGGAACAGACGCCCGCCATGTACCTGGTGGTGAGGCTTTGTGAGGCGCCTGGTGATCACGATCGGTAACGAGCTGATGGGGGATGACGGCGCCGGTCCTCTCCTGGCGAGTCTCCTGGAACAATTGCGAGTGCCAGGGTGGGACGTCCTCGATGGCGGCCCGATGCCTGAAAACGTGTTGCACCGCGTGCGCGCCCTGCAACCTGATGTGACGGTCGTGGTCGATGCCTGCGACATGAACCTGGAAGCGGGCAGCGTGCGGCTGGTGTCAGAAGACGACATCGATTCGGGGTTCTTCCTGACGACCCACCGGCTGCCCCTGGTCTTCTTCCTGGCCGCCCTGCGGGAAGTCGTCAGCGATGTGTACTTTGTCGGTATCCAGCCGCGGCATGTGGCCTTTGGCGTGCCGATTTCCCGGGAGGTCCGGCGTGCGGTAGGATTGATCTATCGCCGGCTTCGTGAGGGAAGGCTCGACTTTCCCCGGTATGAAGGCTTTCCCCGATGGGAATAAGGTGGCCCGAACCGGCCGCTGGCCAGCACCGGTCCCGCCCGGCATCCCATGGTGGCAGGTGACGCGCCCATGCACGAAGTGTCCATTGCCCAAAACTTGGTGGAACTCGCCTTGCAGGCAGCCAGCGAGAAGGGCATCCGGGTGGTCACGGCCGTGCACGTGAGGTTGGGAGCCCTGTCGGGGGTGGCCAGGGACGTCCTGGAGTTCGCCTTTGACGTGGTGGTCGAGGGAACGCCGCTGGCGGGAGCGAAGCTGGTAATTGAAGAAGTACCCGTTAAGGTCTTTTGCCAGCACTGCGGTGAGGAACGCCCGCTGGCGGAGCCGTTCCGCATGCGCTGCCCCGCGTGCGCGAGGCCTGCTGAGAAGGTCGTGGCCGGGCGCGAAATCGAACTTCACGCCCTGGAGGGGGCGGGTTGAGGTGGCCGGTGGGGAAGGGACTGTGATCGCTCCCCGCATCGTGGAGGTCAGGCAGAACGTCCTGAAAAAGAATGATGCCCTGGCCAGGGAGTTACGCCGGGAGTTTGAGCAGGCGGGCGTATATGTCGTCAACCTGGTATCGAGTCCGGGAGCCGGCAAGACGTCGTTGCTGGCCGAGACGCTTGCCCGGCTCGGCCGGCGGTACAGCGTGGCGGCCGTCGTAGGCGACCTGGCGACGGACAATGATGCGGCGCGCCTGCGGCGGAGCGGCGCGCGGGTGCGCCAGATCACGACCGGTACCGTGTGCCACCTGGACGCCGCGATGGTCCGCGCCCACCTGGAAGAATGGCGGCTGGAAGAGCTGGACTTCCTCTTCATCGAGAACGTCGGCAACCTGGTCTGCCCCGCCAGTTACGACCTGGGCGAAAGCCTGCGAGCTGTCCTTTTCTCCGTCACCGAGGGAGAGGACAAGCCTGCCAAGTATCCCCCCATCGTCCACACGGCGGACGTGGCTGTGGTCACCAAGATCGACCTGACGGAAGCGGTGGGTTTCGACCGGGAACGGTTCTACGCGGCCCTGCAGGACGTGAGGCCCGGCATCCAGGTCCTGGAGGTCTCCGTGCGTACCGGCGCGGGAATGGATGCGTGGATCCAACTACTGGAGCGAAGCTATCATGCGCTCACCCGTTCGTCCCCGAAGTCACGCCTGTGACGGCTTCCCGGTGAGCCAGGGGCGGGTCGTGAGCGACGACGAAGGCGAGGGACAGCGAGATGGAACTGCCGGTGGTCCTTGGTATCGCGGTGCTGCTCGGGATCCGGCACGCCTTGGATCCGGATCACGTGGTCGCCGTATCCACGCTGGTTTCGGAAGAACGCCGCTTGTGGCCCGCGGCGCGGCTGGGATTCATCTGGGGCATCGGACATCTGATTCCCATCGCCCTGGTGGGCCTGCCCCTCGTGCTCCTGCGTCTTGAGCTTCCGCCGCAGTTCGAACACTTCACGGATCTAGCCGTGGGTATCCTACTGGTGGCATTGGGACTTGTCACCCTCGTGCGGGTGGTCCGGGAGCGGGTCCATTTTGACGTCCACGCGCATGAGGACACGATCCACGGCCACTTCCACAGGCCGGGACACCACCACCCCACCGTGCCCCTGGATCGCCGCCAGTGGATCACGCTGGGCTTCGGGTTCGTCCACGGGCTGGCCGGCAGCGGCGGCGCGGCGGTGCTCGCCATGCAGGCGGCGCCCACCTTTGGGGTCGCCGTGCTGTGGATTCTGATCTTCGGCCTGGGCACGACGCTGGGAATGTTCGGCATGACGCTGTTCATCGCGGCGCCCGCCCTGGCCGTGGTGTCCAGGCGAACCATCGCTTACGCCGCCGTGCGCGCGCTGGCGGGCATCGCCAGCCTGGCCTTCGGGGGTTACATGATCTGGACGCTCCTCCCCAGCGTGGTCGCGTGAAGCCGGGTCGCGTAAATAGCGTAAGGTGCGTAGCTTGCGGCACCGCCGCGGAGAACATGGCCTACGGCGAGCCGGTGCCCGCGGCCAGTCGCCGCTGGCCCGGTCGGTACCTGCCGCCCAACAACCGACTAGATCGCCGGCCGCGAAGATCGCCGGCCGGTGAACGAGAGCCAGCCGCGCCAACGATCCCAATCGCGATGATGAACGAGATGAAGAACGGGCCCGTCCCAGCACGGGCCCGTTCCGTGTCTGGTCACTGCCGGGTGCTTCACGTGGTGCCGGGCGGAAGCCCCATCCCGCCCCCGGACCCGGGTCCCGGCCGCCCGGGACCCGGGTCCCACCCTGACAACGGGACTTCAGGAACGGCAAATCGGGACTTCCCGCCGATGGGTGGCGCTCGTTCCCTTCTCTACAGTGAAAGCGAGACGAGCACTACCCCGCGAGGGGACAGAAGGGGTGACGGGCATGCTGCGGCTGTTCGCCTGTTGGGAAGGCCTCAAGCACCGCCTGCGGGACGAGCGCGGGCAGGGCATGGTGGAGTACGGGCTGATCATTGCACTGGTTGCACTTGGTGTCATTGTCGCGTTAGGGCTAATCGGCGACGAACTCGCAAACATTTTCGACAAGATCGGCAGTGATCTTCAGAGTGCACAGTCGCAGTGAAGCTGACGCCTTGTGATCACGGCGATAGTCAGGATCTCCCCCCGCGGCGGCGGGGCAGCGGAAAGCACGGCCGCGCCCCGCCGCCGGCATTATCCGGCGGAAACCCGCCTGCCGCGGTGGGGCCGGGCCAGCCAGCCGGTTGCCCGCGGGAGGCGATTCCACACCGATTGCGGGAAGCGAGGGGCGGGGAGGCCATGGGGATCGGGCGTGGTCGGCACAAGGAACGGCAACTGGGGACCGGGCAGCGGCTCGCCTGGCGGGCCGTGCAGCGGGCGGGCCGCCGCCAGGCTGGTCA
>DATCKH010000194.1:0-5370 GCA_036562425.1 Thermaerobacter sp. | reverse complement strand
CACGTACTTGCTGAGGAACTCCTGGCGCAGTTCCTCGTTGGTCCGGACCTTGATCTTCCACTTCAGGGCCTGGGCGAGGTTGGGCGACATCTCGTCCGGCGGGCCGAAGAAGTGCATGAGTGGCCGCCACCAGCGGTTGAGAGCGTCCTGGACCATCTGTTGCTGGGCCTTGGTGCCGCTCATCAGGGTGAGGACGATGTCCTCGCCATGCTTCAGGTGGACGGCTTCTTCCGCGCAGATGCGCCGGAGGATGCGGGCATAGGGGGCATAGCTGGTCTGGAGCAGGGCGGCCTGGGTGACCAGCGCCGCACCGTCCACCAGCCAGGCGATGATGCCCACGTCCGCCCAGGTGGGAGCGGGATAGCTGAAGACATTGTGGAACTTGGCCCGCCCCGACACCAGGGCATCCATCATGTCTTCCCGGCTGATGCCCAGGGGCGCGGCCAGGTCCTCGGCCACGCGGTAGATGAGCTGGGCGTGGCCCACCTCATCCTGCACCTTGGCCATGAGGGCCAGCTTTCGGCGCAGGGTGGGCGCCCGCGGGATCCACTCCCGCTCCGGCAGAGCGCCCATGATCTCGCTGTTGGCGTGGGTCTGGATGAGGCGCAGGCACTGCTTGCGGTACTCCAGAGGCATCCAGTCGCCGGCCTCGACCTTTTCCCCCCGCTCCAGGCGGGCGGTGAACTCGGCGATGCGCTCGGCCTCTCGCCAGTCCTCGGTGTTGTACCCCGGGTTGACGTCCCCCACCGGCTGTCCCTCCCGCTGGACGACCGCCCCTGATACCAAACAAACGATTGTTTGTGCTCAGCTTACCAGGATCTGACTCCAGCGTCAAGGTGATACTGAGATCTAAATTAATGTCGCGTTGCAACAGATAGCCGAGGTGACGACGCGGTCTGCCAGGGGCGCATCCCACCACGCTGCCCTGGGCGTTCCGGCCATACTATCCCTGCCATGGAAGGTTCCAATCGCCTGCACCGCCTCAGCCGGGAAATCGGTGAGCGAGCCGCGCGCCTGAGCGCCTTGCTGGATGCCTGGGCCGCCGATCGTGCCGCGGAGCGGGCCATCCCGCCGCAACTGGCCCACGCCGTCCATGCCCTCCGCGCCCTCCTGGGTTTCGCCAGCGACCTGCAGGTCCGCCACCTGCGCCTGGCCGGCGAGATCCAGGTCGCCGTGGTGGTGATCGACGGGCTGGTGGACGACCAGCTCATCCACCATGTCGTCCTGGCCCCGCTGGCCCGCGCTCCCCAGAGCGCCTGCACACCGGAGGCGGTACAACGATGGCTCCTGCACCGGGGCCTTGAGGGCGCCCAACTGCGCCCCGCAGGGAACTTCCGGGAGCTGGCCCGGGAACTCCATCGCGGCAGTGCGGTGGTGCTGGTGGACGGGGTACCCCTTGCGCTGGTCATCGACCTCAGCGGCTTCGAGCACCGCTTGCCGGAAGAACCGGCGTCCGAGGTCGTCACCCGCGGTCCGCGTGAGGGGTTCACCGAGGTCCTCCGCACCAACGTCGCCGCTGTACGCCGGCGCCTGGCCGACCACCGCCTGCGGGTGGAGAGCTTTACGGTGGGCCGCCTGAGTCACAGCCGCGGTGCCCTTCTCTACGTGCTGGGCCAGGCCGATCCTCTGGTGGTGGAACGGTTACGCCGGCGCCTCGCCGCCGTGACGCTGGACGCCGTGGTGGACACCGCCCAGCTGGTGTCGTACTTGTCGGGCCGCCCCTGGTCGCCGTTCCTCCAGTACCGGAGCACAGAACGCCCTGACGTCTGCGCGGCGGCCCTGGCACAGGGACAGGTGGTGGTCATGCTGGACGGGACGCCCTTCGCGGTCATCGCCCCGTCTACGTTCTGGGACCTCCTCCATAGTCCCGAGGACTACTACCTGCGCTGGCCTTTTTCTTCCGCGATGCGCGTGCTCCGCCTGGCGTCGGTGCTCTTCAGCGTGGGCGGCCTCGCCCTTTACGTAGCGGTGGTGAACTACCACCATGAACTGGTACCGACCAACCTCCTGGTGACGATCGTCAACAGCCGGGCCCCCGTCCCGTACCCCACCCTGATGGAGGCGCTCATCCTCAACCTGGGGTTCGACCTGTTGCGAGAGGCAGGGGCGCGGATGCCGCAGGGCATCGGTGGCGCCCTGACCGTGGTGGGTGCCCTGGTGGTAGGCGACGCCATGGTCCGGGGCGGCTTGGCCAGCGCCCCGATGATCGTGCTGGTGGCCGTGTCGGCCGTGGCCACGCTGGCCCTCCCCACCTTCGCGGTGACCGTACCCTTTCGGCTGCTGTCCTATCTCCTGCTGGTGCTGGGCAGTACCTTCGGCCTTTTCGGCGTGGCGGTAGGCGCGACGGTCATCGCGGGCCACCTGGCCTCCCTGGAATCGGCCGGCAAGCCCTTCCTGGCCCCCATGACGCCCTGGCGCGGCAGGGCCCTGTTGGAGGACGCTCTCTCCCGCCTGCCCTGGACCAAGCACCGCGTGCCGGGTCCCTTCCTGTCCCGGCAGGACGCCCGCGGCCAAGGCGAGCGAGGCCCTACACCCCCCAGGGGTGTGGAAGGATGAACCGGGGTATCGTCGAGCCAGTCCAAGTGGCCGTTAACGCCATCGTCGTGGTGACGACGGCCGCGCTTCTCTACGAGCCCGGCCCCCTTGTCGCGCGGGCGGGTCATGATGCCTGGTTGGCGGTGCTGGTGGGCACCGCGCTGAGCGTCGCCTTCGCGTGGGGGGTCTGGGCGGCCTATTTCCGCCCGGAACGCGCACCTGGGGAACCTGCCGGCGCCGGGCGGCCGTCCTGGACCGGGCGCCTTCTCGCGCTGGCCTTTGCAGCTTACGCCATCTACATGGGCGTACTGCTGGTCGCACAGGTGGCCATGACGTTCACCACCGTGCTTCCAGAGATGCCCATCGCCGCCTTCGCTGCCGGCACTGCCCTTACGGGATGGATGCTCAGCGCTTACGGCCGCGAGGCGCTGTACCGGACGGGGCAGCTTCTCTTCCCGCTCATGGTCCTGGCCAGCGTGGCCAACCTGGCCGTGTCCCTGGCCGGCAACGTCGACTCGCGGGAACTCCTGCCGCTCCTGGAGGCCGGGCCTGAACGCATCTTACGCGCGGTGCCGCTGGTGTTTGCTTTCGGCAGCGAGGTGCTGGTGCTGGCCGCGGCGGCGGGGGCGGTGCGGGCTCCCTGGCGACTGGCCCTATTCTTGCCTGTGGCCGTGACGCTGTCAGGGTTGCTCATGGCCGCCTACACGGCCGCGGCGGTTGGGGTGCTTGGCAGCCACGAGGTGGCTCGTAGCACCTTCCCCGTGCTGGCCCTGGCCCGCCAGGTGCGGGTGAGCCTGTTCCTCCTGCGCGTGGAGATCCTCACCCTGTTCGCGTGGCTCACCGGCACGTTCGTCAAGGAAGGACTGCTCCTGAGCGCCGCGGCGGAATCCATAACCGGGCCCTGGGACTGGGAACCCGCTGGCAACGGGCCATCGCGGGCGTGGCGGCGGTGGCCACCGCCCTGCTGGCCGTGGCGGGTTTCTCCAACTCCTTCCTCTTGCTCAACCACCTGGCCCGGACCTTCCCCGTTGTCGCCGGGGCGGCCGCGGCGATTTTCCTGGTAGCAGGCCTGCTCTCCGCCCGGCACGGACCCCGGCAGCGGCGGGGCCCCGCGGCCGGCCAGGGGAACGGCCGGAACGCGGCGCGCCGCGCTCTGACCACCGGGGTGCCCCTGCTGGCGGTGGCGCTGCTGGCCTCGGGCTGCTACGGGAGAGTGGAACCCGAGCAAGCGGCGGTGGCCACCGTACTGGGTCTCGATCGCGGCTCCCAGGGCGGCATGCGGCTCACGGTTGAAGTGGTAGGCGCCTCAAGCGGGGTACCCATGCAGCAAGCGGGCGCCATCTCCCACCAGTTGCTGCGAGCCCAGGGCCCCTCGCTGCTGGAAGCGCAGCGGCGCCTGGAACTACTGGCAGCCCGCGAGGTGTTATGGAGCCACATCAACGTGGTGGTCGCGGGCCGGGAACTGGCCGCCGAGGGCCTGGGCCCCGTGCTGGACGCCCTCACCCGGCGCTACACCTTTCGGCGTAACGCGTTCCTCTTCGTCGCGAATGATGAAGCCGGCGACCTGCTGCACCGCCTGGCCCCGGCCTTTTCCGCCCCCCGCTTCACCGCCTTCCAGCGGGTGATCCTCCGCCCTTCGGGACGGACGGGCCAGCCCGTGGATCTCAACGCCTTCCTGCGCACGCTTGGCCACGCGGGCGAGGACCCGTACGTCCCGGTGGTGGAGACGTCGCCACCCGGCGCCGAGCCCATTTTGCGCCGGGTCGCCCTCTTTCGCCACGACCGGGTGGTGACCGTCCTGGACGAACCGGCGACGCGGGGCCTGTACTGGCTCACGGGGCAGCAACAGGTGGAACGACTGCTGTGGCCCTGCCCGGACCAACGGTCCCGGCGCGGGCTGGGCGTCACGGCCGTGCGCAGCAAGGCCGCGCGGCGGGCCGGGATAGGGGAACACGGCCCGTGGGCCGAGGCGACGATCCGCGTGGAAGCCGACATCGAAGAATGGCAGTGCGCCAGCCGCCTGTCGCTGGCGACACTGGCCGCGGCCGAGCGGGCCGCGGCGGCCGCAGTAGCGGGAGAAGTGCGGGCCCTACTGGCCGCAACCCGCTCCCTGGGCGTCGACCCCGCGGGGTTCGGGGTCGCGTTACGGCAGGCGGATCCGGCGAGCTGGAAGGGAGTGCGCGGTAACTGGCGCCAGTGGCTGAAACGCCTGCCCGTCCAGGTGAAGGTCGAAGTGAAGTTGCGGCGGACCGGTCTAACGATGGAACCACCGTAAGAAGCCGGTCATGGCAGAGTAACCACGACGGCGGGGCGGCCGCCAGCCGCCCATCGAGAAACTCAGAAGCTCCCAAAACCCGCACCTGTTCCTGGCCTTGCTCGGCATCGGCCTCGTTCCGGGGTACCTGCGTTATCGGGTCAGGGTCCACAGGAAGACGCACGCAGGTCATGCTGGACGGAGATACGGTGTGCTCCTCGTGCTCATTGCCGTGTATATGGGGCTTCGCTATCTCGTCCGGAACTTCGCCCGGCGTCAAATCTCCGGCGACGACTCTGGAATAGCCATGGGGTTCTTCATCCTGGGCCTGCTCGTCGCCTATTACGGGCTGTACACGCTGCACCTGTGGAAGAACCGGTACGAGTCCCAGGCCTGGACTGGAGATACCTCGACAAGGTAGAGAAGTCGAAGAGGACCACTCCTTCCCCCTCGCATCCCCCAGCCATTTTGCGCTCGATTTTAGAGAAGGAACTGCTGCCTCACTCTCAGCCTGGAGTTAGCGCCTGCACAGCCTCCACTCAGGTTCGTCCGCGACAGTGAAAGTGGAGGCGACTCCGGTG
>DATCKH010000182.1:0-5356 GCA_036562425.1 Thermaerobacter sp. | reverse complement strand
CCAAGCCCGTGAAACGCTTTGTAGACGTGTTCGGCGAGGTGTTCGGCGTTACGGGTGTCGGCCGCGGACCCACGTATCCGGATTTGTATCGACGGCTGGTCGAAGTCATCCGTTACCAGCGACTCAGTCCCGCCGTAGCGGGCGATAGCGATACAGATGTCGGGGTCTGGCGGCAGTAGCGCGGTGTAAATGGTCCCGCCCGGCGCGTCCGGCGTATACGTGCCAAGACCAAGCTCGGCGGCGAGATAGGCAAACTCCTCCAAGAGGGTCATTGGAGTTCCCTCCGGATTTCCGCCGCGATGAGAGCGAGCATCGTAGACCGCTCGCTATGCATCGGCCGTTCTAGGTATTTGGCAGTCCGCCCCGCATCATGGCGCAACGTCAAATCCTCGTGCTGCCGCACGGCATACGGCGTGTCATACGCCACGGCCGCGCGCAGCGCCGGCTCATCGACGCTCGCTACTCCCGACCGCTCCAATGTGCCCTCTTCGATGGGCACGATTGCGCGGGAGGTTTGCAGTAGGTGTTCGGCGGCGAGTTTCAGACCGCGCGCCGCGGCCGCGCGCTCAGCTTGCCGAATATTTGCTGTGCGGAGGGTGAGAGACGCCCGTTGCGGCACACCTTCACCCCCTTCCCGCGAACGATCAGGTGAGCGCTATCTCCAAATGATCCGGAGTAGGCAGGCCGCCTCCATCCCGCACGGATACTGCAAGCGCGTAAGCGGTGCGTCCCGAGGGGAGCGTGACTCGCGACCCAGTGGGACAGACCGTCTCGCGGGGCGCGAATACGCGGGCTTCAGATACGACTTGCTCGCCGGTCGCGTCGCGCACAAGACGGCGGGACTCATCGACGAACGCGGGCGTTGCGACGGGTGGGCCGTAGATTGGGCCGTGCGCCCCGCGGCCGAGATAGGGCTCCACCGTCACCACGTGACGCAACATGAACCGGGGGATCGCACCCATCACACCACCCTCGGAGCGTGACCCAGCAGCCCAGCCTGTTGGAGGATGAGCAACGTCTGGGGCGCGGGGCGGGCCGCGGCCGGCCCTCCGCTGCCCGTCCCTGCGCCGCCCGACGCTCGCGCTAGGCTGACGCTGCCTATCGTGACCGACGTGTACTCTGACGCGGCCCCTGTGCCGTCCTCTCCGCCCATGATCCACGCCACGGTTTGCTCACAGGTCGCGTCACGCAACGCGGCCGCGATCTGCTCATCCACCGGCATCCCAGTGTCGTCTACCTCGTAGACCGCGCTGGTCAGCAGGCGGTCGATGAGGCGGGATGCGCGTGTGAGCAGCAAATCGGCGTCCGGTGGCGTGGGGGAGAGGTACCGTTCTAGATCGTCAGTCGTCGCGTAGGTCACGGCTTGCCTCCCGTTTACGCCGCCGTCCGCTCGCAGCGTGCTCGCCGGGCTCCACGGCTTCGACCGTGTACCCGTGGCGGCGGAAATACGCGAGGGTGGTCGGCGGCAGGCCGGTGGTTTCGGCGGTGCCGTCAGCGAAGAGCACGCCAAGGATGGTGCCGTTGTAGCCGGGCGCTGGCGTGGTGATCCGGTAGATCATGCGAGCACCCCCCGAGCGCGCAGGGCCGCGATGACAGCGTTCAGGTCGTTGACCACCGTCTCGATGTCCGCGGCTGTGCTGTCAGGCACGTCCGGCGCGTCTCCGGCCATGAGCCCGCTGTGCGAGTGCGACGCCGGAGCCGCGCCGATATCCCCCGGAGATGACGGGATCGCGGGCGTACCGGACAAGTCCGCGTAATCCCCGCTGGTGGCCACCGCAGCCAGGCCGGTTACCTGGCTTGCAGAGTGGGTGTGCGTCGATGGCGGATAGGTGGACGGCTTGTCTGTGATGTCGTCCCAGCTCGGCGCGCCCCCTCCGCCAAGGTCGTCTAGCACATCGTCAAGCGGTCGAGCCCCGTCCTCGGTGCGTACGGTGATCGCGGGGGCGTCCGCCCTATTCCGGACTTCGCCATTCGGGGTGTCGTTCATGAACAGTCCCCCCCCTTTTTTTTAGGCGACCTTGATATTCCGGAAAACCGCGGCGGCCTTAGTCGCCTTCAGAGCAACGGCGACCGGACCAAGCTCGACTTCGCCCCTTTTGACCGCCCCCGGAGAGTCGAAATCGGGAAGCCACTGCCGCACAAGCTGACCCCCGATAGTGGACACGCCGCAAAAACCGTCGAGACCAACCCGGTAGGCGTACAGGTCGGTAAGGCCCGTAACCTCCGTGCCGTCAACGGTGCGCGTCTCGATAGGGATGATCGGGTCGGTGGTTCCCGCCTTGTCGCCAGGGTCGGCGAAAACAATCCCGCCGTAGGTCTCGCGGACGACAGGCCGCCCATCCTGGCCGACGAGCCCCTCGACCGGGTTACGGGTGTACATGCCTGCCCTGCGCGCGGCGGCGCGGACACGGGCAAGCGCCCGCCGGTTGCCGAGAATGACGGTCGGCGTGCCATCGAGCAATGAGAGCCATTCGTCGATGGCGTCGAGCGCCTTGTGCTCGGCGCGCGGATCAGTATCGAAATCGGTCCAGTCCGTCACCTCGTCGGCGCGGAATTCCGTGCTCGTGCCCGTGAGGGCCTTGTCAAGACCGTCGAATCCATCCGGGTCCGCGGCGACGTCACCGTTGATGACAGTATCCTGGAAGAGGGTCCGAGTCGCCTTGATCTTCTGCGCCATGTTCAGCGCGACCGCGCCGGAAGCGGCGGGGCCGATCCGGGCGATAACCCGATCGACCTCGAACGATCCACCAAGCACCGTGAGATCCACGGTGTAACGCTGCGTGGTGACGTTCTGAGGGGTGTACTCGCTATTGAGCGTGCGGAACGCCGCGGTGGGCTGTGTGATCAGCCTACGGTATCCGTAGGTGAGGGTGTCGCCGCCCCCCGCGGGATTCACCACATCGTCGAACACGAGAGTGTCAAGGATGACGGATTCCTTGCGGAATTCGTCGATGACGGCGACATCGATATCATCAATGGCGTTGTTTTTGGCCTCGGAGAGGGTGACGGCCATGGGTCCCTCCTACTTTCGGTAGCGGGCCGCGACAGCGGCCTCAAGATTTTTCGGTTTCGGATTAGCCTGCGTGTTGCCCATAGGCGCGCCGGACGCGGCAGGTGCGGGGTTAGCGCGCAGCCGCGGGTTCTTCTCCATGGCCTTTCTGATGGCGTCGGTGACCGCCTTTTCGTCACCGGGATCAATGTCCTTCAAACCTTCGAGGAAGGCCCTGGAATCCAGCAGGGCGTCAGGGTCAGCGCCAGCGCGCCCCGCGGCGCGGTACACGGCCAACTCGACGCGGGCCTGGCGTGCGTGTTCTTGTTCTTGGGCGAGCTGTTCGGCGAGCTTTTGCGGGTCGGGTGCGGCGTCGCCTTCCTTGATCAGGCCAAGGGCTTTGCCGATCTGTTTAGCGAGGTCCTGTCTGGCCTGTTCCGCGGCCTGGGTTTTCGCGTTGACCCGGGTCTTAGCAGCTTCGGCCCGTGCTTCCCGCACCTCGCGTTCGAGGCGTGCGATAGTGGCAGCGGGGTCCTCATCGGCGTGTGCCTGCCGCTTGTCCTCCTCCGGGTGAGGCGTGCCGTCCTGCGGCATGCCGGTCTGCCCGTCGGGCGGTGAATCAGACGTGGCGTCTTCAGAGCCTCCGCCGATGAGGCGGATAGGGCGTCCGTCGGTGTGGTAGCCGATGATCGCTCCCGGCGTCGTCGGCAAAGGGGTAACGAGACGCATGCAGGCCCTCCCAGGGTGCATAGTTGTCCCGGCGTCTAGCCGGGATGGGTATGGGGAAGCCGGGGGAAGGGGCCGCGCCTGGCGGCTTTGTCCCCCCGGCGGATTCCAGCAAACGATCTTCCGGGTTGTTGTAATCTGTGGGCTTATGCACAAGCCTATGTACGAGACGCGAAACAGGTATCAGCAGCTGCCGCCGCCCTACACCTCCCCCCAGCCGCTCCACTCTCGTCGGCGTAATCCGCTCGCCGTAATCGGCATGGCGGCTGGGGCTGTGTTCGCTGGCGCGGTATTCATCGGGATCATCACCGACGGCGAGGACGCGGCCGGGCGAGACAGCCGGGCTGTTGTCTCGGCTACGCCGCGGACGCCGGGCGCAGCAGCCGCTGTGGGTGAGCGCCGCCCGGTGCCTACTCCCGATGCTGCGCAGCGCGCCGCCTATCTAGCAGCGCTGGAGGAGATCGACCCTGGTCTAGCGGTTCACGAGGAGCGCGCGATCCGCCGCGGCCGCGCCGTTTGCGACAGGCTCCTCAACCCCGAAGGCCGGGGGAACATCACCAGGTACACCGTGCGCGCGCTGTCCGGCGGTGATGCGCGAATCGACGCGGCCCAAGCCCGGCGAGTGATCAAAGCTGTACGCGCGTGGTGCCGCTAGATGGCGAGTTGCTCGGGCGGGGTTAGGACGCCCGCGGGGCCGCCGGGCGCGCGCCCGCCTGGCGGGATGTTTCCCGCGCCGACCTGTTCGCGGTAGCGCAACCGCTTCAGGTCGGGGTGGTCTGCGAGATGCTGCCGCATCCGCGCCTGCCAATCGCGGATCTTGCGGCGTGCGGCACGCTTGGCCTCATCGGTTAGCGCTGCCGCTTCACGCTCTTTCCACCGGCGGATTTGCCGTTCGATCGCGCGTTGACGCTGGCGTGCTGCGTCACCGTCCGGGTCCGCGGTGCGGGTTGGCTGCCGCGTGACGCCAGGAAGGTAGACGCTGATGCTGTGCCGGCAGTTCGGGTGCTGGAGTCCGCGGCGGCGTGCCTCGTCAAGCGTCGCCACCACGTCGATGATCATTTTGGTGCCTGTGGTGGCGTGCTCTACCTCGCGCCGCCCCGCGGGGCCGCGCAACGCCAGCACCTGCCCCTCCCAGGGGCGGCAGAGTTTGCACTCCTGGGGCGCGTTGGACACGATCACAAGGTCGTGGCCGATGCTGGCCAGCCGGTCGGTTTGAGCCTGTGTCGCGGCGCGGGCGATATTGGTACGGGAGGCCATCTCCACGTAGCTGCTCAACCGCCAGCGGCGGCCGGAGCGGTCACGGAAGTCCACGATCCCCCGGTCTACCAGGGCTTGCCACGCGGCTTGCGCGGCTTGCCTCCGGCTCTCGATGGTCGCGATCCTGGCTGCGGTGGTGGCTTGGATGGCGCGGTAGGCGTCTATGGGGGCGCGGAGGATGTTGGAGTCAAGCCGTCCTATGTCCTGGTGCACCGCGGCTGCCAGGCGCTCCACCACCGCCACGTTCGGGATGGCTTCTCGCGCCCGCCGCGCAGCCCGGCCGACGCCAGAGCGGGGATACCAGCGTTCGGGTAGGTCGTCGGTTGCGGCGGACCACCCGTGCCGGTATGCGTCTACGATGGCTTGCCGTATGCGCTCATCCCT
>DATCKH010000181.1:0-2866 GCA_036562425.1 Thermaerobacter sp. | reverse complement strand
ATCGTGCTCGGCCATGGGCATGATCCCTCCTTCGCGTCCGCCCGGGCCGCCGGTACCCCCGCGCCACCCCGGCGCGGCCGCGGGCGGCCGGGCAGGGAAGGGCACCGGTCACGGCGCGATGGCTCCTACACCCTACGCGTCACCGGCACGGGTTGATACCTTGCGGGACACGGGACCCGGCGGGCGGAAATCCCCGTGAAGGCGGACACTTTGGCAGGACTGCTTCAAAATCTTTGCGCCAGCCAGGCGAGCAGCGGGGCGAAGATCAGGGCGGGCAGGAAGTTGGCCACCGGGAGCCGCTTGATCTCCAGAAGGGAGAGCCCGATCATCAGGACCAGCGCACCGCCGGTGGCCGTGAGCTCGCTGAGGGCGGGCCCCGTCAGCCAGCCGCTGGCGACACCGGCCAGCAGCGTCAGCGCCCCCTGGACCACCAGCACCGTCACCGCCGACAGCGCCACCCCGGCGCCCAGCGTCGAGGCCAGGGCGATGGAGGCGAACCCGTCCAGGGCGGCCTTGACGGCCAGGAGCTGGAAATCTCCCGTGAGCCCATCCTGCAGGGAACCCAGCACGGTCATGGGACCGACGCAGTAGAGCAGGCTGGCGGCCACGAAACCGCGGGCGATCCGGCCCTGGGCCCCGCCCGCCGGGACGCCGGCCGCGTCCCCGGCCCTCACCCCGGCCGGGACGCCCTCTCCAGTGGCCTCGCCCGCCGGGGCACTTCCTGCCGCAGCTACCTCCCGCGGCCGGGCCGCGCCGTCGCCCGGTGCCGGCGCGGGGGCCCCCTTCCGGTTGCCGCGGCCCGCAACCAGGCCTTCCAGACGGCGCCCGAGGCTCTCCAGCCGTTCCTCCAGCCGCAAGCGATCCCCCACCAGCCCGCCCAGAAGCACGCTGCCGAGGACGATCAGGATGTTGGAAGTGGCGCGGGCCATGTCCAGCGCGACCAGCACGGTGACGACACCCAGGCCGGCCGTCAGGGTTTCCCTGGCCCGCGCGGGCAGGCGTGAGCCCAGCGCGAGGCCAAGGCCGGAGCCGGCCAGCACGGTGGCGACGTTGATGAGCGTGCCCAGGCCCTTCATTGCCGGATCCTCCCCTCAGCCCGGCGGGGCCGGTTCCTCTCCCCAACGCGGCAAGCGGCGGCGGAGCGTCTCCGGGCACCCTGCAAAAGTACACGACAGGCCACGGTCGGGTCCGCGCTGTGCTACGATGGCGTTGACGGCCGGGCGCTCCGGTGCCCGGCGAGCGCTGGCGCCAGGCCAGGCGCTCAAGCCAGGGAAGGACAGGTGACGTGACATGGGCTCCAACACTGCTCGAGTCCACCGCTGGCATCTCTGGCTGGAACGGCTCCCCGGCCGCACCGCCCGCGCGGCGGCGGCCGGCGCCGCACTGCTGGCCGCCGTCCTGCTGGCCCTGCTGATCTGGGAGCTGGAGACGGTGCACACGGTATGGCTCCGGGCGCCCCTCGTGCTGGTCACCGCCACGGCGCTGGGGTTGAGCGGGCTCGCCCTCGGTGCCATCCTGTATGAGCTACGCCGGCGGCGGTCCTGAGCCCGTCGCCGGCCCGCATCACCCTTGCCCGTCCTGCCGGTTCCTCCCCACCCGTGGTTTCCCCGCCACCGGTCTTTGTCCACACCATGCGTGTTTCTCGCCGCCGCCACGCACTCCTTTGACCTGCGCCCTGCCCGGGCGGTGCCGCCCCGTCTGCCCTGGGGCGCCCGGCGGGCGGTCGCCGCGGGCGCCCCAGGGGCCGGCACGGCCCGGCCCCCCTTACGCCGCTGCGCCACGCCGCATGCGGCCTTGACACACTTGTCGCCTGCTATCTATATTGATTACAAAGTTAGATCCCATATCAAAAAATGCAAACGCGGTTCATTCTCAATTGCATTTTCTCCGGCAGGTCTTCCGGCCGCCGTGCCGGTGCGGGGCGGCAGCCCCGCGCGGCGGTGCCCCAAGGGCCGGATCTGAAAGAGCAAGGGCACACCCGGCAGGCAGCCCAGCAACGAGCACGCTGGCGAGCACGGCACAAGGAGGGAAGCTCATGGTCGAACCCGGGCGGGTCGCAAACAGACACGATCCCGGGACCACCTGCGAGCCGCGGGCCCAACCGTGCGGCGCGGGGAGGCCCGGCTCCACGGGCGCGGCGAGCGTTCAGACGGCGCGTCCTGGGGAGCGGCGGGTCCAGCGCGGGGAAGCGGAACCGGAGTCGCGGGAGCACAACCACCTGGCCATCCTGACCGCCGTCACGCTGGTCGCCCTGGTGGCGGGCTGGCTGGCCGAGCGAGCCGGGCTACCGGCCGGCGTGTCCCTTGGCCTGTACATCATCAGCTACCTGGCCGGCGGGACACCGGCGGCGCTGTCCGGCCTGCAGGCGCTGCGGGAGCGTGTCATTGACGTCGACCTGCTCATGGTGCTGGCCGCGCTGGGGGCTGCCGCCATCGGCGCCTGGGAGGAAGGCGCGACGCTGCTCTTCCTTTTCTCCTTGAGTAACGCCTTGCAGTCCTACGCCATGGACCGGACGCGGCAGGCCATCCGGGCGCTGATGCACCTGACCCCGGAGACGGCCCATCGCCGGCGTGCGGATGGGGGTGGCGAGCTGGAGGAAGTGCCCGTCGAGCAACTCCGCGTGGGCGACCGCATCGTCGTCCGCGCCGGCGAGCGGATTCCCATCGACGGCCGCGTGGTCTCGGGGCGATCCACCGTGGACCAGGCTCCCATCACGGGCGAGTCCGTGCCCGTGCCCAAGCAGCCCGGTGATGAGGTCTTCGCCGGCACGCTGAACCAGTTCGGCGTGCTGGAGGTGGAGGTCACCAAGGAGCCCGGCAACACGATGCTGGCCCGGATCGTCGCCCTGGTCCAGGCGGCCCAGGAG
>DATCKH010000170.1:0-4940 GCA_036562425.1 Thermaerobacter sp. | reverse complement strand
GCAGGCCCCGCTCCAGGGTGGCGTGGGCGGCCAGCTTGGCCAGGGTGGTCGTCTTTCCCGCCCCCGTCGGGCCGATGGCCACCACGACCCCCGCCAGCGGTGGCGCGCCGGCGAGACGGAGGGGGGGCAGCCCGCCGGGTGCGGCGGCGGCCCCCGCCGCCGCGCCCCCCGGGCCGCCCGCGGGGGAACGGCCCCCGCCCTCGCCGCTACCGGAGGGGAACGTGCTGCCGGGCTCCCCGCCGCCCGCCGGAGCAGCCGCGGGCGTGCCCGCCTCCCGGGGGGAACGGCCGTCCTGCTGCCCGGCGGGGGGCTTCAGGGGCTCTCGCCCGACGGTGACATCCAGGCGGTAGCCGCGGGCTCGTGCCCGGGCCCCGGGGACCCGTGGCCGGGGCGTGCGAGCCGGGTCCGGCCCGTCGTCCCAGGCGACCGTCACCTCCACCAGGGGCCGGCCGAACAGCCCGAAGACCGTCCGCCAGCCTCCCTCGCGCACTCGCCGGGTGGCCAGGATCACCGCGTCGTCGCCGATTTCCGACCGGATCTGTTGCAGCACCGACCGCATGTCGGGCGCCCGGAAGCGCTTGATCTTCACACCCGGATCACCCCGACCGTCTCCACCTGCAGGTGCGGGACAAGCTCGTTATAAGAAACCACCGTCAGGTTCGGTACCGCCGACTCCAGCAGCCGGTACAGGTGCAGGCGGATCACGGGCGCGCACAACACCACCGGCTCGATGCCCTGGGTGGCCACCCGGCGCACCTCCGCCTGGGCGGCCCGCAGCAGCCGTCCCAGCCAGTCGGGAGGCGGCGCCGGGTGGCTGCCACCGGGCCCCTGCTGGAGGGAATCCCGGATGGCCTGCTCGACGGCCGCGTCGATGGTGATCACCCGCAGGCGGCCGTCCCGTACCGGCAACCGTTCCGAGATCTGGGGCGCCAGCTCGTGCCGCACGTACTCCGTCAGCAGGTCCACGTCCCGGGTGGACGGGGCGTGGTCGGCCAGCGCCTCGCCGATGGTGATCAGGTCACGGATGGGCACGCCCTCCCGCAGCAGGTTCTGCAGCACCTTCTGCACCTCGCCCAGGCTGAGGTGCTGGAGCAGTTCCTCCACCAGCGCCGGCGCGGTCTCCCGGACCGCATCCAGGAGCTGGCGCGTGTCCTGGCGGGTCAGCAGGCGGTGGGCGTGGCGGCGCAGGAGCTCCGACAGGTGCGTGGCCAGGACCGAGGTAGGATCCACGACGGTGTAGCCGGCCAGCTCGGCCCGCTCCCGGTCCCCGGGGGTGATCCACAGGGCGGGCAGGCCGAAGGCCGGTTCCACCGTCTCGATGCCCTCCACGGGCTCCGTCTCGAGACCGGTGGCCATGGCCAGGTAGTGATCGGGCATCAGTTGCCCGCGGCCGGCTTCGGCGCCGCGCAGGCGGATGACATAGGTGTGGCTGTCCAGCAGCATGTTGTCCCGTACCCGCACCAGGGGCACCACGATGCCCAGGTCCTGGGCCAGCTGGCGGCGGATGGCCGCCACGCGCGCCAGGAGATCGCCGCCCCGCGACTCGTCCGCCAGCCCCAGGAGGCCGTAGCCCAGCTCGATCTCGATGGGGTCCACCTGGACGGCGGCGGCCGGCTCCGCCTGGGCCCGGGCCGCCCGCTCCGCCTCCGCGGAGCGGGCGGCTTCCTCCGCCGCTTGCCGGCGCTCCCGGCGCCGCAGGCCCGTGGCGCCCGCCAGGGCGACCGCCGCCAGGACCAGGAAGGGCACTTTGGGCAGCCCCGGCACCAGTGCCAGCAGGGTCAGGAAGCCGGCAGCGATCTGCAGCACCCGGGGATTGGAGAACACCTGCTGGCGCAGTTCGCCGCCCAGGTTGTCCTCCCCGGCCGCCCGGGTGACCACGATGCCCGTGGCGGTGGCCAGCAGCAGGGCCGGGATTTGGGCGACCAGGGCGTCGCCCACCGTCAGCAGGGAGTACATCTCCACGGCCTCGGCCAGGGGCCGGCCGTCCCGCAGGACGCCGATGAGAATGCCGCCTGCCAGGTTGATGAAGGTGATGATCACCCCGGCGATGGCGTCGCCCTTGACGAACTTGCTGGCACCGTCCATGGCCCCGTAGAAGTCGGCCTCCCGCGCCACCCGCTGCCGCCGGGCCCGGGCCTCCTGCTCGTCGATCAGGCCCGCCGACAGGTCCGCGTCGATGCTCATCTGCTTGCCTGGCAGGGCGTCGAGGGTGAACCGGGCGGCCACCTCGGCGACGCGCTCGGCACCCCGGGTGATGACCACGAACTGTATCACCACCAGGATGAAGAACACCACCAGGCCGACCACCAGATCGCCTCCCACCACGAAGTGGCCGAACTGGCGGATGATGGCCCCGGCGTCACCCTGGAGCAGGATGAGCCGCGTGGAGGAGACGTTCAGGGCCAGGCGGAAGAGCGTGGCCAGCAGGAGCAGGGAGGGGAAGACCGCGATCTCCAGCGGCTCATGGGTGTACATGGTCATGAGCAAGACCACCAGCGCGAAGGTCAGGTTGGCCGCGATCAGCACGTCCAGCACCGGCGCCGGCAGGGGGACCACCATCATGACCACCACGGTGACCACCAGCGCCGCCATCGCGGTGTCCGCGGAGGCGGCCAGGCGCCCCAGGAGCGCGGAACCCGTGCCGCTCACCTGCCTTGCCAAGCCCCGTCACCTCCCACGTCACGCGGCCCGGGCCCCGGCGTTACCCGGGGGCCCGCCACCGGTGTGCCGCGCGGATCCGCCACCGGCGCGGGCTGCGACCCCCTCGCCCGCACGGCATGCGGACCCGCCACCGGGGCCGCCTGCGGACCCCTCGCCCGCGCTGCCTCGGGACCCGCCGCAGGCGCGGGCTGCGGCCCCGCCGCCGGTACCGCGTACCCCCTGAGCCGCCAGACGAAGGCCAGGACCTCGGCCACGGCGGCGTACAGTTCCTCGGGGATCTCCTGGCCCACCTCCACTGCCTGGTAGAGGGCGCGGGCCAGGGGCGGTTCTTCCATGATGGGCACGCCGTGCTCCTCCGCCAGGGCCCGGATGCGGGTCGCCAGGGTCCCCCGGCCCTTGGCCACCACCACCGGGGCCGCCATGGTGGCCGGGTCGTAGCGGAGGGCGACGGCGTAGCGGGTGGGGTTGGTGACCACCACGTCCGCCCGCGGCACCTCGTGCAGCATGCGCTGCCGCGCCAGCTGGCGCTGGCGCTGCCGCAGCCGCTGTTTCAGGAGCGGATCGCCCTCGGTCTCCCTGTGGTCCTGCTTCCACTCCTGGAGCGACATGCGCAGCGCCTGCTGATGCTCCCAGCGCTGGTAGGCGTAATCCAGCACCGCCACCGCCAGGTACGCCTCCGCCCCCCACAGGAGCAGGCGCCGCGCCCATCCCGCGGCCTCCAGCAGGACGGCTGCCGCCGGGGCGCCTACCGACGCCAGCAGCGCCTCCCGGGCCGCCAGCACCCCCCGGGCCAGCACGCCGCCCATGACCGCCACCTTGATCAGGGCCTTGAGCAGTTCCACCAGCGCCCGCCGGGACCAGAGGCGCCGCAACCCCGCCACCGGGTCCAGGCGGTCCAGGCGCGGCGCCAGGGGCACCGCGGTGAAGACGAGCCCGGTCTGGGCGGCGCCCGCCACCAGGATCACGCCCCAGGCCAGCAGCGCCAGTGGCGCCGCCGCCCCTATCCCACCCACCGCCGCCTCCCGCAGGATCCGGGCGGCATCGGCCACGGTCCAGTCCCCGGCCGGCGGCCGCGACCAGAAGCGAGTGGCGGTGCGACCGAGGGCTGCCGCGGCGGCGGGCACCAGGGCGGCCGCGGCGCCGCCCACCACCAGCAGCGAGAGGGCGGCCAGCAGATCCTGGCTGCGGGCCACCTCGCCCCGGCGGCGCGCCTCCCGCAGGCGCCGCGGCGTCGGCGGCAGCACCTTTTCCTGCGCGAAGAGCTGCAGCAACACCCGCCGCCGCGGCCCGGGCCGGTCCCTCACGGAGCCATCCCCTCCACCAGCCGGGCCAGCCCCTCGCCCAGCTCCGCCACGGCCCCGCCCATGACCCCGGCCAGGGCGGGCAGGGCCATGGCCAGGAGCAGCAGGCCGGCGGCGATCTTGACCGGCAGGCCCGTGAAGAACACGTTCATCTGGGGCACCGCCCGCGCCAGCAGGGACAGGGCCAGCGTCACCATGAACAGGACGCCGAGGACCGGCAGAGCCAGCAGCAGCGCGGTCACCAGCATCCAGCCCGCCATGTCGACCCACACCGGCGCCGCCCCCACCAGGCTGGCGCCTGCCGGCGGGATGCGCCGGAAGCTGAGGACCAGCGCCCGGATCAGCAGGTGATGCCCGTCCACGCCCAGGAACACCAGGAGCATCACCAGGTTGAGCAGGTTGCCCAGCAAGGGCACCGGCTGGCTGAGGAGCGGGTCGAAGGCTCCGCTGACGCCGAAGCCCGTCTCCAGGTCCAGCAGCTCGCCGGCCGTCTGGGCGGCGGCGAAGACCAGCGCCGAGAGCAGCCCCAGTGCCAGGCCCACCGCCACTTCCGCCAGGAGGGCCAGGGCGTAGGCGCCCGCATCCCCCGGTACCGGCCCGCGGGGAACCAGGGGGAACACCACCAGCGCCAGAGCCACGGCCAGCAAGGCCCGCAGGGACACCGGGACGAACCGGCCCCCCAGGGCGGGCGCGGCGGCCACCAGCCCGCTGGTCCTCCCCAGGCAGAGCAGGAACCGGTGCAGTTCCATGGTCGCGACCGCGGCGAGATCCATGCCCCTACCTCCGTCTCCGCCTCCGTCTCCGTCCCCCGTTGCCGCCATTACCGGATGAACTGCGGGATCTGCTCGTAAAGGCGCGCCGTGAAGCGCACCAGGGTGGCCAGCATCCAGGGCCCGAACAGGGCCAGCGCTACCAGCGCGGCGACGATCTTGGGCACGAAGACCAGCGTCTGCTCGCTGATCTGGGTGGCTGCCTGCA
>DATCKH010000161.1:0-2785 GCA_036562425.1 Thermaerobacter sp. | reverse complement strand
GGCGATCTTCTCCATGTACATGTCGGGCGCGTGCAGCAGGCAGCCCCGCGGTGCCACGGCCAGGACGGCGATGGCGCCCGGCAGGCCCTTGGCCACCAGGTTCGTCCCCTCCAGGGGATCCACCGCCACGTCCACCTCGGGCCCCTCGCCGCTACCCACGCGCTCGCCGATGTAGAGCATCGGTGCCTCGTCCATCTCGCCCTCGCCGATCACCACGGTGCCGCGGATGTCCACGGTGTCGAACACCGCCCGCATGGCATCCACGGCCGCCCCGTCGGCGGCGTTCTTGTCACCGCGGCCCATCCAGCGGGCCGCGGCCAGGGCCGCGGCCTCCGTGACGCGCACGAGCTCCAGCGTGAGCTCTCGTTCCATGTCCGTTCCCCCGTTTGCCCGTTCCTCCGCTGCCAGTGGCTTCGCCGGCCGGTTCCCGCTTGCTGCGCTGTGGCTCCGTGTGGGTTGTGGCCCCGTGTGTGGAGGGCTACCTCCTGCCCTGCGCGGTTCCTCCGCGGGTGGAACGCTGGTCCGCCCGTGGACGGTTCCTCCGTACGCAGGGGCCTCCCGCCGGTCACGCCTTGCCCGACGAACCGAAGAGCCGCATCTTCTCCTTGACCTTTTCCTTCATGGCCTCGCGCGCCGGACCCAGGATCTTGCGGGGATCGATCTCCTCGGGCTTGGCCTCCATGATCTCCCGCGCCTTGCCGACGAAGGCCGCCCGCAGCTCGGTATCGATGTTGATCTTGCGGACACCGAGGGGGATGGCCCGCCGGATGTGTTCCTCCGGGATCCCGCTGCCGCCGTGAAGCACCAGGGGCAGGTTGGGCATCAGCTCGTGGATGCGCGCCAGCCGCTGGAAGTCCAGCTTCGGTTCGCCCTTGTAGAAGCCGTGCTTGGTGCCGATGGCCACCGCCAGGTAGTCGACGCCCGTGCGCTCGACGAAATCGGGTACCGTCTCGGGGTCGGTCAGCACCATGTCCCAGTCCTCGACGCGGATGTCTTCCTCGACGCCGCCGATCTTGCCCAGCTCGCCCTCCACGGAGACGCCGACGGCGTGGGCGGCCTCCACCGCCTTGGCCGTCAGGCGGACGTTCTCCTCATAGGGAAGGTGCGAACCGTCGAACATCACCGAGGTGAAGCCGTAGCGCAGGCACTCCATGACCTGCTCGAAACTGGGCCCGTGGTCCAGGTGCAGGCAGACGGGGACCCTGGCCTCTTCAGCCGCGGCCATGACCAGCGCCCGGATGTAACGGATACCCGCGTACTTGATGGCGCCCTGGCTCGCCTGCAGGATAACGGGCGAGCGCTCCTCCTCCGCGGCGGCGATGATCGCCTGGATGATCTCCATATTGTTGACGTTGAAGGCGCCGACGGCGTAGCCGCGCCGCTGGGCGTCCTGCAACAGCTCGATACCGGTCACCAGGGGCATGGAGGGATCACCTCGCCGTGATAGTTGCACCGTTCCCACGATAACAGGAAAAGGTGCCGCCGGAAAGTTACGCACGGCGCCACCGAGGTGCCTACGCTCGGGAAGGTCGCGGCGGCCGGGACAGCCCGCTGTGGCCCGGCCGCACGACCCGGAACCACAGGGACTCGCCCGTAGCCAGCAGCACGCGGACGCCACCGGTATGGTGGTCCCGCCGCACGCTTTCGATGTGGTGGAGCAACACCACCAGCTCACCGCCGGTCCCCTCCAGGCCCAGGCCCGGGCCGGCAGCGTCACGGACGATCCCCCGGTGCTCCGCGGCCACGTCGGCCACGACCACGTGCCCGCCCCCGAACTCGATCCAGACGTCCAGGGTGGCCCCGGCCTCCACCTGGGCCAGCAGTTCCAGCAGCGGCGCCAGGCGCTCCGGCAGCCCGGCCAGCGAGGGATCCGACGCCGCCAGGCGCCCGAGCTCGGCCGCGATCCCCTCGACGCCACGGCCGTGCGGGCTCATGCCGGCGCCGCCAGCGCCGCCAGGCGCTCCCACAGGTCCGGCCGGGCCTTGCGCAGGTTGATGGGCCGGCCCCGCCCGTCGATGAAGGCATGCCGCGTCTCGCCCTCCGCCACGGCCTGCCCCTCGGCGTTGCGCAACCGGTAGGCGAAGTCCATGCGGGTGGGGGTCAACTGGCGCAGTTCCACGACCAGTTCCAGCTCGTCGTCATAGTCCACCGGGCGCAGGTAGCGGCAGGCGGCTTCCAGGACCGGGAGGAACACGCCCTGGTCCTCCAGCTCGCGGTAGGTGAGACCGAAGCGCCGGATCAGCTCGGTTCGTCCCTCGGTGAACCAGTCGAAGTAGCTGGCATAGTAAGCCCGCCCCATGCGGTCGGTCTCGCCGTAGCGCACGCGCAGGCGCAGGGTACAGCTCGTCACGCCCCTCACCTCCCACCGTCTCCCCCCTGGCCGGCATGGCCGCCACCCCGTGGCCCGCTTGAATGAAACCAAATGGTTTCATATTGCGAGGGCGAAGGAGGCGTGGAACATGCCCGAAAGCCAGCGAGGCACACTTCCCGAACTTCGGCACACGATCCTTCTGAACGCCCCCATCGAGAAGGTGTGGCAGGCCGTAGCGACCAGCGAGGGACTGGCCGCCTGGTTCATGCCCAACGACCTGCATCCCGAGACCGGCCATGCGTTCACCTTGCAGGCCCCCTTCGGCACCTCCCGCTGCAAGGTCACGGAGATCGATCCTCCCCATCGCCTAGCTTTCACGTGGGGTGATGACTGGCACGTGACCTTCGAAATGGAGGCCGTGGGCGACAAGACGCGGTTTACCGTGATCCATGCGGGTTGGATCGCGGGCAAGGT
>DATCKH010000132.1:0-4373 GCA_036562425.1 Thermaerobacter sp. | reverse complement strand
CGTTGAAGGTCCGGAAGCGGCGGCCACACGCCAGCGCGTCGGCCATGAAATCCGCTGACCAGACGGCATCGGGCAGCAGGGGAACGTAGAGCGGTACGCGTTCGCGCTTGGGCAGCCGCTGCTTGGCCTTGCGGCGCAGATTGAGCTTCATCGCCTTGTACACTCGGTAGTCGGCCCTGAAGAACCCCTCATAGCCAGCAGCCATGCGGCCTGTGGCGCCGAGGGGTCGTGTTGAGTTTGCCGGGAACGGATAATCTCCCCCGCGATTCCTTGCAGATTCGGATACCCGATGCGCCGCCGCTCGACGCCCGCCGAGGACCCGACGGTCCGTCCCGATGACTTGTTCCGGGCCCGCCTGGAAACCCAGATCGACCTGCGTCATCCGCTGGCCCAGCTGGCCTGCCGCATGCCCTGGACGGCGCTGGAGGAAGCACTTTCGTGCACGTTGCCCGCGCCCACCGTGAGCGGCGGCGGGCGACCGGCGTTGCCGGTTCGGCTGATGGCCGGTCTGCTCTACCTCAAACATGCCTACGACCTGTCGGACGAGGCGGTGTGCGAGCGTTGGCTGGAGAACCCGTACTGGCAGTTCTTCACCGGCGAGGAATTCTTCCAGACCCGGCTGCCGTGCGACCCCAGTTCGCTGGTGCGCTGGCGCAAGCGTCTGGGCGAGGCGGGCATGGAGGAGTTGCTGGCCCAGACGATTGCCGCTGCGCGCTCGATGAAGGCGGTGAAGGCACGGGACCTGGAACGGGTGATCGTGGACAGCACCGTGCAGGAGAAGGCGGTGGCGTACCCGACCGACAGCCGACTATTGGAGGCGGGCCGCCGCAAGCTGGTGCTCCTGGCCAAGCGCCACGGCATTGCGCTGCGGCAGAGCTACGAACGGGAAGGGCCCACGCTCCGTCGCCGTGCTGGCGGCTATGCACACGCCAAGCAGTTCAAGCGGATGCGCCGTGTGCTGCGTCGCCAGCGCACGGTACTGGGCCGGGTGATTCGCGACATCGAACGCAAGCTGGCCGATGCCGGAGAGGCGGCCAAAGCGGCACTTGGGACGTGGCTGGATCGCGCCAAGCGGCTGCATGCGCAGCGTCCGAAGGACAAGGGCAAGCTGTACGCATTGCATGCCCCGGAGGTGGAGTGCATAGGCAAGGGGAAGTCGCGACAGCCGTACGAGTTCGGGGTGAAGGTCGGCCTGGCGGTGACCGCCAGGCAGGGCTTGATCGTCGGGGCCCGCAGTTTTCCCGGCAATCCGTACGACGGCGACACGCTGGCCGAGCAGTTGGAGCAGGCCGAGATCGTGAGCGGCTGCAAGCCGAAGGTGGCGATTGTGGATCTTGGCTACCGGGGCCGCGAAGTGGCGGGCGTGGAGATCCTGCATCGAGGCAAGCCCAAGCGCCTGACCCGAAGCCAATGGCGCTGGGTGAAGCGTCGCCAGGCGATCGAACCGATCATCGGCCACGTCAAGGACGACTGTGGCCTGCGCCGCTGCTGGCTGAAGGGCGCGCAAGGGGACGCCATGCACGCGGTCCTGTGCGCGGCGGGCTACAACCTGCGCTGGCTGATGCGCTGGATCGCGGCTTTTTGTGCCTGGATGCTGGGGGCGTTGATTTCGCTCATCACGGCTGGATCGCAGCCAACGGTACCCGCACGGGGATGAGAGGCGGATTCTTCAGGGCCGACCATTTACGCCATCGTACTCCGCTGTTCGCCACGCGCAACCATTTGCGCGCGCCAACGCCGCAAGCATAACCATTTATGCGTTTCGCGCACCATGCGTAACCATTTATGCAGCGCCCCGCGCCCGGCCGGGAACGTAACCATTTACGCAGCCAGCCCATCAAGTCGCCGGGCTGCGTAACCATTTATGCAGCCGGCGCGCTAGACTTCGCCCGCCACCCCGTCCTCGGCCCCCTCGGCCTCGCCCACGGCATAGCCCACCGCCCGCAGCCGCGCCACAGCCTCCCGGTGCGCCTCGGCCATTGCATCGGCCTCCCGGCCCAAGACCCGGCTCCAGCGTGCCGCCGCGCGCTCAGCCCGGCCCGTCACCCGCAGCAGGTCGGACACAGCCTCGGCCATCTCGCGCCGCACCCCGGCGACCGCCCAGTACCCAGCCACGGCCCGGCGCGCCAGGTCAGCGCACAGCCCGAAGCCGCGATCCGCCCGCAGCTTCACACCCCGCCCCACCTGCTCCAACTTCACCGCCCCCCGGGCCCCGGCCACCTCGCGCACCAGCACCGGCGCACGCACACCGCCGGTCTGCACCCGCCACCACCGTACCAGCACCCGACGCCACATCGGCGGCTGCGCGCGGTTCAGGGCGCGCGCCACGCCCTCCATCACCCCCTCGGCCTCCATCACCGAGGCCTCAAGCGCATCCACCCGGCGGCGAAGCTCGGCAAACACCTCCCGCCACTCGGCCTTCGCCTCCTCGGCCACCACCGTAGCCCGCCCTCCCCGGCCGCGCAGGTAGCCGACGGCCTGCCGCCCACCCTGGCCCCTGGCCTCGGAATCCACCAAATCCTGCTCCACCACATCCTCCTCCTAACCCATTGACAGAACTGGAAAAATCGGGGCGTAAGGCCGCCTGTAAAGGCACATTCGGACAATAACGTAGTCCCTTCTGCGAAGACAACCGCCAATAATGAAAGGTTTATCTGTGCGGAGGAGAAATCCGCTCATGGGCGCGCAACCATTTGCTTACGCGCGCCGATCAGCCAAGGGCGAGCTGGTGCCGCCTAGGAAGGCCAGGGGTGGAGCGCGACGCGCCGGGGCTCGCTGCGCCAGCGATAGCGTTGTTTCGACTGAATAACGCTATTGCTGGCGAATAACGCTATTCCCTATAGCGTTATTCGTGATTTATAGCGTTATCAAGAGCGAATAACGCAATCCACGATAACGCGATTCGTCTGTGATAGCGTTGTCCGGGCAAGATCACGTTGTTGACAAGCAATAGTGTGATCTTGCCACGATAACGTGATCCGTCTGTGATAGCGTTGTCCTGGCAAGATCACGTTATTGACAAGCAATGGCGTGAACCGCTCCCGATTTCCTGGACACGCCTGAGGGCGTAATTCACGCCGCCATGCGCTGCATCGCGGCGTGGTGATCCCGGCGCACCTGTGCCGGGCTGCGGTGGCCGTGCCGGCCCACCATCCAGTGCTCGTTGTACACCTTCTGCCACGCCAGCAGCGCCTGGCGCAGCTCCTCCACGGTCTCGAACGTCCGCACCCACAGCAACTGCTCCTTCAGCGTGCGGATCATCCGCTCGGCGCACCCGTTGCCCTCCGGGGCGCGGACAAACGACGGGCTCGACGCAATCCCCAGGAACGCGAGCTCCTGCTGGAAATCGTCGGCCATGTACTGCGTCCCGTGGTCATGGCGCAACCGCAGCCCGCTGGCGACCTTCGCGCCGATCCGCCCGAAGCGCTCCCGCACCCCCTGCCGGATCGGCTCCAGTGCCTCCCAGCGCGTCGCACGGGCCGCCGCATGCACGCCCACCAGCTCGGCCGTGCAATGGTCGACCGCGATGAACACCGCCGCCGTACCCTCCCGCAGCGTGACCGTCGTCGAGAAGTCCGTCCCCCACATCAGGTCCGGCGCCTCGGTGAGAATCGTCCCCTCGTGCGCCCGCGGTCCCCGCGGGCCGCCGCCGCGTTGCGGCGCCAGCAGGCCGTGCGCGCCCATCAGCCGCAGCACCCGCGACTTGCCGCTACGGATGCCCTCGGCCCGCAGCTTCGCCCACACCTTGCGGTAGCCCTCGCCGGTGAACGGGCTCACCGCCAGCACGGCCCGGATCGCCGCCACCAGCGCCTCGTCACTGAGCGCCGTCTTCGGGCCGCGCTTGGCCGGCGGGGCACGGTCCGGCCGCGTGGCCGCAGCCTGGGCATACCACGTCGAGCGGGCAAGCTCCCACGCCGAGCACACGCGCCTGACCCCGTACACCCGGCCCGTCCCCTCCGACGTCGCCGCGCTCATTTCGGCAACCTCGTCTCGTCCAAAGGGAGGCCGGCTTTCAACCTCCGGATCGCGTCGCGCTGCAGTTCGCAGCGCATCGTCATCTCGCCCAGCACCGCCTTGAGCCGTTCGATTTCCTCGTCCCGCGCGTCGGTCTCGCGTGCCTTCAGGCCCGCCATGCCCGATGCGAGAAACGCCTCGCGCCACTCGGTCAGCTTCGCCGCCGTGACCTTCGACTCCCGCGACACCGTGTCCAAGTCCTCGCCGCGCAGCAGCCTCAGCACCGCATCACGCTTGGACTTCGCCGACCAGCGGCCGCGCTCCTTCACCAACTCGACCTTCTTGTGCTTCATCTCGGACTCTCCTCTTGGGGTTAGGATCCCGCAAGAGCGTGTCCAAGGAAATCGAGGGGCGGAGGA
>DATCKH010000105.1:0-9136 GCA_036562425.1 Thermaerobacter sp. | reverse complement strand
AAGGCGAGACTTCCCAGGCCGGAACGTCTCGCCTCTGACCGCTTCCTCGCTCCAGGCCCTAGCGCCCGCGACACCCGTGGGCACCATCGCGCCGGTGGCGCGCCTGTCCCTCAGTCGCGGTTCCTCACCCCGCGGCCGCGGGCAGGCCACTCCCTGGGGGCCTGCCGGCATGCCGCCGCGCTAGACACCGCACCGGCCACGTGCACCAACCGCCGGCGGCCGCACCGCGGCATGTCGCCCTGCCCGGCGCCCGCCAGCTTGCGCCCCGCCCGGGCCCGGAAAGGGCAGCAACCGGAAACCGCTGAAGGGCCCGTGGGCGGCCGGCAACAGTACGCGCCAGCGCAGGGGGTGGTCCGCCATGGCGCACCAGTCACCGCCGTGCAGGCGGGCGATCCGGCGGGCCAGGTCGACGCGGATCTCCGGAGCCGTACCGGGCCGCTGCCAGCCCCGGCCCCCGGCGCGCCGCATGCCCGGCGCCTCCCCGGTGACCTCCAACCCCACCCCGCCGCCGTCGCTCCACACATCGACTTGAACGCTGCTTCCGGGCAACGCCCGGTCGACGGCAGCGGCGACCAGCGTCAGGCAGAGGAGTTCCAGCAGCGTGCGGTCTCCCAGGACCACCGTCGCCGGTCCCGCGGCACCCCGGTACCGGAGTTGCACCTGCCGGGCGAGGGCCGCCATCGCCAGCCGCCTGGAGCAACGCTCCGCCAGAGCAGCCAGGTCGACCCGCTCCCGCTCGCCGGCAACGCGCCCGGCCTCGAAACGCAGCCACGCCGCCAGTTCCAGGGCCCCAACCCGCAGGAGTTCGGCTTCCGCCTCTAGCGTGGCCAGGGCTTGTTCCCGCAGCCGCGTCTCGTCGCGCACGGCGACCACGATGGGCTGGGGCACGCCAGGCCGTCCCCCTGTGGTATCCCCCACCACCTCCTGGGCCTTCTCGTGAGGCGCTCCGCCGGAGCCCCGCCCCTCCCAGCGGCGGCGGAACATCCCCACGGCCAGGGTCACCGCCGTCGCCCGGGACCTCAGCTCGTCCAGGACCTGCTCCAACATGAGTTCCCGGTCCCGCTCCCGCGCGTGCACGTCCCGGACGAGCCGGTCCACCACGGCGACGCCCGCCGCCGTCACGCCTGCCACCGTCAGGGCCGTGAGGGCGCCCGCGTCGCCCCACCGAAACATCGCGGCTGCTACGCCCGCGGACGTGCAGGCCACCACGCCTACCGCCAGCCACAGGCGATGACGCCAAGAGATCCGACGCCATGCTACGCGTTGCCTCACTTTGGCGGCCCCCCCGCCTGCCGGACCACGGAACGGCTTGTCCGTGCCCTTAACCTTCGGCCCGGGCACGCAAAAACCTACACAGGATCAGGAAAAAAATTCCGACGAATCTCGACAAAATGACTTCTTGATAACGCCGATTCTGGCGAACTACGTCGACATGTCATAAGTTTCGTCACCGGATCATCCTTTCCGTCGCGTTACCGGCAGGAGGATTCTCTCCCGAACCGGCGAACGAAGCAGCGCGCCCCGTCCGGGGATTCTCAGCGCGGGAAGTCGTGGCGCCGGCATGCCTTGAACCGGCGGGGCGGACGGGACCCCCGGTGCCACGTATTTCCCCGGGGCGGCCGGGCAAGGCCTAGCGGCCTGGTGATGGAACGTGGAGCCAGGCACGCGCTTCCGCGTGACCAAATGCCTCAATAACAACGTGGTGCTGGCTCGGGACCTCGCCACCGGGGAGGATGTCATCCTCCAGGGACGGGGCGTGGGGTACGGGGCCCGTCCCGGGACGGAGTTGCCGGCGGATGACCCGCGCATCGAAGCCGTGTTCCGCCCTGCCGACCTGCCGGGGCGGTCACGCCGCCCACCGGCCCCGGCAGAGGACGGGGTGCCGCGGCACCGGGGCGGCACGGGTAGCACGAAATTCATGGATGCCAAACCGGCGGTGGCCGTCCCGGCGCCGCTGCCGGCGCTGGTGCACGAGCTCATCACCCGTGCCCAGGAACGGTTCGGTGAACCGCTGGACCCTCACATCGTGCCCGCGCTCCTGGATCACCTCAGGTTCGCCATCCACCGGGCGCGGCAGGGGCAGCCGCTCACCAACCCGCTGCTGGCGGAGATTCGCACGCTGTTCCCGGAGGAATTCGAGGTCGCCCTGGAGGGCGTGCACCGGATAGGAGATGCCCTCGGCGTCGAATTGTCCGAGGACGAAGCCGGTTTCGTCGCCTTGCACCTTCAGGCCGCGCGCCACCGGGTTCCCGTCCGCCAGTCCGTGCGCCACACGGCCCTCATTCACGATCTCATCCAGCGGGTACGCCGCACGCTGGGCGTGCCGCTCCCGCCCGGGGACCTGGACTATGCCCGGCTTGCCGCCCACCTGCGCTACCTGCTGGATACGGTGAGCCGCGGCGGTGCCACGCCGAACCCCTTGTTGCACCGAATAGAAGATGAATTTCCCGAGGCCATGGCCCTGGCCCGCGAGCTGGGTACCGAGATTTCCCGCCGGCTGGGCAAGCCGGTGGAAGACTCCGATCTGGGGTACGTCGCCCTGCACCTCGCCAAGCTGCGGCTGCGGGTCTGAGGACCGGCGATGCCGGTTCCCGCCCGCGGCCGCGGCAGGGAGCCACGCGACAGGCGGGGAATTACTTCATCGGGAGAGAAGTATTCATATTGTACGGGACATTGCACGGGACCTGGAGTGTAGAAGACCGGAGGATCGTTCATTAACCACCCCGCATCCAGGATCCGCCCGCCGCCGGTGTGTAACGGGGCTGACCCGGCATGAACCGGAGGGGCGCGCACGGCGCGCTACCTCCGTTTTTCTTTGCGGGAAAAACATGTGGGGAAAAACAAGGGAAGGGGTGTCTGGGATGAACGTGATGGGCGGCCTGCAGAGACTCGGCCGTGCCCTGATGACGCCCGTCGCCGTCTTGCCTGCGGCGGGAATTCTCCTCCGCCTTGGCCAGCCCGACCTGCTGAACATCAAGGTCATGGCCCAGGCCGGCGACGCGGTCTTCTCCAACCTGCCGCTGCTGTTCGCCATCGGCGTCGCCATCGGCTTCACCAACCAGGCGGCGGTGGCGGGCCTGGCGGGAGTGGTCGGCTATGTGGTCTTCCAGAAAACCCTGACCACCATCAACGAGAACCTGAACATGGGCGTGCTGGCGGGCCTGCTGATAGGCGGGCTGGCGGCCTGGATGTACAACCGGTACCACAACATCCGGCTGCCGGAATGGCTGGGCTTCTTCGGCGGGCGCCGGTTCGTCCCCCTGGTCACCGCCTTCTGGGCGCTGGTGCTGGGTATCGCCTTCGGTTATGTCTGGGGTCCGGTGCAGAACGGCATCAACGCAGTGGCCCAGTGGATCATCGGTGCCGGCGCCGCGGGCGTGTTCGTCTTCGGCGTGCTGAACCGCCTGCTGCTGCCCTTCGGCCTGCACCACGTCATCAACAGCGTGGTCTGGTTCATCTTCGGTGAGTACACCAAGCCCGACGGCACCGTCGCCCACGGGGACATGTGGCGCTTCTTCGCCGGTGACCCCACCGCGGGCATCTTCATGGCGGGCTGGTATCCCATCATGATGTTCGGCCTGCTAGGTGTGGCGCTGGCCATGATCCACGAAGCCAGGCCCGAGCAGCGCGCTTCGGCCCGCGCCATCCTGCTCTCGGCGGCCCTGACCTCCTTCGTGACCGGCATCACCGAACCCCTGGAGTTCACCTTCATGTTCCTGACGCCGGTCCTGTACGTGATCCACGCCGTGCTGTCCGGCATCTCCCTGGCGGTCGTGACGGCCCTGGGGATCAAGCACGGCTTCACCTTCTCCGCCGGCCTCATCGACTTCCTACTGAACTGGGGCATCGCTACCAAGCCGGCACTGCTGATTCCCATCGGTGTGGTATTCTTCGTCGTGTATTACGCCCTGTTCCGCTGGCTGATCCGGGCGCTGAATCTGCCGACGCCGGGCCGCGAGGAGACCACGACGGCCAGCGGCACGGGCTCGTGAGCGCGGCACGGGGAGGTGGATCCATGTCGGACAAGGCCAGGGCCGTGATCGAGGCACTGGGCGGCGCCGACAACATCCGGGAGTTGGAGAGCTGCATCACCCGCCTGCGGCTGGTACTTGCCGATCCTGCTAAGGTCGATGAGGCCGCCCTGCGCCGCCAGGGCGCCATGGGCGTCGTCCGCCTGGGCGGGGGCGCTGTCCAGGTGGTCTTCGGGACCAGTGCCGAGCACCTCGAAGCCGAGATCAAGGAGCTGCTGGGACGTGGCTGATCCGCGGCCGGGTGCCGGGGCCGGCCGGGAGGAGGAACCGCGGCCGGCCTCGGAGCCGGAGCTGGCGCCGGCGCCGGACCACGGCGACCGGCGCCCCGGCCCCCTGCTGATCCTGGCGCCGCTGACGGGTACGGTCGTTCCCCTCGACCGGGTGCCGGATCCGGTCTTCGCCCAGCGCATGGTGGGCGACGGCGCGGCCATTGAACCGTCGGACGGGCGGGTCGTGGCGCCCGCGGCGGGCACGATCACCGCCCTGTTCCCCACCGGCCATGCCCTCGGCCTGCGTACCGACGACGGGCTCGAACTGCTGATCCATGTGGGCATCGATTCCGCGCACGCTGGCGGCGTGTTCACGCCGCGCGTGGCGGTGGGCGACCGGGTGGCGGCAGGCCAGCCGCTCCTGGAAGCGGACCTGGCGCGGCTGGCCGCCGCGGCCCGCTCTTGCCTGTCGCCGGTGCTGGTGACCAACCTGGGCGAGCTGGGGGCGCGGGTGGAGGTGGTGGCGTCCGGGGGCGTGCAGGCGGGCCGCAACCCGCTTTTGCGAGTACTGGTCCAGGGGTGAAAGGGCATGCGCTTGCTGGAACTGCCTCCGGCCCGGATCACGGCGCTGCGCGGCACCGCCCTGCGCGAGGCCATCGCCTGGAGCGAGGGCCGTGTACTGGCCGCCGAGGTGGTGGTGACGGCCCCGCCGCTGGTGGATGGTGTCACCAACGCCGAGCTGGTGGCCGCCTTCGGCGCCGATCTCATCCTGGCCAACGTCTACGATGTGGACAATCCCGTGATCGCGGGGCTCCCGGATCCCGGCCAGCTCGCCTCCGCCGTGGACCTGCCCGGCGCCGGGCCTTTGGCCGTGCTGGCGCGCCTGGCCGGCCGGGCGGTGGGGTTGAACCTGGAGCCCAGCGACCGCGTGCCTCCCGGGCGCCGGGCCACGCCGGAGAACGCCCGCCGGGCGGTGGAGCAGGGTGCCCAGTGGATCCTGCTGACGGGTAACCCGCACACCGGCGTCACCACCGAGGGTATTGAGCGGGCGGCGGCGGCCATCCGGGAAGCGCTGGGGCCGGAGGACGTGGTCCTTGCGGCCGGGCGCATGCACGGCGCCGGCGCGTGGCGGGGCGAGACATCCTTCGTGGACGAAGCAGCGTTACGCCGCCTGGTGGCCGCGGGCGTGGATATCGTCGCCCTGCCGGCGCCGAGCACGGTGCCGGGGGTGACGGTAGAACGGGCCGCTGCCTGGGTGGCGGCCATCCACGAGGCCGGCGCCCTGGCCATGTCGACCATCGGCACCTCTCAAGAGGGGGCCGACGAGGCGACCATCCGCCAGATCGCCCTGATGGCCAAGGCGTGCAGCTTCGACCTGCACCACCTGGGCGACGCCGGCTACGCCGGCGTGGCCGTGCCCGAGAACGTGCTGGCTTACAGCCTCGTCATCCGCGGGCGGCGGCACACCTACCGGCGGATGGCCCTCTCGCCCTGGCGGAGGTAAAACCATTTCACAACCGCCAGGTGCCGATCAGACCCTATAAGGTGCCGCCTCCTACCGGTGGTGCAGTATCCGTGGAGGCCGTCAAGTCCGTCCCGAAGCAACCAGCATATGACCCGATGACCAACTAGACCTTGAAACATGCCTGGGGACACCGCTCGCGCAACAAGGAAATAAAGCGCTCCCGGTCCTTCGGTGAGACCATCAATCTCTCACCGCTGTCCAGAGTGATGGCCAGGCGCCGCAACGACAACGCCGCGGACGCCAGGGGGCTCCAGGTACTGCGCACACAGCGAATGGACGACAATGGGACGTCGAAGTCCAGGGGGCCGCACTTTACGTATAATCGGGTCTCGGTGACGCGGTAGCCGGTGGTGAACCACAACCACGACACCATCAAGATGTACATGCTCAATCCGATCAGCACCGGCAGCCAGGGCCCACCTCTGGAAGCGACATAGGGCAGCCCCAAAACGGGCCCCCACAAGAGAAGGCCCAGCAACCAGCTCTTCTCGGAGGGGAAGTAGGCGCCCTGTTCTTCCACTCGTGCCATCTCTAGCCCTGTCTGTCAGTGGCCGTCCTCCAGAAGGAACCCCAGGCGGCGGAGGGCTTCTTCCACCCGCTGGCGAGCACCCGCGTCCTCGGCTTCCAGGGTATGCAGGTGGACGCCCCCGCCCAGCGTCAGCAAGGGCTCTGCCCCCGTCTCCCGCATGCGCTGGCAGAAGCGGCGGACATCGTAGCGGGAGGCGATCATCAACAGCCCGCGCAGCTCACCGTAGATGGGATGCTCCACCACCACGTCGCGGATGCGGGCCCCCTCGTCGACGATGGCCGTCAATTCCCGCTCGATCTCCTCCAGGGACGGCCCGTGGCGCACGGCTACCTGCCAGACGTGCCGGGCATGTGCCGCCGCCGGTGGCGCTGTGTACACGTAACCCTGGGGCGTCGCCGCGATGGGCTCTCCGCCGGCCCGTAGCAGGGCCACGTCATGGACGATCACCGCCCGCGTCACGCCGAAGTGTTCCGCCAGTTCCGACCCCGTCACGGGGCGGCCGGCCCTGCGCAGGAGATCGAGAAGGGCCCGGCGTCGCTCTGCAGCCTGCATGGTTCCTCCCCTGTTTCGCGTCTCCCGTTGTTGGATCGCCTGACAGCGGTCTCTGGACTTCGTGGGCCCGCCGGTCGATCCCGCGGGGTTTCCCAGGCTTTGTGGGGGCTTCTTCAAGCGTAGTAACGATTTTGTTCGCCGGGCAGCCGGCGATTTCCCGCTGCCTCCCGGCAAGGATGCGTGCCCATAGGCAAGTCATGTGTATATACTATTGTGTAAACTTTCGGCGGGCGAACCCGTGGGTGTCTGAAGACGGCGCCGCGGGTGCGGCCCGCGAGAGGGGGATCCCTATGAGACGACCCGGCGCGCGCGAGGTGGTGACCGGGGCCCTGCTGACCGCTCTCGCCCTGCTCATTCCGCTGCTGTTCCGGGGAACGCTGCAGATCGCCATCGGCCCTTATAGCGCCACCCTCGCCTCGTGGGTTATAGTCCAAGCAGGTTTGGACCCCAATTTTCGCCAAGTTTCGTCAGGGCCGGAGGAGGTCCAATCCCTCCTCGCCGTGCGACTGCCTATGTGAGACCGACCCCTCCGGCACCTGGCGAATTCGCTACCAAACGGTTGCTAGGGCGTCGTGCCGTGAGCACCGGTTCCACGAGGGCACCGTGGGTGGCGGAGGTCGTCCCCCACAGGAGGTGGCATCATGTTGCGCGTCGGCATCGACAAGGCCAGCCAATATCACAACGTCGGCCTGGCCCCCGAGGGGCAGGCACCTTGCTCCCTCCGGGTCCCCAACGATGCCGACGGCCTGCAGGAACTGCTCGCCGCGATCCGGCGTCTGGAACCGGACCCGGCGCAGGTTCACGTGGCCATCGAAGGCTCGGGACAGGGGCTCTTCGTTGCGGCTCTTCTCGCCGCGGGCTTTCGGGTCTATCCCGTCAACCCCAAGGCGGTGGACCGCTACCGGGACCGCTTCTCCCCGGCCGGCAGCAAGGACGACCGCCGGGATGCCCTGGTCCGGGCCGAGATCCTGCGCACGGACCGCCACCGCCTTCAGCCACCACGCCCTTCGGGTCCTGTTTGCCATGTGGCGGGATCGTCAGCCCTACAACCCCACCCGGTTCGAAGCGGCTCGTCGCCAGCGTCAGGAGCCAAAGGCCGCGTAGCCCTCACCGGGACGATCCCCAGCGACCGTTTGTCAAAGATCAGAACCCCGACTACGGGTACTTGACCCTAGGGCGTCTTGCATATTGGTGAGCGGACTCCCGAACCCAGGTTATCGAATTGACCCGCGTCCTCGATCGTGTCGAGTGAGGCCCGTATTAAGGAGGGATAGGTGCCGGTGGCGGCCACAGTCATCCGCGTGAGGGTCGGCCATGAGGGTCAAGACCAGGACGACCGACACCGCCTTCGGCTAGAACTTGCGTACGGCCCTCTGCACTGAGCTCTGCGCCAGTCCCTATTCTATTACTCTTATGGTGGCGTCCCTGGCCCCCCTATTCACTCACGACGCATCCCACCAAGCTGCGCAGGCAGGCGTAACCCCGTGGTGCTGCTTCCGCCCCCCTCCTTGCGATTGGGAGACCAGGATTACTGAAATCGTACCATGTATCTCCAGGAATAGTCAACTGTGGGTGGGCTCTAGTCCGTGTCAAGCTTCGATAGGCGGATCCCCCGGTTGGTTTCTCCGTTATGCCACAGAGGGACTTGCCAGGCAGCGGAGCACCCGCACCCACTCGCGGTCCGAATGCGGCCCGTAGAGCGCCGGGATCCGGACCCGAAGCCACTGGGCGGCATCCTCTAGGTCGGACCGGCTCGGGCGCTGCCGCAAGAAAGGTCGTTGCTGCGGCAAGGCCGTCGGCGGCGCCTGGCGACGCCGCCAAGCCGGACGCGCGTAGCGGTCGAGTTCGTCGTTCGCTCGGGCCGCCAAGAGGCGGGCCAGGTGCCGCGCCCCGCGTTCGCTCCACGACGCTCCCCGTCGCTTCATCCGCCGGGCCAGCACGTGGTAATTCTTGTCATCGCCGGTGTTAAACTGACCCGGGATCGCCGGGTAAGAACTGACCTGTATCAGTTTCGGTAGGGGGCACCCCTACTCCCGGCCAAGAGACGTCATAGCCGGAGGGTTGGCGGGTCCAAAGTGATTGGGCTTCGGCCCAGCAAGTGGGATTGCTGACCTCCGGGAGTGGCGAGAAGACCTGGTTTGGGAAATGGGGTGCCGCCCTTCCATTTAGGGCCGACCCGCATGAACCACAGGTGTAGGTTCGCCTTCTCGGAGTGCCCTCCGGCCACGACCACACCGCCTTGGGGGGGGACCCGCATGAAACTGTATGTCGGCATCGACTTGGCCCTGCG
>DATCKH010000098.1:0-1673 GCA_036562425.1 Thermaerobacter sp. | reverse complement strand
CGGGCGAGAGCTGCCCCTTCCCGCCCTCCCGGACGCCTCCCCGGCAGCGTCCTCGGAAGTTTCCCCGCCAGCTTCTCCGGAAGCTTCCCGGAACGCCACGCCGGAACCCGCGGGGCCGCGGCCCGCAGCTCCCGGGGAGGGGGCCGGTGCTTTCCTCGCCCGCCTGGAAGCCATGATCCGCGACCGCCGGCGCCGGCGCCCGGCCGGTTCCTACACCACCGCCCTCTTCGCGGCGGGTCTCCCCCGCATCCTGCAGAAGGTCGGCGAGGAAGCCGTGGAGACGGTGGTAGCGGGCGGCCAGCAGGAACCGGCGCGGCTCGTGGAGGAAGCCGCCGATCTCGTCTACCACCTGACGGTGCTGCTGGTGGCGCTGGATGTCAGCTGGAACGACGTGATGGCCGAGCTGCGCCGCCGATCCCACCCGGCGGGTTGATGGAGCGCCAACACGTTGTGATTGACAACGACCCGGGCCGGGAGATATGATGTCATCAGCAACGTTGTTGTCGGCAACATTATCCCGCCCGGGCTCTTCCCGTGGCGCCCGCGGAGGTGGCCTCCCCATGGATCCCCATCACATCCGGGAGATGGTCCGCCGGCACTATGCCCGAATCATCACAGGAGGGCACGGCTCAGCCGAGGACGGTGCTCCGGCTCCCGCCCGGGATGCGGGGCGCAGCTGCTGCGATCCGGCACCGGACCGCGTACAGGCCCGCGGTAATCAGGCTCCCTGGAACCCGGCGGGAGCCGCCCCCTGCTGTGGCGGCACCGCGCCGGCGGAGGAGATGGGCCGGACCCTGGGCTACTCGGAGGAACAGCTGCAGGCAGCCCCCCAAGGGGCCCTTCTGGGCCTGGGCTGCGGCAACCCGCTGGCCATCGCGTCCCTCCGGCCGGGAGAGACGGTGCTCGATCTGGGCTGTGGCGCCGGCTTCGACTGCTTCCTGGCCGCCCGGCAGGTCGGCGAAACCGGCCGTGTGATCGGGGTCGACATGACGCCGGAGATGCTGGACCGGGCCCGTGAGAACGCCCGCAAGGGCGGGTTCACCAACGTGGAGTTCCGGCTGGGCGAGATCGAGCACCTGCCGGTGGCGGATCAGAGCGTCGACGTGGTCATCTCCAACTGCGTCATCAACCTCTCGCCGGAAAAGGAACAGGTCTTCCGGGAGGCCTTCCGCGTCCTGAAGCCCGGCGGCCGGCTGGCGATATTTGACATGGTCAGCAGCGGCCCGCTGCCGCCCGATCTGCAGGAGGACGCCGCCCTGTACTGCGGATGCCTGGCGGGGGTGGCATCGGTGACGGAGCTGGAACGGATGCTGGCGGCAGCCGGCTTCCAGCAGATCAAGATCACGCCCATGGATAGCCGGAAGCTGCTGGAGGCGTGGGGCGCCGATACACGCTGGCAGGACCTGGTCTTCTCCGCCACCATCGAGGCCGTCCGGCCCCGCCGGGCGTCCCCGTGACTGAACCCTTCCCCCGCACCGATCCCTTGCATCCCTCCTCACGCGGGGCGGGAGGCCCGCCTGCGTTGTGGCGACGCCGGGCGCCGGTGTATCATGGGGCCGGTCGTTGCGTCAGGCAACGGACCCAGGGGAGGTGCGGGGCATGGACACTCGCACGACAGGCTCGCTTCTCCGGCGGGTGGCACGGCTGTACTCCCGGTTGCAGCGCGAGGGAGT
>DATCKH010000097.1:0-24402 GCA_036562425.1 Thermaerobacter sp. | reverse complement strand
ATCATTCCTCTGCCCGCCCTTGCGTTCCAGCTCACCGTTCACTGCCCTTCAACCTCCCGCTGTCCCGTGCACCGGCCCACCTTCCGGAGCAGCCATCCACGCCGGGGGATCCACCAGCCCCAGCCTCCCGGCCAGGCCCGGCGCCCCGCGGGTGGATTCCCGGCACGCCAGCTCCGAGCGCGCTACTGGAACAGGCCGAAGGCCACGTACTGCGAAATGAGTGTCATCACGATCAACAAGGCCAGCACGAAGTGCATCGATGCCGTGGGCGTGATGGCCGCCGCGACGGTCTCCGACGGCTCACCCAGCACGTTCACCGTCGCCCAGCGCAACATCCAGATGAAGCTGCCGACGGATTCGATCAGTGCCAGGATGACGAGCAGTAACACCAGCCCGTCGTGCACCCCGACTTCCAATCCCGACCAGAAGATCACGAACTTGCTGAAGAATCCGCTGAAGGGAGGAACCCCCGTGATGGCCAGGACCGCGGCCAGGTAGCTCAGGCCGACCAGCGGCATCTTGCGCAGGATGCCGGTTAACACGGGCAGTTGCCGGGTACCCGTGGTGTAGGCCAGCGTTCCCGCCACCAGGAAGAAGAGGGCCTTGGCGAAGGAGTGGTTGAAGATATGCGCCACGCCGCCGAGCAAGGCCGTCCTGGACCCGTAAATGGCCAGGGAAATGGCCATGAAGATGTACCCGAGCTGGGCGATGGTGGAATAGGCCAGCATGCGTTTCATGTCATGTTGCGGGAAGTACATCAGGAACCCGTATAGCATCGTGGCTACGGCCATGATGAGGCCCACTTTGCCCACGACCGCCGGGATGGCACCGGCCGCCATCACCGAGCGCGCGAAGATGTAAACGCCCACTTTCACCATGGAGGCCGCGTGCAGGTACGCGCTCACCGGCGTGGGCGCGACCATCGCCCGCGGGAGCCAGGGATGGAAGGGAACCTGCGCCGACTTGCCCCAGCAGGCGATGAGGAGACCGAGGAAGACCACGATCTTTCCGTAATCCGGCAACTGGCCCAGGGCGTCGATGCTGAAACTGCCTGTGTGGAGAAAGACATACGCCGTGGCGACATATAGACCGACGGAGGCGACATGGGTCAGGATGATGGCCCACAACGCCGAGCGGCGTGACTTGAGATCACCGTAAAAACCGATCAGTGCCCACGAGCACAGGCCCGTCATTTCGAAGAAGAACAGCTGGCCCACCAGCGTCGAACTGAAGACCAGCCCCGACATGGACGCGATGAAGAGGAGCAAGAGAACATAGTAGCGGCGAATGCCCTCGCCGATGGGGTGTTCTTGATTCCGCTCCGACATGTACCCGGCGGAGTAAAGACAG
Organism: Thermaerobacter sp.; assembly: GCA_036562425.1. GTDB lineage: Bacteria > Bacillota > Sulfobacillia > Thermaerobacterales > Thermaerobacteraceae > ZC4RG37. The sequence continues at coordinate 23,052 of DATCKH010000097.1, read as the reverse complement.
ATGAGCCAGCCAATCAACACGACCATGAAGTTGACCAGTGCGCTGAGCGCATCGACGGTGACACCAAACACCGTCAACGTATCGATGGCCAGCAGATCCCAGGTGCCGGTTTCCCTGTGCAGGGCGAACCCTACCAGCACAGCCAGTCCCGACACGAAGGCGAGGAAGGAAGAGACGCGTCCCACCAGCCTGGCGTGGCGCTCATGCAGCAGGAATGCGAGCCCGCTGCCAACCAGGGGAAACAGGATGCTGCCGAGGGCATAAGCGAGCACGTGCGTTCACCTCCGCTGCCCGATCGACACCTGCCGGCGCTTGCGGGACCGGACGCTTGCCGCTACCTGGCCTGGAGCACCACGTGGACCGCGCCATCGACCAGTTGGTACAGCGGGCCAGGGAGCAGGATGAGGACGGCCATGAACGCGACCAGAACGCCCAGCGGAACGATCATCGGCCATTCCAGGTCGCCGCGCGGGTGATCCTGCGGGACCGGCCCGAAGACCGTCTCGCTGACCAGGACGACCAGCGCAGCAAAGGCGATGATCAGGCCGGCGATCAGCAGCATCATCGGCCAGAATTGCCCGCTTGCCAGCCCGGCCGTGATCGTCGTGAACTCGCTCAGGAAGATTCCGAATGGCGGCGAGCCCGCGGCCGCGATGACGCCTGCCGCGAACATGGTCCCGGTCAGGGGCATGGCCTTCAAGACACCACGAATCCGGGTCGTATCCCGCGTGCCGTAGCGCACGCTGATGTTACCCGCCGTGCAAAACAGCACGGACTTCGTGACACTGTGGTTCAGCGTGTGGAAGAGCGCGGCAAATACCCCCAGCGGTCCCCCGGCACCGAGCCCGGTGGCGATGACGCCTACGTGCTCGATGCTGCTGTAGGCCAGCTTGCGCTTCAGGTCGTTTTGCACCAGGATGAAGAACGCTCCCGCGCATACCGTCACCAGGCCGAAGACGAGGAGCCACGTCTGGGGGAACCCGTCCCCTACGGCCTGCAAGGTGATGGCGTAGTAGCGCATGATACCGGCGAGCGCGCACTTGAGGAGGACGCCCGACAACAAGGCGCTGGCGGGACTGGGTGCTTCGCTGTGGGCGTCGGGGAGCCAGGTATGCATGGGGAAGAGACCGGCCTTGGTGCCGAACCCGATCAGGATGAAAACGAAGGCTAGCTTCATCAACTGCGGATTGAGACGTCCGGCGTTCTGGACCAGTTCCGTCCACAACATGGCCCTGTGGGCGTCCTGTAACACGGCAAAGGCGTTGGAGTAGGTCAGCACGGTTCCATAAAGGGCAAAGGCGAGCCCCACGCCACACAGCAAGGTGTATTTCCAGGCGCCTTCGGTCGAGGTCTTGTAAGGGTAATAGCCGACCAGGAACGCCGATCCCAGCGTGGTGGCTTCCACCGCAACCCACAGCAGGGCCAGGTTGTTGGCCACCGCCGACAGGAGCATTGTGAATAAGAAGAGGTGGAAAAACCCGTAGTATGAGGACAGCTTCTCCTCGTCGACCTCGCCGCGTTGCAGCTCATGGCGCATGTATCCCAGCGAGTAAATTCCGACCAGAAAACCGATCACACCGATGATGAGGACCAGCAGCGCCGCCAGTTCATCGGCGTGGAGCATGTCATGGAAGGCGAAGAACGCTGCCCCGCCCACGACGGCCTTCACCAGTAGCAGGGACAACAGGCACAGGATCGTACTCCCCACCACATGCACCAGCTCGACGGCCCGGCGGGCCTTGACGATGAAAGCCAGCAGGGACGTTGCCAGCGGTACCGCCAGCAGGTAGAGTAGGAGACTCCCCTCCACACCCATCCTCCCCGACTCCTTTTGCGGTTCACGCGCCGCCGGATGTGCCTTCATCCATGCCAGGCCGGCCTCAGGTGCAAGTCAAGAGACCTTGGTTCACGCCAGAGTGACGCGGCGCAACCGTGCTCGTGCTTGCTTCCTGGGCGGTGTTGTCTACCGGCTGCTAGGCATCTTCAGTATAGAAGGAGGCCCGAGGTGAGATTGTGACGCGTTTCACAATCCTGGTGTGGAGGTTGTATCACTTCGGCACCAGCACCAACAAAAACGCCGGCAAGAATTGCCGGCACGCCCCTGCATACGCTTCGTGGGTCCCGTTTCTCGCTGATGCCGGCCAGAATACCGGCTACCACTCACGGGCCCGGATCGCTCGCCTTACACCTTCACCCAGCCCTCGCGGATGGCGTGGATGACCGCCTGTGTCCGGTCGCTGACGCCCAGCTTGCGGAAGATGGAGGTGATGTGGTTCTTCACCGTCTTCTCGCTGATGAAGAGGCGCTCCCCGATCTCACGGTTGGACGCCCCCTCGGCCACCAGCTGCAGGACCTCGAACTCGCGGCGAGTCAGGGGTTCGGGGATGCCCTCCCCCAGCGGTGCCCAGCGTTCCCGGCGGCGGGCCTTCCAGGACAGCGCCCGCGCGGACAGGGTTGGATGAATGTACCCCTCGCCGCGGCAGCACAGGCGAATGGCGTGCACCAGGGTCCGCGGCTCGACATCTTTCAGCACGAAGCCGGCGGCGCCGGCGGCGACGGCCTCAAGGAGGTATTCCTCCTGGTCGTGGATGGTCAGGACGAGGATTCCGGTCTCCGGGCAGGCCTCCTTGATGCGCCGGGTTGCCTCGATCCCGGAGATGTCGGGCAGGTTGATGTCCATGACCACGATGTCCGGGCGAAGCTGAGCCGCCTGCCGGACGGCCTCCTCGCCGTTTCGCGCCTCGCCCACCACCAGGATGTCGGGCTCAACCTGCAGCACCTGCCGCAGCCCCTCCCGCAGCAGGGCGTGGTCGTCAGCAATCAACACCCTGATTGGCATCGCGCACCAGTTCCCTCCCCAGCGGGACCTCGATCCGGACCCTCGTCCCCTTCCCCCGCTCACTGACCACATCCAGCCGGCCATCCAGCATCCCCACCCGTTCCCGCATGTTCGTCAGCCCGAACCGGTCCACGCGGCCCGCGGCAGCCTCCGGGTCGAACCCCACCCCGTCGTCGATGACCTCCGCCCAGAGGCGGTCCTGGGCGAACTCGAGGCGGACGACCGCCTCCGTGGCCGAGGCATGCTTCCATACGTTGTTCAGCGCCTCTTGCACGACGCGATACACGGTGATCTCCACGGCCGGGTCCAGCCGCCGCACGGGCCCGCGGGTCACCAGCCTCGCCGGCAACCCGGTCTTCTCCTCGAATCCGGCCACGTACTGGCGCAGGGCGGGGACCAGGCCCAGATCGTCCAGCGCCATCGGGCGCAGGTCGAAGATGATCTTGCGCACGTCCTGGAGGCTATCCCGCACCATCTGCTTGAGCCGTTCCAGCTCCGCACGGGCCCGCTGCGGGTCCTCCGCCAGCAGGCGCTGGCAGACCTCCAGCCTCAGGACGACGTTGGCCAGCATCTGCGCCGGCCCGTCGTGGATGTCCCGGGCCAGGCGCCTCCGCTCTTCCTCCTGGGCCTGCAACAGCATCAAGCCCACGTGGTACCTGCGGGACAGGTCCCGTGCCCGCCGCACCAGGTCCCCTAGCTTGCCGGACAGGAGCTTCAGGGCCAGGCGGATCTGGCCGGCCAGTTCCTCGGCCCGGCTCACCGTCTCCGATAGCCGGCGCAACCGCCGCTCCAGCGCGTCGCGACGCTGGCGCAACTGCCCCTCGCGCTCCCGCATGCGGGCCAGTTGCTCATGGACCCGCATGGCCTCCTCGTACGCCTCGCGGTAAGCTTCCTCGCCGTGCAGGGAGAAATGGCGTGAGATCTCCACCAGGCGCAGGCGGGCGTGTTGCTCCAGGCGGGCCAGCTCGTCCACCTCATCGACCAGGCGCCGCACCTCGGCGCGGACCTCTTCCAGTTCCCGCGCCACCTCCTCGTACTCGTCCCGCGCCTGCTCGGCGATGAGGAAGACCTGCTGGTGCCCGCGCTCGATGGCCGCGATGGTGTCACGGAGGACGCGATCGAGAGCCACCGGGTCCAGGGGCGCCACCTGCGCTGCCACGGCTCCATCACCCCCGCCGGCCCTGGGAAGGCTACCACTGTTGTTATCGATCGCCTCCCGCCGTGCATTGAGCGAAGGGCAGGACCGGCGCCCTACCCTGCCAACAGGGCTACGCCGGCGCCAAGGGCCAGAAACGGGCCGAAAGGGATCATGTCCCGGGGTCCCTTGCGTCCCGTAAGTAGCAACACCACCCCGGCCACGCCGGCGGCGAGGAAGGCGACGAACAGCGCCAAGAGGGCCTGCCCGCCCCCCAGGTAGAGGCCGAAGGCGGCGGCGAACTTGACGTCGCCGCCCCCCAGCCCGCCGGGTACGGCCGCGGCCAGCAGGGCGAGAATGCCTCCGGCCACGGCCGCTCCGGCCAGGGGCGGCCAGGGCGACCCGAAGGTCCAGCTCGCCAGCGGCAGTCCTACCACCGCCGCCAGCAGGTTCAGGCGGTCGGGCAGCAGCTGCCACTCCAGGTCGATGGCCGTCGCCGCCACCAGGACGGGGATCAGGGCCAGGGCCAGGACGAGGCGGGGGGACGGCCCGAAGGCGGACCACGCCACGGCGTACATGACGGCAAGGGTGACTTCGATCACCGGGCCGCGCCAGCCCAGGGCGTCCCCGCAGGAGGGACATCGCCCGCGGTAATAGATCAAGGGGGCGAGGGGGATGAGATCACGGGCGACAACGGGGCCGGGGCAGGTGACGCAGCGGGAGAAGGACGCCCACACCGGCTGCCGGCGGGGCAGGCGGAGGACGGCCACGTGGACCAGGGTGCCGAGCCACAGGCCGGTGGCGGCCAGCAGCAGGATCACCGGCGAGCGTCCTCCTGCCGGGAGGTGAGCTTGAGGACCCGGCGCAGAACCCAGCGCTCGACGACGCGCACCAGGCGGGTGCCAATGAACTCACGCCCGGGCAGTGGTGCCACCAGGACGGTGACCATTCCCAGCCGCTTCCCGCCGAAGACGTCGGTGAAGAGTTGATCCCCGATCACAGCCGCCTCCCCGGGCGTCACCCCCATCAGGCTCAGGGCGCGGAGGAACGCCCGCCGCCGTGGCTTGGTGGCGGCGTGTACCGCTGGCACGCCGCAGGCCCGGGCGAATCCCTGCACGCGGCGTTCCAGGTTATTGGAGACGATGCAGATCCGGAAGCCATCCTCGCGGGCAGTTGCCAGCCATTGCCGCAGGCGCTCGGTGGGGACATCCTCATCGCGGGTGGCCAGCGTATTGTCCAGGTCGATGATCAGGCCCCGGACGCCCCGCTGCCTGAGCCCATCCAGGTCCACATCATAGATGGACGGCACGAAAAAATCCGGTGTCAGCAGCCGTAACACGGAAGGGGCCTCCCTCACAGGCCCATTATAAGGCAGGGACGCGGCCGGCCCCGCCCGCATGACGGTACCGGCCGGCCCCAGCCCGGCTCACTGCTTCCCGCCGTCGCTGAACACGTGGCGGGTGAGTTGCCGTACGGCCCGTTTCTCGATGCGGGACACGTACGAGCGGGAGATGCCAAGCACCCGGGCCACCTCGCGCTGGGTGTGCCGGTTCTTCCCATCCAGGCCGAACCGCAGCTCCAGCACCTTGCGTTCCCGGGGCCCCAGTTGCTGCACGGCCTGGCGTACCTTGCGGGAGAGCAGGCGCCGGCCGACGGTGTCCTCCACCCCGTCCCCGTCCGCCGGCAACATGTCCATCAAGGTGATCTCGTTGCCTTCCCGGTCCACGCCGACGGGGCTTTGCAGGAACACCTCGCGGCGGTTGCGCCGGGTGGCCCGCAGGTGCATGAGAATCTCGTTCTCGATGCAGCGGGCGGCGTAGGTCGCCAGCCGCGTACCCTTCCCGGGATCGAAGGTGTCCACGCCCTTGATCAGGCCCACGGTACCGATGCCGATCAGATCGTCGGTGTCCTCTCCCGTGTCATCGAATTTCTTGGCGATGTGTGCAACCAGGCGCAGGTTGCGCTCGATGAGCACGTTGCGGGCTTCCTCATCGCCCTGGCGCATCCGCTCCAGGTAGTAGGCCTCCTCCTCAGGCGTCAACGGCTGGGGAAAACTGCGGCCGGTCTGCAGGTAACCGGTCAGAAACAGCAGGCCGCGCACGAGCGCTGCCGCCAAGAGAAGCAGCCATCCGGGCCCCATGGCAGTGCCTCCTCCGCAGGCGTCCGGGCGCACGCACCGGCGCCCGCCCCGGCCAGCAGGCGGGGCACTGCCACCCTATGCCGGTCACCTGCCAGGCGTACCTGTCAGCCCCGAAAAAGGGCGCATGTCCGGTGCCGGACGCGTCACTCCTTCGTACTGCTCGTCGCCGCGCGCCAGGCGCGGACGTTGCGGTTGTGCTCCTCCAGGGTCCGCGCGAACCGGTGCCGGCCCGAGCCGTCGGGCCGCAGGACGAAATAGAGATAGTCGGTGTCGGCGGGGTACAGGGCCGCGTCGATGGAGCCCAGGCCGGGGGCGCCGATGGGTCCGGGAGGCAGGCCCGGATAGCGGTAGGTGTTGTAGGGCGAATCGACGCCCAGATCCCGGCGCGTCAACGGGCCGGATGTCCTGCCCACTGCATAGAGGGTCGTGGGGTCGGCGTCCAACTTCATCCCCAGCCGCAAGCGGTTGTGGTACACGGCGGAGATAAGGGGCCGTTCGTCGGGCACCTTGGCCTCGCGCTCAATGATGGAAGCCAGGGTGACCACTTCATGCACGGACAGGCCGAGCTCGCGGGCCCGCTCCCGCCGGCGCCGGTCGAAGGCCGCTTCAAACCGCTCCAGCATGGCGCGGACGATGATCCGCGGGTTGGCGACCCGGCCGTCGGCCCCAACCGGTACCTGGTACGTATCGGGAAACAGATAGCCCTCCAGCGGCTCGCGCAGTTCGGCATCTTCGGGAAGGTACGGCCAGTCGCGCGCTGCTTCGTTCAGCGCGGCGCGGAAGCCGTCCCGGTCCACCAGGCCCATTTCCACCAGCCCGTCGATGATCTGGGCCACCGTGAACCCCTCCGGGATGGTGAAGCGGGCCGTGAGGATGTCGCCCCTCGCCAGCTTGTCGAGGATTTCGGGGGTCGACATGCCCGCGTGGAGGCGGTACACCCCGGCCTTGAGGCGGCCGTCCAGCTTCGCCTGGCGGGCCCGGATGCGGAACGCCAGCGGATGGCGAATGAGCCCCTTGTCGTACAGGATGCGAGCGATCTCCGCGGTGGAAGCCCCCTGGGGGATCGTCACCGTGACCGCCGTGCCCGTCCCCGGCTTCACCGGCAACAGCGCGGTCCGGTAGGCGTGATGCAACCATCCCGCCCCCGCCCCCGCCAGGGCCGCCAGCAGCACCGCGGCCACCGCCAGCAGCTTGCCCCGGAAACGCCTCACATCTCGTCCTCCTCGCCGCCATAGGGTTCGCCCGTGCTGTCCGGCTTCCCTGCGCTCCGGGCGAGGAATGAGAAACTGCCGGTTCCCGCTGCGAGCGGTCACCGGCAGTTTGCCTGGGGCATCCGGCTCTCCCCTGCTCCCGCCGTGGCCTCCGGCGGGACGCGGCGGGAGCCCGTCAGCGCCCTCGCGGCTCGCTCCCGTCGCCGGGCTCCAGCTCGTCGTCCAGGTCCTCGTCGTCCTCTACGGCGTCGTCTTCATCGACTTCGCCGTCCTCTTCGTCATCCCAGTCGTCCCAGTCCTCGTCGTCGGGGCCCAGGATCTCATCGGCATACTCCTCGTCCTCGGCTTCCGCCACCATGTCCTCCCAGGCCTCCGCGACCGCGTCCCACTCGTCGTCGTCTTCGATCTCCACCAGCACCGGCGTCCCGTCCTCTTCGTGCAGGAGCCGGAAAATGTACGCCTCTTCCTCGTCGTCAGGATCGGCCACGATCGCGTACTGGCGATCGTCCAGCTCCACCAGGTCGACCACCACGAACTGATGTTCCTCGCCGTTCTCGTCCCGGAACGTGACGATCCGGCGCTCCTCCGGCAGGTCCACCTGCTTTACACCACCTTCCCGGATAGGCACTGGCCTCTGCCTCTCGAGTTCACCGCGGGACTCCTCGCGCCTGCGCCGCGCGTCGAGAAAACTTTGCAGGATCAGGACCGCCGCCATGCGGTCGATGACCTGTCGACGCCGCCGGCGGGACAGGTCCGCCGTGATCAGCGTGCGCTCCGCCTGCACGGTCGTCAGCCGCTCGTCCCATAGGGTAACCGTCCACGCGCCCTCCTTCCGCAGGGCCGCGGCGAAGTGCTCGGCCGCGACGGCCTCGGGACCGGCGGAACCGTCCATGCGCCGGGGCCAGCCGACGACGATGCCTCCCACCTCGTGGGACCGCGCCAGGCCGGCCACGCGGGCGACGTCCCGCTCATCGCCCAGGCGCGCCAGCGTCACCAGCGGCTGGGCGACCACTCCCATGGGGTCGCTAATGGCGACGCCAATGGTCTTGCTTCCCAGGTCCAGTCCCAGCCAGCGCATCGCCGCCAGAAACCTCACAGCCACCGGGACTGCTGCCGGCGTCCCAGCACGAGGATTCCCAGCGCGCCGGTCACGAACCCGCCCACGTGGGCCCACCAGGCGACGAGGGACACGCCCTCTGCCCCCAGCGACGCCACCCCGTTCAGCACCTGGAGCCCGAACCACACCAGTAAGAAAACCCAGGCCGGCACTTCCGCTACCGTAATAAAGATGAACAGAAAAATCAAGGTGATGATGCGCGAGCGCGGGAAGGCCAGGAAATACGCGCCCAGCACGCCGGCCACCGCGCCGCTGGCCCCGACCGTGGGCAGCTGTGCGGAAGGGTTGGCGATGACGTGGGCGTAATTGCCCAGCACGCCCGCGAGTAGATAGAAGAGCAGGAAACGGCCGCGGCCCAGCCGGTCTTCCACGTTGTCACCGAAGACCCACAGGAACAGCATGTTGCCCGCCAGGTGCATGATGTTGCCGTGGAGGAACATGGCGGTGACCAGCGGAAGGTAGGGGAGCAGGCCCACCTCGCCGATGCGGGACAGCGGCGGCACCTCCGCGGGGATCAGGCCGTAGGTTTCCGCCATGCGGGCGATGCCTGCTTCCGGCGTGGGCCCCGCCGTCCATTGCAGGTAGAAGACATAGACATTGGTGGCAATGAGCAGTACCGTGATGAGCGGGAAACGGCGCGAGCGGATGGTATCGCGTAGCGGGATCATGACGAACTCCTTCCTGCCGGGCCGGGGCCGGATACGCCGGTCGCGGGGCGCCGGCCACCGATCCTGGAGGTGACACCGTGCCGCGCTTGCGCCCCAACTACGGTGGCATGCAGTACCCCTATTACGCCGGCCGCCACCACCCGGCCGCCCGCGGCCGCCGCGGCTCGCGCGGGCTGCTGGCGGGCCCGCGGCGACGGCTGGCGGAGGAACTGGGCCATGTCATCCGCCTCTACCGTCTCTGGCTCCTCGTGGCCCTGGTGGCTTTCGTCGCCGGTTACCTCCTGGGTACCTGGTTCGGCCACGACCTGGCCGCCCAGGCCCACCTGCGATGACCCGCTGCGGTAACCGGCCTAACGGTCAGGCGCCTTGACCGGCCTGCCGCGCCCGCAGGCCCGCCACGTACGCGCGGACCAGTTCCGCCAGCAGTTCATCCCTCTCCACACGGCTCACCAGTGCCCGCGCACCGCGATGGCTCGTGATATAGGCGGGATCGCCCGACAGGAGGTAGCCCGCCAGCTGGCGCACGGGATCGTAACCGCGCTCGGCCAGCGCGCTGTACACCGTGGCGATCACCGAGGCTGGATCCGGCCGGTCGGGGCGGTCGCCCGCCGGGACCGGCGCGCCGAACATCGTCGCCTCCAGGTGGTCACCGGCCCGCCCCGCCGGCTGACCCTGTCGCATCAGGCTCGCCTCCCCTGTCTACCCATCCTGACTCCCGTGGTGTGACCAACTGCCGTCATGTTATGGACGGCGATCATGCCCCGGACTCCCGGGCTTCCCCGGGCGCCCCGCGCAGGGCCTCCAGCCACCGTTCACGGCCGAAGGCCAACGCTTCCGCCAGCCGCTCCGGCTGCCGGCCGCCGGCCTGGGCCAGGTCGGGCCGCCCGCCGCCCCCGCCGCCGACGCGGCGGGCCACCTCACCGATCAAGCGGCCGGCGTGAAGCCCGCGCCGTACCGCCTCGTCACTCAAGGCCGCCACCAGCAACGCCCTGTCTCCCGCCCGAGCGCCCAGCAGGACCGCCGCGGCGGCCGCCTTCTGCCGGATGAAGTCCGCCGCGTCCCGCAGGGCCTCGGGGTCATCGACCGGTAGTTCGCCCGCGACCACCTTCACCCCTGCCACCTCGGGCGCCCGCTCCAGCAGGCCCGCGGCCGCCTGGCGCGCCAGCCGGCCCCGCAACTGGCGGAGCTCCCGCTCGGCCTCGCGCTGGGCGGCCAGGAGTTCCTCCACCCGCCGGGGCAGGTCGTCCACCCCCGCCCGCAACCGCTGGGCGAGCCTATCCAGCACGTCCTCCCGGGAACGGACGTATTGCAACGTGGTCCAGCCGGTGACCGCCTCCACGCGGCGCACGCCCGCGGCCACCCCGCCCTCGGCGGTGAACTTGAACAGGCCGACCTCGCTGCTGCTGGCCACGTGGGTGCCGCCGCAAAGCTCGAGGCTGTAATCGCCGATCTGGACCACGCGCACCTCCTGCCCGTATTTCTCCCCGAACAGGGCGATGGCACCCGCCTCCAGCGCCTCCTGCAGGCTGGTCCAGTACCAGCGCACGGGTACGCCGGCGAGGATCACGCGGTTGACCTCGTCCTCCACGGCGCGCAACTGCTCGGGGGTGGGAGCCTGAAAGTGGGTGAAGTCGAACCGCAGGCGGTCGGGGGCGACCAGCGAGCCCGCCTGGTTGACGTGATCGCCCAGCACCCGCTTCAACGCCGCGTGCAACAGGTGGGTGGCCGTGTGGTTGCGCATGATGGCGGCCCGGCGCTCCGCGTCGACCCGCGCCCGGACGCGGTCGCCCACGGCCAGCGTCCCCTCTTCCACGCGGCCCAGGTGCAGGATGCGGCCGCCGGGAAGGGGCTGCGTGTCCCGCACGCGTACCCGGGCCGAGGCGGACTCCAGCCAGCCCGTGTCGCCCACCTGGCCGCCCCGCTCCGCGTAGAAGGGCGTCCGGTCCAGGATCACGCCCACGTCGCTGCCCGCGGCGGCGCGCTCCACCGGCTGCTCGCCCCGCACCAGGAGCCGCACGGTGCCCTCGTCCTCCAGCCGCTCGTAGCCCAGGAACTGGGTCGGCGGCTCGTCCGCCAGGGCCCGGGCAAGGGGCGAGCCGGGATCCCAGCCTTCCTCCACGTCGCGGGCCGCCCGCGCCCGCTGCCGCTGCACCGCCATGGCCCGCTCGAAGCCATCCCGGTCGACGCGCAGCCCGGCCTCCGCCGCCGCGTCCTCGGTCAGGTCCAGGGGGAAGCCGTAGGTGTCGTACAGGATGAAGGCGTCCTCGCCGCTGATGACGCCGTCACCGCGCTCCTTCGTCCGCCGGATCACGTCGGCCAGGATCTCCATGCCCTGATCCAGCGTGCGGAAGAACCGCTCCTCCTCGGCCCGGATCACCTCACGGACGTAGCCGGCCCGCTGGCGCACCTCCGGGTACGCGTCGCCCATCACCTCCCCCACGGTGTCCACCAGCCGGTGGAGGAAGGGCTCGCGCAGGCCCAGGATGCGCCCGAAGCGCACCGCCCGCCGCAGGATGCGCCGCAGCACGTGGCCCCGCCCCTCGTTGGAGGGCAGGACGCCGTCGGCGATCAGGAAGGTGCACGCCCGGGCGTGGTCGGCCAGCACCCGGAAGGGAAAGCCGCCCTCCCCCGGATCATAGGCCTGGCCCGTCATGGCCTCGACGGCCTGGATGAGCGGCCGGAACAGGTCCGTGTCGAAGTTGGAGGCCACGCCCTGCATCACCGAGGCGATGCGCTCCAGGCCCATGCCGGTGTCGATGGACGGGCGCGGCAGCGGCGTGAGGCGCCCGCTCTCGTCCCGGTTGAACTGCATGAAGACCAGGTTCCAGACCTCCAGCCAGCGATCGCAGTCGCAAACGCCGATCCCGCAGGACTCGCCGCAGCGGTGCTCCTCGCCCCGGTCGTACACCAGCTCGCTGCAGGGCCCGCAGGGGCCGGTGTCGCCCATGGCCCAGAAGTTGTCCTTCTCCCCCAGGCGGATGATGCGCTCGGGGGGCAGCCCGGCCACCTCCTGCCACAGCGCGTAGGCCTCGTCGTCATCCTTGTAGATGGTGGCCCAGAGCCGCTCCCGGGGCAGGCCCAGTTCCTCGGTGAGGAAGGCCCAGGCGTAGTAGATGGCCTCTCGCTTGAAGTAGTCGCCGAACGAGAAGTTCCCCAGCATCTCGAAGAAGGTGTGGTGGCGGGCCGTCTTGCCCACGTTCTCCAGATCGTTGTGCTTGCCACCGGCCCGCATGCACTTCTGGGCGGTGGTGGCCCGCTTGTAGGGCACCTTCTCCTTGCCGGTGAATACGTCCTTGAACTGGACCATCCCGGCGTTGGTGAAGAGCAGCGTCGGGTCGTCCCTGGGGATCAGGGAGGAACTGGGCACCACCGTGTGCCCGTGCCGCTCGAAGAAGCGCAGAAAGCGTTCGCGGATCTCGGCCGCCGTCATCGGTCGCACGCTCGAACCCTCCTCGTCCTCGCGGGCTCGGCTTTCTCGCGCTCGCTCTCGGGGCCGGCGGCCCGGTGGGAACCCGTTCCGGAAAGCCCCGGAAAAAAGAAACCGCCACCGGCCCTCGGCCGGGGCGGGCATTGCCGCGGTACCACCCGGGTTCACCCCGCCCTCGCGAGCGGGGCCTCGGTGGGTCGCGCCGCGGATCCCGGTCACGCGCCCGCACCGGCACCCCCGCGGCAGGCCGCGAGACGGGCGGGCGTGGCCAACGCCACTGGGTACGGCGCGACCTCGCGCGGGTAACGGCCGCGCGCCCGGGTGCGCTTCGGGCAGGCCCGCGGGACAGGACGCCCGGGACCCCGCGCTGGACCTCCACGGGGGGCGGACATTCCCACGGCCGCCGTTGACGCACCGGCTCCGGGAGGGCGTGCACGCCATCGTCCGGGAACCTCGCAGCCGGGAGTTCCCTCTCTGCGGGACGAGCGGGCGGCTTGGTCCCGTCATCGCCGTGCCGGTTTTATAGGGCCCGCGTCACCGACGCGGGTCGCGGTCAGTGGCATTTTCCCATTTTCGCCGGGGCCCGTCAACTTGCCCGGCCGTGCCCGCTCCTTGCCGCGCGCCAGCGCCCGCGCCCGCTCCTCGCCGCGCGCCGGCGCCCGTGCCCGCCCCTCGCCCCGCGCCCGCGCCCGCGGCCGCCCGTGGCCCGGTACGCGGGACCGCGCCATCGCTGCGCCCCCCTTGGCCGCCGGCCTGCCCGGGACCCGGCTCCCGGCGCCCGCGACCCGGCTGGAGGGCCAGGTCCGGCCAGAAGAAGGTCACCAGGGTCCAGAGCAAGCCGGTCACGGGCACTGCCAGGAGCAAGCCGGGGAGACCGAAGTGCCGGCCGGCCACCAGCAGGGCGGCGATCACCGCCAGGGGGTGCAGGCCCACCGTCTGTCCCAGCACCCGCGGGGCCAGGATGGTATTCTCGATCCATTGGATCAAGAGCAGCGCCAGCACAACCTGGATCACCGTGGCTGGCGACTGCAGGAGGGCCATGGCCAGCACGGGCACCGCGCCGATGGCGGGGCCGAAGTACGGCACCAGGTCGGCCAGCCCGGCGAAGAGGCCCAGCAACACGGGAAACCGCAGGCCCAGCAGGGCGCAGGCCAGCGTGACCATGAGCCCCACGCAGCCCGCCACCAGGAGCTGGCCCCGGATGAAGCCCGCCACCACCCGGTCGATGGCCCGCAACAACTCCAGCCAGCGCTGCCGGCGTCCCGTCAGGAGAGCGGCCGCCGCGGCGCGGAACCGGTCCAGGTCGTTGAGGAGGTAAAAGGCGATGACCGGCGCCAGCAGCAAGGGGGCCGCTCCCATGACGGCCTGCATCACCCCGTCCGTGAGGGCGGCCAGGCGGGCGGAGATCCAGGCGCCGGTCCCGTCGATCCGCTCCAGCAACGCGTTCCGCACGCCCGCCGGCAACGTGGCGCTGGCGGCATCCTGGCGCACGCCCTCCAGCAAGGCCCGGGCCCGGCGGGAGTAGGACGGCAGTTGGGCCCCCAGGCGGTTGACCTCATCCAGGAATCCCGGCAGCAGGTAGACGACGGCGACCGCCGTCCCGAGGCTAATGAGCAGGTAGAGGAGGAGGATGGCGGTGGCCCGGCGCATCCCCTGCCGTTGCAGGTAATCCACGGCCGGTGCCAGTAGGTACGTGAGCACGATGGCCAGGGCAAAGGTCGCCCAGACACCGCGCAGCAGGTAGAAAGCGAGCAGCGCCGGCACGATGGCGGCCGCCGCGATCACGAGGCCGCGCCAGAGGATGCGGGACGCCATGCGGCCAGGGTGGCCTACCCTAGCCAGTACCGGGCCGCCAACCAGCGTCGTGCCCGCTTCCCCGTCTCCCGCACCAGCCGGCGGCGCCGGCCCGAATCTCGCAACGGCTCCACCTGCCGGGCGACTCCCGCGGCCAGGTAGTCCAGGCAGCGACCCGGCCGCACGCCCACCCGGTCGAGCACCGCGGCGAGCACCGCCCCGGTCAGCATGCCCGTCCAGAAACGCCCGCTCATCCTCTCACTCCTCGCTACCGGGGGCGCCCGGCGCTACACCGGCCCTTCCCGGCGCCACGGCTTGCAGGAGCACCCGGTTGCCCTCGGAATCCAGGACGAAACAGGCAAAACCGCCCGCACCCCGGTCCTGGAACTCGATGCAGCAATCCCAGCAGTAGTACTCGCCGGGGCCGATGCGCCCCGTCGCGTTGCCGTCGCACACCGGACACCGCATCGCCGCCCGTCCCTCCTCCGTACTGCCCTTAATGTGCGCGGGCGTCCATGCCGCCATGCGACGGCCGGACGGGACGGTGAGCGGGTTCCTCCCTGTCGAGGGCGTCGTTCAGGCGGGAAGCCGGTCGGCGGGCACGCAGTCCAGGGCCTCTTCGATCACCGCGCCACCCGCCACCCGGTCGCCATCGTAGAAGACGACGGCCTGCCCGGGCGTGATGGCGCGCTGGGGCTCATCGAACCACACTTCCACCGCGTCGGGATCGCCGGGCACGGGGCGCACGGTCGCGGGGGCCTCCGGTGACTTGTACCGGATCTTGGCCGTGACCCGTGCCTCGCCGCTCAGGCCCTCCCAGGACACCCAGTTGACCTGGCGGGCACGCAGGCCGTAGGAATAGGTGGCCATGTCCGGCCCGACGATGAGCGCGTTCTGCTCGGGCAGGATGCGGACCACGTACATGGGCCGGTCGCTCCGGATGCCCAGGCCGCGCCGCTGGCCCACGGTGTAGAAGGCCAGGCCGCGGTGGGTGCCGATGCGGCGGCCGCTGGTGTCGTAGATCGGGCCCGGCTGGATGCGGTCGCCGGCGCGCTCCGCCAGGAAGCGCTCGTGGTCGTTGTCCTTGACGAAGCAGATCTCCTGGCTCTCGGGCTTCCGGGCGGTCACCAGCCCGTACTCCTGGGCCAGCCGCCGCACCTCGTCCTTCCGGAAGCGGCCGATGGGAAGGAGCGTCCGGGCCAGCTGCTCCTGGGTGAAGTTGTAGAGGACATAGGTCTGGTCCTTGCGCTCGTCCGCCGACTTGCGCAGGATGTAACGCCCCGCGTCCTTGTCGTATTCGACGATGGCGTAATGACCGGTGGCGACATAGTCGCAACCCAGGGCCTCGGCGCGCCGGAGGAACTCGTCGAACTTGATGTACTTGTTGCAGGCGATGCAGGGGTTCGGCGTCCGCCCCTTGAGATACTCGTCAACGAAGTAATCGATGACCTTCTCCTCGAAGTCCTGGCGCATGTTCATCACGTAATAGGGGATGCCCAGGCGGTCCGCCACCCGGCGCGCGTCATCGATGGCGCTGAGGGAGCAGCAGCCGCCGTAGCGCGACTCGTCTTCCGCCGCCATGGCCGGCCACGTCTGCATGGTCACCCCGATGACCTCGTAGCCCTCGTCGCGCAGCAACGCGGCCATCACCGAGCTGTCCACGCCGCCGCTCATCGCCGCCAGCACGCGCCCCCTGGCCATGTCGCCACCTCCTTTCTACCTTCGAAGTTCACCGAAGCCCCATCTGTTCACCGAAGCCCCACCTGTTCACCAAAGCCGGATCTGAGCCGGGCTGGTTGCGGCCAGTGCTGCCGCGGGCGGCCTCAGGCTCCGGCGCGGGTGAGGCCCAGCTCCCGCGCCCGCCGCGCCCGTTCCACCGCCCGGGGAATCAGGTCCAGCACGTAATCGATGTCCTCCTCCGTGGTCTCCGGGCCCGGGGAGAAACGGACCGATGAGAAGGCGTCCGCCTCGTGCAGCCCCATCGCCTGCAGGACGTGGGACGGCTCCAGGGAACCGGCGCTGCAGGCGGAGCCGCTGGAGGCGGCGACCCCCTCCAGGTCGAGCTGGATCAGGAACGTGTCCGCCGTGATCCCCGGTAGCAGGACGTTGCTGATGTGTGGCGCCCGCTCGGCCCCGGCACCGTTGATGCGCGCGCCCGGCACGCCCCGGAGGATGCCGGCCTCGAGCCGGTCCCGCAGCTGGCGGAGACGCCCGGCGCGCGCGGGCAGTTCCGCCGCCGCCAGCTCCGCCGCCAGGCCGAAGCCGGCAATGGCCGGCGTGTTCTCCGTGCCCGCCCGCAGCCGGCGCTCCTGGCCGCCGCCGTCGATCAGCGGCAACAGCTGCGTCCCCGGCCGGACGAACAGGGCACCGATCCCCTTGGGCCCGCCGATCTTGTGGGCCGACAGGCTGAGGAGATCCACCCCCAGCTCGTCCACGTCGATGGGCAGCACGCCCGCCGCCTGCACCGCGTCGGTGTGGACCAGCACGCCGCGTTCCCGGGCGCGCCGCGCGATCTCGCCCACGGGCTGGATGGTCCCCACCTCGTTGTTGACCAGCATGACCGACACCAGGACCGTATCCGGCCGCAGCGCCCGCATCACGTCGTCGGGATCCACCCGCCCGCTGGCGTCCACCGGCACGTAGGTGACCTCGAAACCGTCCCGCTCCAGCGCCGCGCAGGCGTGAAGGACGGCGTGATGTTCCACGGCGGTGGTGACGATGTGCCTGCCGCGCTCGCGATACGCCCAGGCCACGCCTTTGAGGGCCAGGTTGTCGGCCTCGCTGCCGCTGCCGGTAAAGATGATGTCCCGCGGCCTGCAACCGATGAGCGCCGCCACCTGGCCGCGGGCCCGGTCCACCACGGCGCGCGCCGCCCGGCCGGCGAAATGCAGGCTCGACGGGTTGCCCCAGGTCTCGGCCATGATCTCCGCCATGAGCTCGCGGACCTCCGGCCGGACCGGCGCGGTGGCCGCGTAATCCAGGTAGACCCGGCGCATCGTCACCACCTCCTCCCGGTCTCATTGCGGGATCTAGTATCGGCCCGGCCCCGCGCCGGGTGCAAGTCGCTTCCATCCAGCCCGCTGCCCCACCGGGCCGGGGCGCCCAGGACGGGCCCGGGTCCCGCACCAGCCGGTCCGGGGCTCGCGCGGGCCGGCCCCGGACCCGCGCGGGCCCCGGGCCTCTCGCCCACCCATCATGGTGGGGCCGTCGCATGTCACACCGTCAGCACGATGTTCATCCCGTCAGGGTCGCTGACGCGCCAGCCGGTGTCCGCGTCCCCTTGCGGCTCGTGGCCTGCGTCGCGCAGCCGCCGCGCGATCGCCTCCAGAGCGGCCGCGTCGCCGACGGCCACCGTGAAATCCGCCAGCCCGGCGGCATCGGCGGGCGGGGGCGGCGCCCCCTGGCCCTCCCAGATATTGAGCCCCAGGTGGTGGTGGTAGCCGCCGGCCGCCAGGAAGAGGGCTCCCGGGTAGCGCCGCGTGGTCACCGCGAAGCCCAGGAGGCCGTGGTAGAAGGCCTCGCTACGGGCCAGGTCCGCCACGTGCAGGTGAACGTGGCCGATCCGCGTCAGCGGGTGCAACGGCGGCTCGCCCGGCCGCTCGGGAGCCCGTGCCAGCTCGGCCAGCAGGCCCTCCACGTCCAGCGGCCGGGTGAACATGACCAGCTCCCCATCCCGCCACTGCCAGGCGGAGCGCGGCCGGTCGGCGTACAGCTCCAGGCCGTTGCCGTCGGGATCGGGCAGGTAGACGGCCTCGCTCACCCCGTGGTCCGAGAAACCTTGGAAGGGCCAGCGGGCCTCCGCCAGCCGCAGGACCAGCCGGGCTAGTTCCCGGCGATCGGGCAGCAGGATGGCCACATGGTAGAGGCCGGTGGTACCCGGCGGCTTGCGCCGCGCACCCCGTCGCTCCTCCAGTACGATGTGCGCCGGCGCGGCGCCGGATGCGGACAGGGCCGCCGTGCCGGGCGCTGCGGGCAACTCCCGGAAACCCAGGAGATCGCGGTAGAAACGCAGGGATCGCTGGAGATCGGCGACCCGCAGGCGTACCTGGCGGATCGTCGTCGCTGCTGGCAGGTTTCGCAAGCTGCTCCTTCCCTCCAATAAGCCCGGCTACCGGAGTGCTCACCGGGTTGCACCGGCGCCCGCCGCATGCCCGGTCAGATGTTCTACATCTGAACGACGCGGGTTTTCCCGGGCGCCACTTAGATGTAGAACATGTAGCCTTGCCGGGCTCTGCGGTCGGCTTCCCGGCACAAGTCGGCCAGGGTGGTTCCCTCCAGCACTTCCGTGATCGCCCGGCGGACCGCCTCCCACACGCCGTCGGCAACGGAGGGTGTGCCGGTGGCTTCCCGGTCCGTCTCGGGACCGATGGGCCCGTCCAGCAGGCGGATGATGTCGGCCACCGTCACCTGCGCCGGGTCGCGGGCGAGGACGTAGCCGCCCTGGGCACCCCGAACGCTCTGGACGAGACCGCCCTTGCGCAGCGGCGCCATCAACTGTTCCAGGTAGTTCTCCGGCAGGTTCTGGGCCTCCGCTACCTCCCGCAGCGGGACGGGGCCCTGACCGTAGCGGCGGGCCAGTTCAAACAGGGCCCGCACGCCGTAACGACCGCGCGTGGAAAGATGCATGGCTCCGACCTCGCATCCTTCGCCCCGGCGTGACCCGCCGGGGCGAATTCCGAGTTTACCACTGAGAATTGCCGGTGCCATGCTAGCACGCCGGGCCGCCGCTGTCAAATCGCCGGGCCCTGTGCCCCTTGCCCGGCCGCCGTCGCGCGCCGTGGCTCCGGGCCGGGCCGCCGGCCGCCGCCCGCGGGGGCTCAGCGGGCGGGCGGGCGCTGCAACCGGAAGCCGGCCGGCAAGAGGTCCTCGATGGTCCGGACGGTCCCGTCCCCGTCCACCACGACCTCCAGCCCGGGCGCGTATTCGAACAGGAACTGCCGGCACGCGCCACAGGGAAAGGGCGGCTCCGGGCCGTCCGCGGCAATGGCGATCCTCCGGAAGCCGCGGGCGCCCTCCGACAGCGCCTTCAAGAGGGCGACGCGCTCGGCGCACATGGTGAGCCCGAAGCTGGCGTTCTCAATGTTGCAGCCCGTGTACACGGTGCCGTCCTCGGCCTCCAGGGCGGCTCCCACCCGGTAGCCGGAGAAAGGAGCGATGGCGGCCAGGCGGGCCGCCCGGGCCAGGCGGAGCAACTCATCCCAGCCCGTGTCGCTGGCCCGCCCGCCGGTCTTCCCATTGCCCGCGGTCATTCCCTCACCCCTCCTCGGCGCCGATGACGGCGTGGACCAGCGGCGGTGGCGGCACGGCCGCGTCACCCACGGTGAAGGCCCGCTCCAGGATCTCTCGCGCCGCCTCCAGCCGGGCGGGCTCGTTGTAATGGAGTTCCGCCAGGGGCTCGCCGGCGGTCACGGTCTCACCCAGGCGCTTGAAGACGACCAGGCCCGCCGCCAGGTCGATGGCATCATCCTTGCGGGCGCGTCCCGCCCCCAGGAGCATGGCGGCGGTTCCCACCGCCTGGGCGTCCACGGCCACCAGGTACCCGGAGCGCGGTGACGTCAACAGCGCCCGGTACCCGGCCGCCGGCAGGCGGCCCGGATCGTCCACCGCCCGGACATCTCCCCCCTGGGCGGCCACCAGGCGGCGCAGGATCTCCAGCGCCCGTCCGCTGCGCAGGTGCTCCCGGAGGACTGCCCGCCCCTCCCCCGGGCTACCCGCGCGCCCGGCCAGCCACAGCATGTATCCGCCCAGGGTCAGGCACAGCTCGGTGAGGGCCGGCGGCCCCTCGCCCCGCAGGGTGGCCAGCGCCTCCCGCACCTCCAGGGCGTTACCCACCGCCCGGCCCAGGGGCTGGTTCATGTCCGTCACCAGCGCCACCACCCGCCGGCCCAGTTGCCGGCCGATGCCAACCATCAGCCGGGCCAGCCGCAGGGCGTCGTCCAGCGTTTTCATCAAGGCCCCGCTGCCCACCTTGACGTCCAGGACGATGGCGTCGGCGCCGCCGGCAATCTTCTTGGACATGACGCTGGCGGCGATCAGGGGGATGCTGTCCACCGTCGCGGTCACGTCGCGAATGGCGTAGAGCCGCTTGTCGGCCGGCACCAGGTCGGCGCTCTGGCCGGCCACGGCGATGCCGATCTCCCGTACCTGGCGGATGAACTCCTCCCTTGACAACTCAACGCGAAATCCCGGAAAGGACTCCAGCTTGTCGAGGGTGCCGCCGGTGTGTCCCAGCCCGCGCCCCGACAGCTTGGCCACCGGCACGCCGGCCGCGGCCACCAGGGGCGCCAGGACCAGGGTGGTGGTGTCGCCGACGCCACCGGTGCTGTGCTTGTCGACCTTGGTCCCCGGCACGCCGCTCAGGTCCACCGTGGCGCCGCTGAAGGCCATGGCCCGGGTCAGGTCGGCCGTCTCCCGCTCGCTCATGCCGCGGAAGAACACGGCCATCGCCCAGGCGGCCACCTGCTCGTCGGGTATGGACCGGTCGGCGATGCCCCGCACCCACCACTGGATCTCCTCGCGGGTCAGCTCGGCCCCGTCACGTTTCTTCAAGATCAGGTCGTAGGCCCGCACGCCCGTTCCCTCCTCCTGCCGCCTGTCCGCCCGCAAGCCCGGCCGGCCGCGCGGGGAGCCGGGACCCCTGTCACGGGGCACCGGAGAGGATGGCCACGCTGGCGCTGGCACCGATGCGGCTGGCACCCGCGGCGACCATCCGGCAGGCCGTCTCGTAGTCCCGGATCCCGCCCGACGCCTTGACGCCGGCGGCCGTTCCCACCGCCTGGCGCATGAGCCGCACCGCCTCTTCCGTGGCGCCGCCGGGCCCAAAGCCGGTGGACGTCTTGACGAACCGCGCTCCCGCCTCCAGCGCCAGGCGGCAGGAGCGCTGGATCTCCGCCGGCGTCAGCAGCGCCGTTTCGAGGATCACCTTGACCAGGGCGCCCGACTGCTGGGCGGCGGCCACCACGCCCCGCAGGTGATGGACGACCTCCCGATCTTCCCCTGCCTTGAGCAGGCCGACGGGTTGAACCACGTCCAGTTCCCGCGCGCCCGCGGCCAGGACCGCTTCCGCCTGGCGCGCCTTGTCCGCGGCCGAGCCGGCCCCCAGGGGGAAATCAATGACGGTGCAGACCACCGGTTTCTCGCCCGCCAGGAGGCGGGCGGCCAGCGGCACGTAGACCGGGTTGACGCAGACGGCGGCAAAGCCGTGTTCCACCGCCTCGTGGCACAGGCGCTCGATGTCGGCCGGCGTGGCGTCCGGTTTAAGCAGGGTATGGTCGATCAGCGCGGCCAGTTGCCCTTTCGTCATCCGCTCGCTCACAAGCTTCCCCCCCGTTGGCCCGGCGACGACGCCGGCCGCGCCTCATGGTGGCCCGGCGATGCCGCCGGCCCCACCTCGTGGTGCCGCCGGCACCGGGGCTCGTACGACTCCCGGCCACCGATCAGGATCACGGGATCGTCGGCGGCCGCCGGGCGCCCGTCGATGAGGCGCTGGGTGAAGGTGGCCGGCTCCCCGCACACGACGCAGATGGCCTTCAGCTTCACGACCTCGTCGGCCAGCGCCATGAGCACCGGCATGGAGCCGAAGGGACGGCGGGCGAAGTCCATGTCCAGCCCCGAGACGATGACACGGACGCCCCGGTCCACCAGCTCCTGTACCACCGGCACGATGCCCTCGGCGAAGAACTGGGCCTCGTCGATGCCCACCACGTCCGGGCGATCGCTGCGCACGCGGGCCGCGATCTCCTCCGGGCGGCCGGCGGGGACGCAGATGGCCCGCAGGTCCCTCCCGTCATGGGAGGCCACCGCGTCATGCCGGTACCGCCGGTCAATGTCGGGTTTGAAAAGGAGGACCCGCTTGCGAGCGATGGCCGCCCGCTTGACCCGGCGGATCAGTTCCTCCGTCTTTCCGGAGAACATCCCGCCCGCGATGACTTCCAGATAGCCGGCTTCCATCTCATCCTGCCCCTCTTGTGCCGACTCCCCTCGTGGCGCCGGGTTCGCACCGGGAACGCCGGCGCCAGCCCGCGCTGCCGTCACCGGGCGGGCCCGTTCGGTCCCGGCGACGGGCGCGGGCACCCCTTGGCGGGATTCGCCGCGAGCGGGCGAACCCCTAGCGGCCGACCGGGCCGGCGTCCTCAGCGGGACGGGGCGTCTTCGCCGGCCCCCGCCGGCCCGTCACCCCGGAGGCGCCGCACGCGCTCGGCCAGGCGCCCCTCATAGCCCTGGTCGCTGGGCTCGTAGAAACGGGTGCCCACCAGTTCATCCGGAAGGTACTGCTGGCGGACGAAATGGCCGGGGTAGTCGTGGGGGTACTTGTAGCCCTGGCCGTGCCCCAGCTGTTTGGCCCCGCGGTAGTGGGCATCCCGCAGGTGCCTGGGCACGCCGCTGATGCGCCGGGTCTCCACCGCCTTCCAGGCGGCGTCGATGGCCTTGATGACCGCATTGCTCTTCGGGGCCGTCGCCAGGTAAAGCACGGCCTCCGCCAGGGGGATGCGCGCCTCCGGCATGCCCACCTGCTCCGCCGCCGTGGCGGCGGCCGCCGCCACCTGCAGGGCCCGCGGGTCGGCCAGCCCGATGTCCTCGGCGGCGTGGACCAGGAGCCGCCGGGCGATGGTGCGCGGGTCCTCGCCCGCGTAGAGCATCCGCGCCAGCCAGTAGACGGCGGCGTCGGGGTCGGAACCGCGGATGCTCTTGATCAGCGCGGACATGTGGTCGTAGTGCTCG
>DATCKH010000089.1:0-17096 GCA_036562425.1 Thermaerobacter sp. | reverse complement strand
GCAGGGGCCGCCCGCCGGCCCGGCGCCGGTGGTACAATGGGTGGCGTAACCCGTATTCCCCGGAGGTGGCCCGAAGGACCGTGCGCGAGGCGGCCAGCCAACTGGAGAACAAGCTCGTCCTGATCGACGGGCACAGCTTGATGTATCGCGCCTTTTTCGCCCTGCCGCCGCTGGCGACGGCGGACGGGCAGCCGACCAACGCGGTCTATGGCTTTCTCAACATGCTGCTGCGGCTCCTGGAGGAGGAGCGGCCGCGCTACGTGGCCGTCGCCTTCGACCGCGGCCTGCCCGCCTTCCGCGTCGAGCGGTACGCGGAGTACAAGGGCCACCGCCCGGAGACCCCGGACGACCTGCGGGTCCAGTTCCCCGTCGTCAAGGAAGTCCTCTCCGCCCTGGGGATCCCCATCATCGAGCACGAAGGTTACGAGGCCGACGACCTCCTGGGCACCCTGGCCCTTCGGGCCCGGGAGGCCGGGGTGGAGCGCGTGCTGCTGGTCACCGGCGACCGCGACGTGCTCCAGCTCGTCCGCGAGGGGGTCGAGGTGCTGCTGACCCGCAAGGGCATCACCGACATCCAGCGCTACGACCGCGACCGCATCCGGGAGGAACTGGGCATCGATCCCGCCCAGTACCTGGATGTCAAGGCCCTGATGGGCGATGCCTCCGACAACATCCCGGGGGTCCCCGGCATCGGCGAGAAGACCGCCCTGAAGCTGATCCGGCAGTTCGGTGACCTGGAGGCGGTGCTGGCCCGTCCCGACGAGGCGGGCGGCAAGAAGCTGCCCCAACTCCTGCGCGAGTATGCCGAGCAGGCGCGGCTCAGCCGCGAGCTTGCCCGCATCCGCACCGACGCGCCCTGCGACTTCGATCCCGGACGTTTCACGCGGCGGGAGCCGGACGCCAGCGTCCTCAGGCCCCTGCTGCTGCGCCTCGAGTTCCGCAGCCTGGTGCAGCGCCTCGGGCTGGAGGGCCGGGAGGGACGCGGTGCCGGGTCCGGGCGGGAAGGGCGCGGTGCCGGGCCGGAGGGAGCCGGCAGCGGGGCCGGCGATGCCGCCGGCCAGGCCCTGCCGGATGTGGAGGAACTGGATAGCGGGGAGGCGCTCGCCCGCTGGCTGGACGAACTGGACCGGGCCGGTGCGGGTGAGCCTGCCGCGCCGGGTGAGACCGCCGCCGGGGATCAGAGCGGGGTTGAGCATGAGGCCGCCGGCGAGCCTCAGACCGCCGCAGGGCAGGAGCCCGTCTCGGTGGTGATCTCCCTGGACGAGGAACCGCCGGGCGGCGGAGCGCGTCTAGCCGGCCTGGGCCTGGCCACCTCGAGCCGCGCGGCCGCCTGGGTGCGGGCGGCGGGGGCCGGCAAGGACGGCGGGCCAGAAGGCCGGGGCGGGCCGCAAGACGGGTCACCGGCCGGGGGGGCGACCCGGTCCGGGGAGGAATCCAGACAGGGGGTGGCGAGCCTGCTGGCGGCCCTGGCGCGGCGCCCGCTGGCGGGGTTCGACCTCAAGCCCCTGTACCGATTGCTGGTGGCGGCCGGTCAGGCGGCGGCAACCGGGCAGGACGGCCGGGGGCAGGACGATGGCGGACGGCGGGTGCCGGCGGAGCCGCTGCCGGTGCCGGCCGGGGACGTCAAGCTGGCAGCCTACCTGCTGGATCCCATCCGCAACCGGTACCACCTGGTGGACGTGGCGCGCCAGTTCTTAGGGGTAGAGGTGGAGGAAGGCCCCGCGGACCGGCCGGCGGACCCCGCGTGCCGGGTGCCTGCCCTGCTGGCCCGTGATGCGGCCCTCTGCGCCCGCCTGCGCCCGGCCATCGAGGCGGAGATCGCCGCCCGCGGCCTGGAGCGCGTCTACCGGGAGATCGAGCTGCCCCTGGTGCCGGTGCTGGCCGCCATGGAACTGGCCGGCATCGCCGTGGACCGGGAGCAACTGGAGCGCCTGGGGCGGCAGTTCGCCGAGCGCAGCCAGGAGCTGGCCCAGCAGATCTACGAGCTGGCGGGGGAGACCTTCAACATCAACTCCACCCAGCAACTGGGCCAGATCCTTTTCGAACGCCTCAAGCTCCCGGTGGTGAAGAAGACCAAGACCGGCTATTCCACCGACGCCGAGGTGTTAGAAACCCTGGCCGCCGAGCACCCCATCGCCGAGCTGGTACTGGAGTACCGCTCGCTGGTCAAGCTCCGCGGCACCTACGTGGACGGGCTGGCCGAGCACATCGGGCCCGACGGCCGCGTCCACACTACCTTCCAGCAGACGGTGGCCGCCACGGGCCGCCTGTCCAGCACCCAGCCCAACCTGCAGAACATCCCGATCCGGGACGAACCCGGCCGCTCGCTGCGCCGCGCCTTCGTCGCCGCGCCGGGCCACCGGCTGGTGGCGGCCGACTACTCCCAGATCGAGTTGCGAGTGCTGGCCCACTACAGCGGCGACCAGGCGCTCCACGAGGCCTTCGCCCAGGGGCAGGACGTCCACGCCCGCACCGCCGCCGAGATCTTTGGCGTGCCGCTGGAGCAGGTCACGCCCGAGCAGCGCCGGGTGGCCAAGGCGGTGAACTTCGGCCTTGCCTACGGCCAGACCGACTTCGGCCTGGCCCGGGCCCTGCGCATCGGCCGGGCTGAGGCCAGGCGTTTCATGGAGCGGTACTTCGAGCGGTACCCGGGCGTGAAGCGCTACATGGAGGACATGGTGCGCCGGGCGCGGGAGACCGGCGAGGTGACCACGCTGCTGGGTCGCCGCCGGCCCATCCCCGAGATTCGCCACCGCGTGCCCCACGTCCGCCAGAACGCCGAGCGCGTGGCCATCAACACGCCCATTCAGGGCAGCGCCGCCGACATCATGAAGCTGGCCATGATCCGCGTGCATGGCGCCCTGCTGCGCGAGGGCCTGTCGGCCCGGATCGTCCTCCAGGTGCACGACGAGCTGATCGTGGAAGCGCCGGAGGACGAGGTGCCCCGGGTGGCGGCGCTGTTGCGGCGGGAAATGGAGGGCGCCTACCGGCTGGCCGTGCCCCTGGTGGTGGAGGTCAAGGTGGGTCAGAACTGGTACGAAATGGAGGAGATCCGCGTTTGAGCGGGCGGGCGACACGTGCTCATCCTCCGACACCCGCCGGCCCGGCTCACCCCGTAGTTCCCGTTCACCCCGTGCACCCCCCGCACTCCGCTACCCCGGTCGATTCCGCTCGCCCCGGCGGGGTGAGGCCGCTTGCCTGAACTTCCCGAGGTGGAAACAGTGCGCCGCGTCCTGGCGGCGCACCTGCCGGGCCGGGTCATCGCGGGCGTCCGTTGCCGGCGGGCTGACGTGCTGGCAGGCCGGTCGCCTGAGGAGTTCGCAGGCCGGGTGACCGGGGGCCGGTTCGTCCGCGTGGGCCGGCGAGGCAAGTACCTTCTGCTGTGGGTGGAGCACCCGGGGGGAAGCGACCGGCCCGCCCCCGGCCGCGCAGCGGGGCCGGCCGGCGCGCCTGGCGACAGCCAGGTTGCGCCCGTGCTCATTGTCATTCACCTGCGCATGACCGGGCGGCTCACCGTCGCCCGGCGGGGAGACCCGTTGCCGCCGCACACCCACGTGGTCTTCCATCTGGCTGCGGATGGCGATCCGGTTTCGCCCGGGGGCTGGGACGAGCTCCGCTTTTCGGACACCCGCCGCTTTGGCCGGCTGTACCTGCTGGATCCCCGGGCCGTGGCCGGGGTGGTCGCCGCTGCCGAGTGGGGGGACCACCCGCCGCCCGTTCCCGCCGGCCGCCGGGCGGGGACGGCCGGCGGCGCTTCCAGCCCGGCGAGCCCCCCGGATGCCCCGCGAGGCCTTCTCGAGCTGGGGCCCGAGCCGCTGGGCCGGCGTTTCGGCCCCGGCTTCCTGGCGCGGCGGCTGGCCGGGCGCCGCGCGCCCATCAAGGCGGCCCTCCTGGATCAGCGGGTGGTGGCGGGGCTGGGCAACATCTACGCCGATGAGGCGCTCTTCCGCGCCCGCATCGACCCCCGGCGTGCCGCCGGTTCGCTGACCCCCGGCGAGCTGGGGCGGCTGGTCCGGGCCATCCGGGCCGTCCTGCGCGACGCCCTGTCGGCCGGGGGTACGACCTTCTCCGACTACCGTGACGGGCTGGGGCGGGAGGGCGGCTTCGCGCCGCGGCTCGCGGTCTACGGGCGGGCGGGCCAGCCCTGCCGGCGCTGCCGCACGCCCATCGCCACCGTGCGGCTGGCCGGCCGGACGACCCACTTCTGCCCCTCGTGCCAGGAAGGGACGGCATGAGCTGCGCGCCACAGTCCCGGCGGTGGCCGGAGGCGGGAGGCGGCGACCGGCGGTACGAACCGGGACGCTGGCACGGACACCACGAACATAGAGGGGGCTCCGGAAGGTCCCGGAGCCCCCTCTATGCCAGGGTCGCGTCAGGCGTTCAGTAGGCGAAGCGGTGGTTGCCGATCCAGCCCGCGCTCGGGCGGGTCTCCAGGAACGGCTGGTAGCCGGACTTCACCGGGTTCCAGAAGTACAGGGCGCCGCCCGTCGGGTCCACGCCGTTCACGGCGTCGATGGCCGCCTGCCACGACTCCGCGCTGGGTTCCCGCCAGAAGGTGCCGTTGAGGACGGGTTCGAACTGCCAGGGCTCGAAGAGCACGCCTTCGATGCTGTTGGGGAAGAGCGGGCTCTTGACGCGGTTCATGATGACCGCACCCACCGCGACCTTGCCCAGGTAGGGCTCGCCGCCCGCTTCAGCTTCGATCATCTGGGCCAGGAGGCGCAGCTCGTAGTCGCTGACGCCCACCGGCGCGCGCCGGGTCTGGCTGGGCGCCGGCTTGCTCTCGGGCGGCATGGGCTTCGCCGCGGGCGCGGTGGTGACGGTCCGGGCGGGCTGCCGCTCTTGCCCGCCGCCCGCCAGCGGCACGATGAGCCGCTGCTCCGGGATAATCAGGTCGCTGCGCAGGGCGTTGGCCTTCTTCAGCACATCGACCGAAATCCCGTAGGCGCGGGCGATGCGGAACAGGCTGTCGCCCGGCTTCACCGCGTAGATGTCGTAATGGTCGATGACCGGCACGGCCAGGTAGGTCCCGGCCCAGACCACCGACGGGTGGGGCAGCCGGTTCAACTCGGCGATGTCCTTGACGGGTGCGCCATACCACTGGCTCACCTTCCAGACGGTGTCGCCGGGCCGGACGTAATGGGTGGCGAAGGCGGGGCCACCGGAAGCCTCGGCGTGGGTGGCCGTGCTGCCCAGCACGGCGATAGCCGCGAGACCGGCGCTCAGCACCAGGCCGCGCCACCACGAGCGCCGCTGCGACTGCAGTCGGCTCATTTTCTCCCTCCCCGGGTTACAAGTGTGTAATCTGGACGAAATAAATTATAGGAAAGCGCAACATCGGTATCATGACGAAAATTATGGTATCAAGAGATTCAGGAAAGCCATGGTAATTGGTTTGACTTGTTTTAGGATACGCGGACGAACCGGGATGGTACGGCGTCCGGGCCGGCGCCGCCGGCACGCGGTGGCCCGGCGGGCCCGCGCGCGGGTATAATCGCGGCGGTACACCGTGTCCTGCCGCCTGGCCTCCTCCGGCCCGGCTGCGGGCAAGGCCGGGGCAACACGGGGTAGGTGGGGAGCTCCGGCCCCGCCAGGCGCCGGGGTGGTGCGAGGTAGGCGTCGTGGGGCGGGTGCGCGCCCCTGAGGGTGCGCGCCCGAAAGGAGGAAGGCGGTCCATGATGGTGGTGGCCCTGGAGTTCGACGACGAAAAGACGCTGGAGGCAGCCGTGCGGCGCTTGCGCCAGGGGCTGGGCGTGACCGGCGAGCTGGCCATCAAGCCCCTGGAGAACGGGCGCTGGCGCCTGACCGTCCACTCGGAAAAGACCCTGCGCGAGTCGAGCCTGGAGCGCCTGGGCGGCCGGCGGGTGGACCTGTGAGGCAAGGACCGGGGGACCTGTGGGGTGACGAGGCTTTCCTCGTGCCCGGTGAGCCGGGCCGCCGGCCCCTGCTGATCGGGTTGACGGGCGGCATCGGCAGTGGCAAGACCGCCGTGGCGGGCATGCTGGCCGAGCTGGGCGCGGCGGTGGTGGATGCCGATGCCATCGCCCGTGAGGTGGTAGAACCGGGCGAGCCCGCACTGGCCAGGATCGTGGCGGCCTTTGGTCCCGGCGTCCTGGATGAACAGGGACGCCTGGACCGGCGCCGGCTGGGCCGGCTGGTGTTCCGGGATGCCGAGGCGCGCCGGCGGCTGGAGTCCATCATCCATCCCGCCGTGCGCGCGCGCACGCGCGATCGCATTCGCCGGCTCGCCGAGACGGGGGTATATCCCGCCATCGTGTGGGACGTGCCGCTGCTGTTCGAGGTGGGGGCTGAGGGGCTGGTCGACGAGGTCTGGGTGGTGGTCGCGCCGCGGGAGCAGCGGCTGGCGCGCTTGCGCCGGCGGGATCCCGACCTGTCGCCGGAGCAGCTGGAGCAGCGGATGGCCGCCCAGATCCCCCTGGAAGAAAAAGCGGCGCGCGCCGATGTCGTCATTGATAACTCGGGTCCGCTGGAGGAGACCCGCCGTCGCGTCCGGCAGGCCTGGCAGGAGCGGCTGGCGCGCTGGCGCGCGCTGGCCAGCGGGGACCGCGGCGATGGCGGGACCGGGACGGGGAGGTGACGGAGGCGCGTGCCGTGGTTCCCGGTCGCCCGCCGGCGCGGCCGGCGGGGCGTGGTCGTGTGGATCCTTCCCCGGAAGGCGGCTGTCGCGGCCGTCCGGGCGCTGTTGCTGCTGGCGGCCGCGGCCATGGTGATGTTGCTCGCGCTCTACGTCGCCTATCCGTTGCCCATGCGGGAGCTGATCGAGCGTGAGGCGGCCGCTTGCGGGCTCGACCCGCTGCTCATCGCCGCCGTGGCGCGCCGGGAGAGCGGGTTCCGCCCCGGCGCGGTGTCGGAGCGGGGCGCGCGCGGTCTGATGCAAGTGATGCCCGAGACCGGCGCCTGGATCGCGCGGGAGATCGGGCTCCGGGACTATTCCAGCGAGCAGCTGTTCGACCCCGCCGTCAACGTGCGGCTCGGTTGCTGGTACCTGAACTACCTGCTGCGGCGCTTCGACGGTGATGTGGTGGCCGCCCTGGCGGCTTACAACAGCGGCGAGGGTACGGTCGGCGAGTGGATCCGGCACGGGCAATGGCATCCCGGCCAGGGCGCCGGCGCCATTCCCTATGGGGAAACGCGCCATTTCGTCCGCAACGTCCTGCGCGACTACCGGCTTTACCGCCTGCTGTACCGCGAGCTGCCGCGGGTCTGGCCGGCCCTGGTCGCCAGCGCCCGCATCCCGCGGCCCGGCTCCTGACGCGCGGCCACGGCGACCCCTCGATACTGCGCCGCGAAGGGCAGCGGCGAGGACACAGGTGCCGGCGCCGGGGTGGTTGCACGGGACGCGAGGGGATGCTATATTTACAGGTGCACGGCCGGTGCCGGGATCGGTCAACGGCACCAGGCCAGATGACATGCCGAAGTGGTGGAACTGGCAGACACGCGGTGTTCAGGGCGCCGTGGGCGTAAGCCCGTGTGGGTTCGAATCCCACCTTCGGCACCGGCGGACAGGATCTCCTGTCCGCTTTTCAATCCACCCCACATCGTGTGCGAGGGTGCTGGAACTGGCAGACAGGCACGTTTGAGGGGCGTGTGGGTTTATCCCGTGCGGGTTCGAGTCCCGCCCCTCGCACAGGCCGGCAGGACGCGGCCCCGGTTGCGCGATAGTGCGGCCGGGGCCGCGGTTTTTCTTCCGGTCCGGACGGGGCGACCGGCCAGGCCGCCAGGATCGGCAGCCAGGTCCCCGGTCGCACGGAAAACCGGATCACGAGGAACCGGCCGGCCATACTGCGAACTACGAGGTGCCAGCACGCAGCGCCGGGCCGGGGATACACCCTGGAAGCTCCGGCAGGCAGGGAAGGCAAAGGTCCAAGGGCAGGTGGAGGGGCTTGCAGCAACTGTATCCGGTGAGCCGGGCGTGGCCCGATCCCCTAACGATCTACGATGAAGTGACCTTCCCCGACGGTCCCCCGCACCGTCCCTACGTGGTCATCAACATGGTCTCCACCGTGGACGGCAAGGTCACCACGGGACGCGGCGCCATCCGGGAACCCATCGGCAGCAAGGTGGATCACGGCCTCATGGCCCGCCTGCGGGCGCCCGTGGATGCCGTTCTGCGCGGTGCCGGCACGGTCCGGGCTTACGACGTGCCGCCACGGGTGCCCGAGGAATACGCGCGGCGCCGCCGGCGACAGGGGCTTCCGCCTCAGCCGCTGCCGGTGGTCATCAGCGGCTCATGTGACCTGGATCCCGAGGCGCGCTTCTTCCGGGAAGCCCCTCGCCGCCCCCTGGTGCTGACCACCCGCGCCGCCCCCGTGGAAAGGGTCGAGGCGTTGCGGGAGGTCGCCGACGTCGAGTACGCCGGCGAGGACCGCGTGGAGGTACGGGCGGCCCTGGCCCGGTTGCGCGAGGGTTACGGCATCCACCGGCTGCTGGTGGAGGGCGGGCCGCGGGTCAATTACCACCTGTTCGCGGCGGGTCTGGTGGACGAATTGTTCTGGACCGTCGCACCGAAGATCGTGGGCTATGACCGGGACATGACCATGGTCATGGGTGAGCGGCCCCTGAACCCGCCGTTGCGGCTCTCGCTGGTGACCGCCTTCTGGCATGAGGGCGAGTTCTTTCTCCGGTATCAGGTGCTGGACTAGGACGGCGCCATGGCCGGGCGGGCCGTAGCACGCACCGGGGGCAGCGTCACGCGCCGGCGCCCGGCGGCGCGGGCAGCCGTCCCAGCTCGCGCAGGGGGCGCCGCTGGTGTCCTGTCACGGCATCGAAGGGCCATCCATCCTCCGGCTCGCGCCAGCCCCGGGTGAGGGCGTCGGCCACGCGCGCGGCACGGGCGTTGGCCCGGATGTCGTGCACCCGCACCATGTCGGCGCCATGGACGGCCGCCAGCACGGTAGTCGCCAGGGTTCCTTCCAGCCTGTCGCCGACCGGCGTCTCCAGCAGGTTGCCGATCACCGACGTGCGCGACGCGCCCAGCAACACGGGATAGCCCAGGCTGCGGAAGGCATGCAGGTTCTCGAGGACCTCCAGGTTGTGCCGCGTGCGCTTGCCCACGCCGATGCCCGGGTCGACCAGGATGCGCTCTGGCGCCACCCCGGCCGCCAGGGCGTTTTGCACACCCTCCTGGAGATAGCGGGCGATGTCCAGGATCACGTCCTCGTACACCGGCTCGCGGGCCAGGGCGCGGGGGTGGCCCTGCAGGTGCATGATCACCACGCCGGCGCCGTAACGGGCACAGACGGCCGGGAGGTCGGGGTCGGCGTGGAGCCCGCTGATGTCGTTGATGATGTGCGCCCCCGCCTGCAGCGCCGCCTCGGCCACCGGCGCCTTGTAGGTGTCGATGGAGATGGGCACGTCCACCTCCCGGACCAGCCGCTCCACCACCGGCATGAGCCGCTCCAGCTCTTCCTCCAGCTCCGGCTTGGAGGCGGCGATGTTGGCGCTCTCGGCGCCGACGTCGATGACGTCGACACCCTCCTGCACCATCTCCAGGGCCCGCCGCACGGCCCGGTCGGGTGTGTTATAGCGCCCGCCGTCGGAGAAAGAGTCGGGGGTCACGTTCAGCACGCCCATGATCAGCGTGCGCTCGCCGAAGCGCAGTTGGCGGCCGCGCACGGGGACGGTGCGCGGGACGCGGGCTACCGGTGGCAGTTCCTCCGGTGGCACGCCGCGGGCCGACGCCGGGGCGGTGGACAGCAGCGCCACGCGCAGGGCCCGCCCCGCCGCTGCCAGCTGGGGATGGGCGGCTGCCAGTTCCGCGGCCAGCTCTTCCAGCCGCTCGAGTGGCCCGCCGACGGTCACGGCCCGCCGGCCGGCGTAGGCGCGCTCTCGGGCGACGGCACCCAGGCGGGCGGCGCGGCCGGCCAGCTCGGCGGCCGCCGCCCCCTCCAGGGGGGCGATCTCGTACACATGCCAGGCCGCGCGGCGGTACCGGGCCGCGGCTTCAGACCACCCGGCCGCCCCCAGCCGGCGCGGCAGGGATCCGACCTCCAGCGGGCCGCGATGAACGGCTACGCACTGCAAGATGGGGGGTCGCCTCCTTCCTGCCTGCGGTCCACGCCCGCGCGACCGGGTGATCAGGGTCCGTCCCCCGCGGGCCGCGGGTGATCGGGGGTGGGGCCGTCCGGGTCGCGGCCCAGGGTGGCGGGGCTCAGTTCCTCCCAGGCCCGCCGGCCGGCCTCTCCCCACAGGTCGAAATGAGGAACGCGCCCGTGGTGGCAGATGCGCTGCGGCGGCAGGGCGTGGCGGGCGCCCCAGGCCGCCAGGCGGCGCACATCGGCGCACAGCACCTTGACCAGTTCGTCCTGCACGCTCCCGTCCGGCACCGGCCGGCGCCAGGGGTGGCGCAGGACCGCCAGCTCCCCGCGCCGTGCCCGCTCCAGGGCGCGGCGCCACTGCTCCACCAGTCGCAAGGGGTTCACCATCCCGGGTACGGGACCAGGGTACGGGACGGATGCCCGGTCACTCGCCCCCATCATACCAGGAACCCCGGGCACGGAGCCCGCCCGGCCGGTTTCGGGACGCGGTGGCGGGACGAGAGCGGGGCGAAACAGGCGCCGGTCCCCGTCCCCCGTTGTCCCAGCGTGCATAGTCTGCGGCAGGTCAGGCAAGTCCCCGGCACGCCGCACGGCGCCGCGCCATGGCGCGCCGGGGCCACGGCGCGCCGGGGCAACGGGAGGTGGGACCATGCCCGGCGACCGCGAAAACTGCACGGCACCGGACGGAGGCGTGGGGGGATCCTTTGCCGAGCTCTTCCAGCGGGCGGGGCGCGCCTACGGCCTCGATCCGGCCTTGCTGTGGGCTGTCGCCATGACGGAATCCAGCCTCAATCCGCGAGCCGTGTCGCCCGTCGGCGCGATGGGGCTCATGCAACTCATGCCCGACACGGCGCGCATGTTGGGTTGCGAGGATCCCTTCGACCCGGCCCAGAATATCGACGCCGGGACCCGGTACCTGCGCCAGTTACTGGACCAGTTCGGCGATGTGGCGCTGGCCCTGGCGGCCTACAACGCGGGCCCCCATGTCGTGGAGCGCTATGGCGGCATCCCGCCCTATCGTGAGACCATGGCTTATGTCGAGAAGGTCCAGCGGCTGTGGCGCGTGGCCCGGGAGCGACAGGGGGGCGGGGGCTGGGCGGGAGGGCAAGTCCCGCCGGGCGCGGCCCCCGGGGCCGCGACCCAAGAGTCGCCCCCGGCCACGGCCGGCGGGGCGGTACCGGCGGCGCCGCCCGTGCGGGAGGAAGCGCACGCCGCTGGCACACAACGCCCGGCACGGGTGGCCCGGCAAAGCGCGCCCTCCGGAGACGCGGAACCGCCCGCACAGGTCACCCGGGAAAACGCGCCGGCCGCGGGCGAGCACCCAGGGGCCGCAGGCGCGGCCACACCGGACCCGAGGACCGGCGGCCTGCCCCGCCGCCTGTTCCAGGCGTGGGCGCGGTGGCGCCGCAGGAACGCGTAAACCGCAGGAGCAGGCACGTGCAAGCGGGCGGGATGGCGGCAGGCGACCGCAAGAGCGTGTCGCGCACGCGTGACTTCAGGAGTGTAGGGGAGGTACCGGTCTGCCATGCGGCTTGCCGGTGAAGTGGCGGTGGTCACGGGGGCGGGGCGCGGCATCGGCCGCGCCGTCGTCACCCGTTTCGCCGCCGAGGGAGCGGCCGTGGGCGTCCTGGACGTGGACGGGGAGGCGGCGCGCCGGGTGGCGGCGGAGATCGAGCGCGCCGGCGGCCGGGCTGTGGCCGCCACCGCCGACGTGGCCGACAGCCACCAGGTCCGGGTTGCCATCGAGGAGATTGCCGCCCGGCTGGGGCCGCCTACCGTGCTGGTCAACAATGCGGGGATCGGCGGGTTCATCCCCCTCGACGATCCCCGCGCCGAGGAGACCTGGCACCGCGTGCTGGCCGTCGACCTGACGGGCGCCTACCTCTGCACCCGGTATACCGTGCCCTACATGAAGCAGGCAGGGCACGGCGCCATCATCAACATCGCCTCGACGCGGGCGCTGATGTCCGAGCCCGACAGCGAGCCCTATGCCGCTGCCAAGGGCGGCCTCCTGGCTCTGACCCACGCCCTGGCCATCAGCCTCGGGCCCCACGGCATCCGGGTCAACGCCATCAGCCCCGGCTGGATCGATACAGCCGGGGAGCCCCTGACCCCGGAAGATCACGCCCAGCACCCGGTGGGGCGGGTGGGCCGCCCGGAAGACGTGGCCGCGGCCTGCGTGTTCCTGGCCAGCCCGGCGGAGTCGGGCTTCCTGACCGGGCAGAACCTGGTCCTGGACGGCGGCATGACGGTGAAGATGATCTACGTGTGACGTGTCTCTGGCTTCTGCTGTGCCTCGGGCCTGTGCTGCGCCTCCCGCGGCGGGACCGCGGCCGCGGGGATCCCGGTTGCGGGGACCACGGCCGCGGTCCCCCGGCGGCGTGCCCCGGCGACCCCCGCGCGGGGAGCGCCGGCGACCCTAGCGCCGGTTCCTTCAGCGCAGCTTCCTCTGGATCTCCCGCCAGCCGCGCTCGTCTTCCATCCCCAGCCGCCAGATGGCCACGCCCCGCACGCCATAGCGGCGGGCGACTTCCAGCTTCGCCGCCCAGCTGCGGGCGTCCTCGAAGTAGACCGCATGGTCCTGGCCGTTCTCCGAGTAGGTGAAGTAGGGCACCTGGGCCGCGTCGTCCCAGCGCACCGGGACGCCGCGCTCCCGGGCCAGGTCCATGGCCTGGGCGTGGCTCAGGTAACGGGGCAGGCCGCCCCCGCCCCAGTCGAACCCGAACCCGCCGAGCCCGACCAGGATCTTGTCCCGCGGCACGTGCCGCGTGGCGTAGCGGAGCATCCGCTCGACGTAGTCCCGGGAGGCGAGAGGCCCCGGCCCGGTCTCGGCGGTGTGCTCGGAGTAGGTCATCAGGATGAAGTAATCCACGGCGCGCCCCAGCGCCGGGTAGTCGTAGGCCCCGGTGTTGCGGTCATCCCGGTCCTCCCGGTCCCGGGGGAACACGGCGACGCTCAGCATCTTGCCCCGGGGCAGCGATCGCCGCACCCGCTGGACGAACGCCGTCAAGCGGGGCCGTTCTTCCGGCGGCACCGCCTCCAGATCGATGTGCACGCCGTCGTAGCCCTCCTGCCGGAGCAGGTCGCGGATGCCGCGCACGGCCCGTTCCTGGGCCGCTTCGTCCCGGAGGAACCGGCGGGCCGTCTCGGCACTGCGCCGGGCGCTGCCGTACAGCAGGTTGTGGATGATGAGCTCGACCTTGAGCCCTCGCCGGTGCGCCTCGGTGATGATCTCGCGGCGCCGGCCGGCTTCCGGGGCGCCGTAGGGCTCGATGGTCCCGTCGCCGCTCTCGACCAGCCGGAACCAGAAGGGCACGATCACGTCCAGGTCGCGGGCGTGCCGCTGCATGGTCGCAAAGGAGCCGGGCAGGCCCGCCTCGGGTTCCGGCTCGGTGTAGAAGCCGTAGACCACCGGGTCGCGGCCGGCGCCCCGGGGATCGGGCCCCGGCTTCGGCCGGGCGTCCCGGCCGCCACGGAGGCCCGCACAGCCGGCCAGCAGGACCGGGCCGGCCAGGATCAGGACGGCCAGGGCCAGGCCGGCCAGGGCCCGCGCGGGGCGGTGGCGGTCCGGCGCGCCGTCCGGGGGCCGGCCGGCGGGCGGCCGCCCCAGGGCATGCCATCGGGCACGGGGCATGGTAGATCCCTCCCGGCCCAGTGTCACCCCGGCCCGGCCCGTCCATGCGCCTCGATTCCTGACTTGCAGGCCCGCCGTTGGGCCGCGAGCCGTGGAGCGGGCTCACCGGCCGCCGGGCAGCCCGCCGGGCGGGCCGGGAGAGGCGGTGCCGGCCGGAGCGGGTGCCGCCTTGCCGCCGGGCGCCTCCCCGGGGCGCCGCGCCGCCGCCTGGAGGCCCGCCACGAGGCCGCGTACCGCCGCGGCCGCCAATCGCTGCTGGCCCGCGGGCGTGACCAGCAACTCCCGGTCCCTGGCGTTCGTCAGGAAGGCGAACTCGATCAGCACGGAGGGACGACCCGCCTTGGCCAGGAGGAAGAAATCGGCGGGCAATGCCTCGTTGCGCGCCCCGGCGGGAAACACGGCGTTGAGGGCCGCCTGGATGTGCCCGGCCAGCCGGCGCCCGGCCTCGTCGCCGTCCTGATAGAACACGATGGGGCCGCGCATCGACCGGTCGGAGGCGGCGTTAATGTGCAGGCTGACCAGGACCACCGCCCCGGCCTCCCGGGTGATGCGCAAGCGCTCTTCCAGGTCCTTGCGCACGCTGGCGTCGTCCCAGCCCGGCGCCAGGGCGTAATCACCCGTCCGGGTGAGGACCACGCGATAGCCGGAGGCGGTCAGCAGGGCCTCCATCCGGCGGGCCAGCTGGAGGGTGAGATCCTTCTCGAGGACCCGTTCCTGCCAGTGGGTGCCGCCGTCGACGCCCCCGTGGCCCGGGTCCAGGACCACCACCGGCCTGGGGACCGCCCGGGGCGGGGATACCGCCCGGTCCGGCGTCAGCAGCAGCGCCGCCAGGACGCCGGCCAACACCAGTAGGGCGGTCCCGGTAGCGGCCTGGCGCGCGCCGGCCCGCCCCGGCCGTGTGCCGGAGCCATGGGTGCTGGAACGCCATGACGCGATCTTGAACATGGCCACCCGCCCGGGCACCGCGGCCCCGCGTTCCGCGTGGCCGCCTCGCGGCCACCGCAGCCCGCCCCCCCGCGGCGGTTCCTCCACACCTGGAGCCTATTCGCGGCACCCTCGTGGCTTGCGGGAGGAAAGGCGCGGTTGGCCTGGAAGTCTCGAGCGGAGGGGTCAGCATGACGGACCGGGAGCGGGGTCAGGAACCGGCGGCCAGACCGCAAGATGGGACCAAGCCGCAGGATGCGGCGGGGAATACCGTGACGGGCGATGCGGGCCAGGACGGTGGCCGCGGCGACGGCTCGTTGCTGCTCGTTCCACCCCCGCGGCGGCGCCGGCAGGGGCAGGCGGCCGGCCGGGGGACGGCACGGCCCGGAGAACGAGCCGCGATACTGGCAGGCAGGATCCGGGGGTTCCTGGAGGCCGCGGCAGAGACCGTGCGCGCGGGGTTCGGCAGCACCCGTGCCCGGGTCACGGCCGCGGCCGCGAAGGCCCGGGAGCGACTGGTCCGCTGGCGGGCTCGCATGGGGCGGGGTACCCCCGCGGGTGCCGGGGCGGCGGCCACGGCCGGCCACGCCCGGGCGTGGCTGGGGCGCTGGCGGGCTCGCGCCGGGCGGGGTACCCGCCTGGGCAGCCGTGAGGCCGCGGCCGTGCCCGTCACCGCGGGACCTGTAGAGCCGGGCGCAGAGCCGGGCGCCGGCATGGCGGGCCCAGAGGCGGCTCCGGCGGCGGTCGCGGGCGAGGCACTGGCCGGCGCCGATCCGGCCCCCTTTGGATGGTTCCTCCTGACGGTTGTGTACCTGCTGACGGCCATCTACAGCGCCCTGCCCGCACCCGGGGAGGGGCTGTTCGGAGCCGCCCTGGCGGGCGGGTCCCGCATGGCCGCATGGCTGGTGGTGGCGCCGTACCTGTTCGCCGGCCTGTACACGGGCGTAACCGGAGCCGGCCGGGGATGGGTGTACCCCCTGACTTTCACCTTCTGGCCCCTGATCATCGAGCGAGGCTTGCTCTACCTGTTCGGCATGGCCGGGCAGTGGATGCAGGTGGGGTTTCCGGCCGGGTGGCGGGAGGCCATGGACCTCCAGGCCGCCCTCGCCTTCACCCGCGAGACGCTGGCCCCCTACGCCACGCCCGTATACGTCGCGCTGGCACCGGCCGGTCTCGCCATCGCCATGGTCACGTGGTGGGTCACGGGCCGGTTGCGCAACGCCGTGCTGGCCCGTTGGGGCGGGCCCGGGGTGCCCTCCGGACTCCGTCGGCGCTTCACCCGCGGCGTGCCGCCCGCCGGGGCCGGTGGCGGCTGGCCGGCCGGGGCGGGGCCGTCCGCCCGGCCCTGACGCTCCGGCCATACCCGCGCCAGGGTGTTCACGGCCCGCTGGGGATCGTTTCCCGCCGGGCCATCCCTTCACCATCCCTTCACCATCTCTTCACCGTCCCCGGTGCCACCGGCCCCCGTCCGTTCGACCGCTTCACTTCCGTGCGACCGCTTCCCCGAGCCACTCGCGCGCTAATACCTTCAAATTACCGGGACTTTTATGCGAATAACGGCTGGTCTACCTGCGTGACGGGCGGAATCCATCACCGATCGAAAGGACTTCCAGGGCAATCCAGCGAAATCTTAGTAGCGTAGCGGCTGGGGGTGCGTGCAGACTGTTCGGGCATGCCCCGCGGGCACCGATCACGGGCGGGAAGGAGGTGGGAAACGGTCCGTGCGGATCCTCACGGATCCGCGTGCCCGCAGGCCCCCGGGGGACCCGGCCATCCCACGGGGCACCTTCCCTGCGGCCGGGCGCTCGTGACTGCAGGGGGCGCTCGTGACAGCAGGGGAGGAGGTCCGCTTGTCAGAGGGGGGTGTGGAGGGATGAGTACGCCTGTCGTTTCCGACCGCCAGCTCCGGCTGGTCATCGTGGCCTCCACCCTGGGCACGATCATCGAGTGGTACGACTTCTACATCTTCGGCAGCCTGGCGACAATCCTGTCGGCGCACTTCTTCCCGAAGGACAATCCGGTGGCGGCTTTCCTCGAGACCGTGGCGATCTTCACCATCGGATTCCTGATCCGCCCGCTGGGAGCCTTTGTCTTTGGGCGGATCGGTGATCTCATCGGGCGCAAGTACACCTTCCTGGTGACGCTGACAGGCATGGGCCTGTCCACCGCCCTCATCGGCGTCGTCCCCAGTTACGCGCAGATCGGCATCGCGGCGCCCATCATCTTGTTCCTCCTCCGCATCATCCAGGGGCTGACGCTGGGCGGTGAGTACGGTGGCGCCATCACCTACGTGGCGGAGCACGCGCCCGACGAGCGCCGGGGTTACTGGACCGGCTGGCTGCAGACCTCGCCCAGCGCCGGCCTTCTGGTCTCCCTGGCCGTCGTCATCGGGACCCGGTTGGGCCTGGGTGACGAGGCTTTCACCGCGTGGGGCTGGCGCATTCCCTTCCTGGTCTCCTTCATCCTGGTCGCCATCTCGT
>DATCKH010000078.1:0-3985 GCA_036562425.1 Thermaerobacter sp. | reverse complement strand
TGGCGCACCCGGGGAACGGGCCCCGCCATGGCGCTGGCGGGGCCTTCCTGGCATTCAGGCCGGCATTGGCTTACCTTTACGTTAACGCTGGCTTGTCTTTGTTTTGGGTTCAACCCGCCGGCAGAAAGGTGGTGCCAGGGTGCGGCGGTATGTATTGCAACGGTTTGCCTACATGCTCCTGACGATCTGGGTGGTCGTCACGATCACCTTCCTCATGATGCACGCCATTCCGGGCGATCCCTTCACCGACCCCAAGTTGCGGCC
This sequence comes from Thermaerobacter sp., assembly GCA_036562425.1. Lineage (GTDB taxonomy): Bacteria > Bacillota > Sulfobacillia > Thermaerobacterales > Thermaerobacteraceae > ZC4RG37. The sequence goes on along the minus strand of DATCKH010000078.1, from coordinate 3,721 downwards.
GGAAATCAAAGAGCTGATGATGAGAAAGTACGGCCTCGACAAGCCGCTCTGGCAGCAGTACCTGATCTACTGGTCCAATTTCGTGCGCGGTGAGTGGGGCTCGTCGCTCTATAACATCGGCCGCGACGTCGAGGTCATGATCCGGGAAGGGTTCCCGGAGTCGTTCCAGGTCGGCATCCAGGCGCTGATCTGGGCGGTCATCGCCGGCCTCACCTTGGGGACCGTGGCGGCGTTGAACCACAACCGTACCTGGGACTACGTCGCCATGGTCGTGGCCGTCATCGGCGTGTCGGTTCCCAACTTCGTGATCGGTGTCGTCCTCCAGTACCTGTTGGGTGTGAAGTTGCGCCTGTTCCCCATTATCTGGGATGGGACCTTGAAGGGGTCCATCCTGCCGTCCTTCGCCCTCGGGCTGGGTACCCTGGCGATCATGGCCCGCATGATGCGCACGCAGATGCTGGATGTGCTGGGCCAGGACTATATCCGCACGGCCAGGGCGAAGGGCCTGTCGGGCACGGAGCTGGTGTGGCGCCACGGTGTGCGGAATGCCATCCTGCCCGTGATCACCATCCTGGGCCCTCTCTTCGCCAACATCGTCACCGGGACCGTGGTCATCGAGACGGTGTTCGGAATTCCGGGCATCGGCCGGTATTACGTGCAGAGCGTCTTCACCGATGACTACCCGCTGATTCTCGGCACAACCGTGTTTTATTTCGTCTTCCTCATCGTCGCGAACTTTCTCGTGGACATCTCTTACGGAATCGTTGACCCGCGCATTCGCGTGGCGGGGAACGGGAGGAGGTGACGGCGGTGGCCATGGAGCGGCAGTTCCAGGCGGCTCCGGCGACGACACCGGAGCTTTCACGGGACCTGTTTCAGCCCGTGACGGTGACGGCGGAGGCCGCGGAAGCTATTCACCGGCCTAGCATCAGCTACTGGCGGGACGCATGGTTGCGCTTTCGTAAGAACCGCCTGGCCATGTTCGGGCTGATGCTGCTGGTCATCCTGGCTCTCGGATCGATTTTCGGGCCGATCATTTCGTTCCATTTCGGTGGAAAGACCTTTGACCACCAGGACTACGCCAACCTCAATAAACCGCCGTCCGCGGAGTACTGGTTCGGCACGGACCAGCTCGGGCGCGACGTCTTCACTCGTGTTTGGGTCGGCGGCCGGATCTCGCTGTTCATCGGCATCATGGCGGCGCTGATCGACCTGGCGATCGGTGTGATCTACGGGGGGATCGCCGGTTACGCCGGCGGGCGCGTGGACGAGATCATGATGCGCATCGTCGACGTGCTCTACGGCATCCCCTACCTCATCGTGGTGATCCTCTTGCTGGTCGTGATGGAGCCGGGGATCACCTCGATCATCGTCGCCATGGGCATCACCGGCTGGGTTGGGATGGCGCGCGTCGTGCGCGGCCAGTTCCTCCAGCTGCGGGAGCAGGAGTTCGTGCTGGCCGCGCGCGTCCTGGGCGCGGGGGCGAGGCGGCTGATCTTTCGCCACCTGGTGCCCAACGCCATGGGGCCGGTGCTGGTCGTCCTGACTCTGACGGTTCCCCAGGCCATCTTCGCCGAAGCGTTCCTGAGCTATATCGGTCTCGGCGTGCCGGTACCCCTGGCGAGCTGGGGGACGATGGTCAACGACGGGTACAAGTTGATCCGTACGTACCCGTGGCAGTTCTTCTTCCCGGCGGCGGCCATCAGCATCGCCATGTTCGGCTTCAACGTGGTGGGTGATGGCCTCCGCGACGCGCTCGATCCTCGACTCCGCAAGTAGAAAGGGGCGACCTCATGGAACCTTTGCTGCAGGTCCACGACCTGCGTGTGCACTTCCGCACCCATGGCGGCGAGGTGCAGGCGGTCCGGGGCGTCTCCTTCGAACTGGGTAAGGGCGAGACCCTGGCCATCGTCGGGGAGTCGGGCTCCGGGAAGTCGGTCACCGCTCAGACCATCATGCGGCTGATTCCCATGCCGCCGGGGCGGATCGTCAGCGGGTCCATCCGGTTCCAGGGTAAGGAAATTACCCGCCTGTCGGAACGCGAGATGCAGAAGATTCGCGGGCGGTACATGGGCATGATCTTCCAGGACCCTATGACCTCCCTCAACCCGACGATGACCATCGGCCGCCAGATTGCCGAGCCGCTGATCAAGCACCAGGGGCTCAGCCGCGCCCAGGCCATGGACCGGGCGGTGGAACTGCTCAAGCTGGTGGGGATCCCCAACCCGGAGGAACGTGTTCGCCAGTACCCCCACCAGTTCTCCGGCGGCATGCGGCAGCGGGCGATGATCGCCATCGCCCTGGCCTGCAATCCGGCGCTGCTCATCGCCGACGAGCCGACCACCGCTCTGGACGTGACCATTCAGGCGCAGATCCTGGACCTCATGCAGGATCTCAAGCAGCGTCTGGGAACGGCGATCATCCTCATCACCCACGACCTGGGCGTCGTGGCGCGCATGGCGGACCGGATCGCCGTGATGTACGCGGGGCAGATCGTGGAGCAGGGGACACCGGAGGAGATTTTCTATCGCCCGAAGCATCCGTATACGGAGGCGCTGCTCAAGTCGATTCCGCGACTGGACGACCGCCGCGACCGGCTGCAGGCGATTCCGGGCACGCCGCCGGACCTGTTCGCGCCGCCTCCGGGCTGTGCCTTTGCCGCGCGCTGTCCATACGTCATGAAGGTCTGCCAGATGTACGAACCCGAGCTGCAGGAGATCCGCCCCGGCCACCCGGCCAAGTGCTGGTTGCACCACCCCTACGCGCCGGTGGTCGGGATCAATGCCGAGGAAAGGGGGGCTTGAGGGATGAGCAAGACGGCTGGGGGCGCGGTGACCGAGGAGCGTCGCGCCGGCGCCGGGCAGGCCAATGGCGAGCGGCCTCTGCTGGAGGTCCGCGACCTGAAGCGGTACTTCGACGTCGGTCGGGGTGCCGTGCTGAAGGCCGTGGACGGCGTTTCCTTCGAGATCCGGCGGGGAGAGGTCCTGGGGCTGGTGGGCGAGTCCGGCTGCGGCAAGTCGACCGTCGGCCGCACCATCGTTCGCCTCTACGACCCCACCGAGGGCCAGGTGCTCTTCGACGGGCAGGACGTGCATAAGCTGGCCGGGCAGGACCTGATGCGGTTCCGGCGCCGGGCGCAGATGATCTTCCAGGACCCGTACGCTTCCCTCAACCCCCGCATGCTGGTTTCGGAGATCATCGGCGAGGCGCTGGACCTGCACGGCCTGTACAAGAGCCGCAAAGAACGGACGGAGCGCATCCACGAGCTCCTCCAACTGGTGGGCCTGAACCGCGAGCATGCCAACCGGTTCCCCCACGAGTTCTCGGGGGGGCAGCGGCAGCGCATCGGCATCGCGCGGGCCCTGGCGGTGAACCCCGAGTTCATCGTCGCGGACGAGCCGATCTCGGCCCTGGACGTGTCCATCCAGGCCCAGATCGTCAACCTGATGACCGATCTGCAGGAGAAGTTCGGGCTGACTTATATCTTCATCGCCCACGACCTGTCGATGGTTAAGCACATCAGCGACCGCGTGGCGGTCATGTACCTGGGCAAGATCATGGAGCTGGCGGACAGCGACGAGCTCTACCAGCACCCGCAGCATCCGTACACGCAGGCGCTGCTGTCGGCGGTACCCATCCCCGACCCCCGGGTGGAGCGGACGCGCGAGCGCATCGTCCTCAAGGGTGATGTGCCCAGCCCGTTGAACCCGCCGCAGGGCTG
>DATCKH010000020.1:0-4213 GCA_036562425.1 Thermaerobacter sp. | reverse complement strand
ACCGGGGCGAGGCCGCCCATCCTGGCCACGTTGGCCACGACGATGGAGAGCTCGCCGCGGGCGGTGATGGTGACGCCGATGTTGGTCGCGGCCTTCGGCGACAGCCCGGCCGTGCGACCGGCCAGCATGCCGGCGACGAAGTTGCCCACCAGCGTGACCAGCACCGCGATCAGAGCGGGCACCACCGCCCCGCCCAGCGTCCTGGGGTCCAGGCTCAGGCCGAAACTGAAGAAGAAGACGGAGCCGAAGAAGTCGCGAAAAGGCACGATCAGGTGCTCGATCCGCTTCCGGTGCTCGGTGTCCGCCAGCACCAGACCCAGGAGCAAGGCGCAGACGGCCTCCGCCACGTGGACGGTCTCGCCGAACCCGGCGAGGAGGAAGAGGGCGGTAAACACCGCCAGCAGGAAGACTTCCGGTGACGAGATATCCAGCAAGCGGTTCAGCCAGGCACGGGCGAGGCGCCCCAGAACCAGCACGGCGACGATGAAGCCGATGGCCGTACCCCCGGAAAGGAGCACGTCGCCCAGGGAGGTGGCCCCGCTGAGCACCAGGCCCGAGAACACCGCCAGGTAGACGGCCAGGAAAACGTCATCAAACATGATCATGCCGAGGATCATCTCGGTCTCCGGGTTGGCGGTGCGCTTGAGGTCCACCAGCACCTTGGCCACGATGGCGGTGGAGGTAATGGTCATGATCCCGGCCGCCGCCAGGGTCTCCTTGAAGGGCCACCCCATCAGCCAGCCGAAGAGCAGCGACAGAGTGAAGTTGAGGCAGATGTAAATGGTCCCGCCAACGAGGATCGACCGGCCTGCCTTGATCAACCGGCTGAGAGAAAACTCCAGGCCCAGATAGAACAGCAGGAAAAGAACCCCGATCCGCCCCATGAACTGGATCAGGGGCGCGCTGTTCAGGAACCGGAAGTCCAGGATCCCGAACTGCGGGGCATGGGGCCCCACGGCCATGCCGACCAGGATCAACAACGGGACGGTGGGCAACCGCAGGCGGGTAGCGACAAACCCTGCAAGGGCCATGATGGCCAGGGCGAGACCGATTTCGAACACAACGTGCTCCATGCGTTACTCGCTCCCGCTACTGATGAGTTGCCTGAAGGCTTTGATATGCTGGCGCTCCCCCATCACCACCAGCGTCGTCTCCGGCTTGATCACGTAGTCCGGCCCCGGGTTGACAACCTGGGTGCCGTCCTTCTCAATGACGGCGATCACCGTGGCGCCGGTCTTTTGCCGGATCTGAAGTTCCCCGATCGTACGCCCGACACACTTCGAATGAGGTTCGACTTTATACCACTCGATGACCAGCTTATTGAGGGCGACTTCAACGGACTCGAGGGCTTGCGGCCTGTAGGCCAGGCCGCCAATGATCCCTGCCACCTGCCGGGCCTCCGTGTCGTCGAGGGTCACCATGGAGATCCAATTGTCAGGATCATCGGGGTCGGCGTGGTACAGTTCTCGCCGGCCGTCATCGTGGACAATGACGATCAATGTGTCCCCGCTGCGCGTGTTAATTTGGAACTTGCGGCCAATACCCGGCAGGTCGGATTCACGAATATCGGGCATGGTGAAATCCTCCTCAGATGGCCCTGCGATCGTCAGGCACCTTTCAATCCTAGCAGAAGTCTCACGGGCTGGCATCCCCTTGCCAAGACGAAACGCCGGCCGGCCGCCGGCGCCTCGTACCTGGTTTCGGTAAACGGCGCCCGCCAGGTGATCTGGCGGCGCACCGGGACGTCCCCTCAAGCTTGGCCGCCACCCCGGGTGGCGTCCCAGAGCTTGCGCAGGACAATGATCTGCCCGGCATGGTGCTGGGCATGCTCCACCAGGTGGTTCAGGATGAAGGCCGCCTCCGCGGGGATGCGCTTCTTCCCTACCTCGCGCACGACCCCGAGGTCAGCCTCACCCAAGCCGCGGATGCGCTCCTGCACCTGCGCCATCTCGCGGTGGAACTGCGACAGGACCTCGGCCGGCTCCAGGCCGGGCTCGGCCTGGAGCTCCTGGCTGGCCCGCTCCCGGAGTTCTTCGGGAACGGGCTCGCCCACCGCGTAGTGGAGGAGCCGCAAGCTGGCACCGGCGATATGCCGCAAGAGACCACCGATGGGATTGAGCGCGGGCCCGGGAACCCACCAGAAAGCGTCGGCGCCGAGATCACCGGCCCAGCGGTCTGCCATCTCCCGCACCTCTTCCAGGCCACGCACCCACACCGAGGGCATGAGCTCCGCATCCTCTACCCGGCCGCGCAGGAACGGAGGTTGCGACCGATCCATCCCGACCACCTCCGGGAAGTGAGATCGAAGCTGGCAGCTCACTCACCCTCAAGCTTCCCGCAGGCCCGCTCCAGCTCCTGCCGCGCCCGCTCCAGGGCGGCCCGCCGCTCGTCCACCCAGGCCCGGAGGGCGGCATGCGCCTCGAGACGGCCGGCCAGCATGCGCCGCACCTCCGCCGGCGCCGGCCCCCCGGTGACGCTTCGGATCCGGACGAAGGCCGCGGGATCCAGGGCCTCCCGCACGGTCTCTTCCTCCACGGCCAGGGGAGTCCCCAGCACCTCGGCGCTGGCCGCCACCACGTCGGCGGCCGTCACCTGCGCGGCCGTGCGCCGGTCCGCCGAGGCCCGGGCCACCGCCCGCGCCACCACCCTGTGGGCCGTCCGGAAGTCCAGCCCGTGGCGCCGGACCTGCGCGTCGGCTAGCTCGGTAACGGTGGCGAAGCTGGCCCGCGCCCGCCGCTCCAGCAGCTCCCGGTCCACCTCCACCGTACCCACGACGTTGGCCAGCAGCGGGAAGACCCGCGCCCCCACCTCGGCCGCCCGCCAGAGATGGGGCTGCAGGTCGTCCTCCGAATCGACGATGTCGCCGAAGGGCGTGTTGTGGATCAGCGTGATGACGGCGGCGGCGCTGGCGGCGCCACTGCTGAGCAGCGCCCGGGCGTGCTCGAGGCCCACGGGATTGCGCTTCTGGGGCATGATGCTGCTGCACTGCACGTAGGCGTCGGCTAGGCGCAGCACGCCGAACTCCTGGGTGCACCAGACCAGCAGGTCCTGAACCAGCCGGCCGGTGTGGATGAAAGCGAGTTGCAGCGCCGCGGCCGCTTCCGTCAGGTAGTCCACCGAGGCGATGGCGTCGTACGAGTTCTCCACCAGGCCGTCAAAGCCCAGCAGCTCCGCCACGCGGTGCCGGTCCACGGGGAACCCCGACGTGGTCAGGGCCGCCGCCCCCAGCGGGGAGCGGTTGACCCGGGCGTACGCCTGCTGCAGCCGCTCGATGTCCCGGGCCAGGACGTCGGCGGCCGCCAGCAGGTAGTGGGCCAGCGTCGTCGGCTGCGCCGGCTGGGTGTGGGTATAGGCGATGCAGAGCGTATCGACATGCTCCTCCGCCAGGCGCACCAGGGTCTCGTAGAACTCCACCATGCCCTCCAGGACGTCCAGCAGCTGCCGGCGGAGGACCATCCGGTACATGGCCACGCCCATGTCGTTGCGGCTGCGGGCGATGTGCAGGTTGCCGGCGATCTCGCCGGCCCGCTGGATCAACAGTTCCTCGATGTAGAAGAACAGGTCCTCGAAGCGGCCGTCATACTGGCTGCGGGCCACCTCCGCCGGGTCGATGGACCGCAGCGCCGCCAGGATCCGCCGCCCCTGCTGCGCGGGCACGATGCCCCGCTCCACCAGCATGACCAGGTGGGCGCGGTGAATGGCCAGCATGGGCTCCAGCAGGTGCCGCTTCGCTTGCTCGAAGATCGGGACCAGCACCGCCTCGGCGTAACTCTTGCCGGGGAAGCGGCGCCCCTCCCGGGCCAGGATGGTGTCGCGGATGCCCATCGCATCTCCACTCCGTTTCTCCGGTTCGTCCCCTTCAAACTCCCGTTCCGCCGGCTCCCGTGCCGCCGGCGCGGCCCCTCACGGGCCCGGTTCCGGCCGGCCGCGGTTCCGCCCGGGCGGCTCGCCTGGCAGGGGTGCCGCGAGCCAGGCCGCGATCAGGCGCTCCAGGTGTTCCAGCGTACGCTCCACGATGAACTCGCCGGTCCTCACCGACGTGTCCCGGACGAACCCGGCGTAACCCGCCCATGGCTCGGGGTTGCTCTCCACCAGCACGTAAGGGCGCCCGGCCTCCGGCGGCCGGCGCGGCGGCAGTTCCGCCGCCAGGGAGGGGTCCACGCTCTCCGGCGCCAGGGCGGCGGTGGCGGACGCCTCGAAGGGACCGCCGTGC
>DATCKH010000229.1:0-3135 GCA_036562425.1 Thermaerobacter sp. | reverse complement strand
CTTCGGCAAGGTCAGCTGGTGGAACAACGCGCCGGCCAGGGCAATCGCCCCGAAGGATCCCGCGAGGCGGTCAATCAGCTCGTTGGTCCCACCCAGTTTGCTCCGAACCTGTTCCCGGATGCGCTGCGTTGCCGCCAGGTGTTCCTGGGCCAGCTTCTCCACGCCGTACTCCATCAGGGACAGCACAAACCGGGGCAGGGCGTGGCCATAATGGGTGCCCGCCGCTGCCTTCAATTGGTCGGCCAGGTTGGCCAGCTCGGGGGAGTGGACGGGAATTGGGCCCCCCTCAAAGGGCTCCAACGTCCATTCGATGGCGCGGACCTTGGCGCCGCCCATCTTGGTGACCTCTGTCAGCGTCTTCTCACCCGTGGAGATCAGGACCATGCGCCAATGGGCGGTGCGCTGGACGCCTCGGATGGCGCCCCGGAGGCGCCCATAGCCGTTGGAGAACATGTACAGGATCCGGGCCAGTTGCTCGTCTCGGCGGATTTCCTGGCTGTCGTCCAAGTACGCCGGTAGGTGGCGGAACAGAGCGAAAATCCGTTCGGGGCCGACATCGGTGGTGTTCCATGGCCGGTACAGCCCTGGCTTGTCGGGCATTCCCGGGCCGCCCGGGAATCCAGCCACGCTCATAGCCACCTGCGCTGCTGTCGTTTTCCCGCGGCTCGTCCGGCGGGCGTAGTGAAACGCGAAGTTCTGCGCGGCGCAATGCGCCAGCATGGGGGCGGCCAAGGCGGCATAGATGCCTAGCCGCAGCCCGGGGTACTGCAAGGCGGGATCAAACACGTGTTCCAGCCAGCCCTGCCAGGTTCCTCCGATGTCTAGCGCCGAGAGGAACTGTTCTTCGCCAGGCGAGTCCACTTCGACTTCCAGGGCTGCTGAGGATTGCTTACTCCCCGGGAAGATCACGCGCCGGCCCCACACGAACACCAGTTTGCCGTTCCAGGTGCGCCATCCCATGGAGCGCACCGATTCGACCTCCGGCAAGTGCCCGATGTTCTCCATCTCCAGCGCCTGAAGGTACTGCACGAGGAACCGGGCGTTCGCCGAGCTGACGGGTACATCGTGGTCGGCCAGCTGGATGATTCGGCGGTTGTCCGCGATGACGGCTTTTGAAACGGTTGTCGTCTTCCACTTCCCGTTCAGCTTGTAGGCCAGCTCGACGCGGCTCACTTTCTCGTCCAAGTCGTGCAGGCGGCGCGTAATGACCACCGGCACGGGCGACACCAACTCGGTGTACTTACCTTCCCAGTAAATCTCGCCGCGCTCACTGATGTAGTATCTTGGCGGCATGACGGCTTGGTCGGGCACGGGTGCATCAGGTATATAGGATTTGATACTACGAAGAGCTGGGCGCGACGTACCGGCTTGGATTTCCTGTGCTAGCTGTTCACGACACTGCCGGACGATCTTCCGGAGTTCACGGACGCCACGCCCTTTGCCCGCCCGCTTGGCCATTTCGGCAATCAGGCGGCTTTGGGTCAGTTCATCCGGGATTTCGGCAATCCGTCGGCAGAGCTCCCGGATGGCGTCATCGGAAGTATCGGGCGTGACTTGGGAGATGTCCTGGGCAAGCCGTTCCTCGGGCGGAACGGCCATCTGTTCGGCGGCCGCAAGGACCTCTTCCACGGTCACGCCAAACTTTTCCGCCACCCTTTCAGCGGCTTCTTCCCGTTCCGCCCCTTGGAGGTCAAGCAAAACCCCCACAGCGTCCTTCCAGTAATCGCTGTGGGGGGTCATGTTGTCCGGCAGTTGCTCGATGGCTGCGAGGACATCTTGCAGAGTAATGCGCTTATCCTGCATTGTGCCCTTCCTCCCGATGTGCGAACACGGCGTTCAACATGCGTGGTGGGAATGCTCGGGCGTGCTGGGCTAGGATCATCCGTATTGCCGCCTCTGTGTAGCCGGCCGCCTGCAAGGTCTTGATGGCTCCCACGAGTGCTGCGCGTCGCTGGACCGGGTTGCGCGGTGGGTTTTCTAGGAAACGCTGGACGCTAGGGGGCAGGCTCGCAGTAGCAATCGCCCGCAACGCCGTAATGGGGGCCACTTTGGGAAGGTTCCCCCGCGACGCCCGAACCAGGGACGACAGCGCCGCAAAAACCTGCGGGGGCAGCGCACCTTCCAACAGCGCCGCCCCCGCCACTTCCTTGCCTTCGGCCAGTCCCCGGTAGGTGTCTTCGACGGCCCGGATCCGGTCGTGTTCCTCCTCGTCGCCCGCCGCCCGGGCCGCGGCGGCCACCGCTTCGGTGGCCTTGTCCTCCGGCCACCCATTCTTGGCCAGCAACCCCGCCAGCCCCAGGGCGAGGGTGTGGCGCTGGCCGGGCGTCCAATAGGACGCCACCAGCTGGGCCACGGCTTCGGGGTCGGCGCCCTGGGCGGATGGCGGTGCGGCCCGGGCGCCGCTGGGTGACGCCCGGGGCGTACTGGCGTCGTACCGCAGGATCAGCGCCGCCATCCCCTCGTCGGGCTCCGGCGGGATCATCTGGGCGATACGCGCCCGCCGGTGGGGCCGGTCCTTGGACGGCGTGCCCTTGATCGAGATGGTGCCCCCGACCTTGACGATGCGCGGCGCATCCCACACCTTCTGGTCGACTTCCACCCCGTCGCCGCCGAACCGCCGGGCGACATCGCGCAGGAACGCTTGGAGGCGGCGGGGGAACGTTTGGGGATCCTGCGGTGGAATCTTGTAAAGCAAGTGGAACCCGTTCCCCGACGACACGGCCAACGGATCCCCGGCCCCTTGCTCCTTGAGCCAGGCCGCCACGGTCTTTGCCCTATCGCGCGCCCGCTCCAATTCCTCTCGTGACGATGGTACGCCCTGGGGGCGCTCGGGGTCGAAGTCGAGCAGAACATGGTGGATCGCCGCCACGACGGCCTTGTTCCCGCTTTTCGGGAGGAGCCGGAGCATGTCGGGCGCCTGCCGCCAGACCTTACGGATCCGCGGGTTCAGGCCGGCGTAGATCTGGGCGCGCCCATCCCATGGCGCCAGGGCCGTGGCGGCGGCCTGCGGCGTGCGGAAGTAGCCGGTCAGGACGGACTTCTCACGCTGGGGAAACACCCGCAGCTCCAACACGCCGTCGCCGAATCCGGCCATGAGCCACGCCAGCCACTGTTCCACATCGGGGTGTGGCGGGC
>DATCKH010000219.1:0-7242 GCA_036562425.1 Thermaerobacter sp. | reverse complement strand
GGTGATCATCCCGGCGCCCTACTGGGTGTCGTACCCCGAGATGGTGCAGCTGGCCGGCGGCGAGCCGGTGATCGTGGAGACGGGGGAGGAAACCGGCTTCAAGCTGACGCCCGAGCAACTCCGGGCCGCCATCGGTCCCCGAACGCGGGCCGTGATCATCAACAGCCCCAACAACCCCACCGGCGCCGTCTACTCGCGGCAGGAGCTGGACGCCCTGGCTGGCGTCTGCGCCGACGCGGGGCTGTGGATCGTGACGGACGAGCTCTACGAGCACTTGATCTACGAGGGCGAGCACGTCTCCATCGCGGCCCTGCGCCCCGAGTACCGGGAGCGCACCGTCCTGATCAACGGCGTTTCGAAGGCTTACGCGATGACCGGCTGGCGCATCGGCTGGTCGGCATCCCCGCGGCCGCTGGCCAGGGCCATCGCGGCCATCCAGTCCCAGGCCACTTCCTCCGTCAACTCCATCGCCCAGAAGGCGGCACTGGCCGCCCTGACGGGACCTCAGGACGCGGTGGCGGCCATGCGGGAGGAGTACCGCCAGCGGCGCGACCTGCTGGTGGATGGGCTGAACCGGCTGCCGGGAATCCGCTGCCTGCGGCCGGGCGGTGCGTTCTACGTCTTCTGCTCGGTAGCGGGCGTGCTCGGGCGTGACCTGGGCGGGCGCCGGGTCGACGACGACGTGGCGCTGGCCGAGGTGCTGCTGGAAGAGGCCCGCATCGCCGTCGTCCCCGGCACGGCCTTCGGAGCGCCCGGATACCTGCGGCTCTCCTACGCCACCTCGCGGGAAGACCTGCGGGAGGCGCTGGCCCGCTTGCAGCGACTGCTGTCCTGACCCTGGAGTGATCCTCGGAGGCGTTGCCCATGACCGCGACGGAGAGCGCGAGCGCCGGCTGGCGGGGGCGGGAGGTCGCCGTCGTCGGCCTGGGGATGAGCAACATCGCCCTGACCCGCTACCTGCTCCGGCAGGGCGCGCGGGTCGTGGCCTGTGACCGCAAGCCGCTGGCCGAGCTGAGCCCCGAGGTGGCGGCGCTGGCGGGGCAGGGCATCGAGCTCCGGCTGGGCGACGATTACCTGCGGGTCCTGGCCGAGCGGCCCTTCCACACCGTGTTCCTCACCCCCGGCATGAGGAAGGACCTGCCCGAGATCGCGGCGGCCCGGGCGGCGGGGGCGCACGTCCGCGGCGAGATCGACCTGTTCCTGGAACGGTGCCGGGGCACCGTGATCGGCGTGACCGGCAGCGCCGGCAAGACCACCACCACCTCGCTCATCGCCGCGGGGCTGCAGCGGGCCGCCCGGCCCGGGGGCGAGCTGGCAGGCCGGCCCGTGTACCTCGGCGGCAACATCGGCCGCCCCCTGATCGAGGAAGTGGACACCATCCCGCCCGATGCCCTGGTGGTCCTGGAGCTCTCCAGCTTCCAGCTCGAGCTGGCGTGGCGGGCGCCGCGCATCGGCGTCCTGCTCAACCTGCGGCCCAACCACCTGGACGTCCACGGCTCCATGGAGGCCTACGCGGCCGCCAAGGCGCGGCTCGTCGAGCTGCAGGACGCATCCGGCTGGGCGGTGCTCAACGGCGACGACCCCTTTTGCGCCGGCCTGGCCGGGAGGGCACCGGGCGGCGTGGCCGTGTTTGCCCGGGACGCCGCCACGGCCCGGGGGCTGGCGGAGAAGGCGGCGGCTACCCGGGGAACCCCGCCCCGGGCCGCCTACCTTTCAGGCGAACGCCTGGTGGTCTGGGACGGCCGGCAGGAGCTGGAGGTGATGCGAGCGGGCCAGCTCCGGTTGCGGGGCGCCCACAACCGGATGAACGTCCTGGCGGCGATCCTGGCGGGCTGGCTGGCCGGCGCGCGGCCCGCCACCATGGCGGAGGCGGCGGCGGCTTTCACCGGCGTGGAGCACCGGCTGGAGTTCGTCCGGGAACTGGACGGTGTGCGGTACTTCAACGACTCCATCGCCACGGCGCCGGACCGCACACTGGCGGCCCTCGAGTCCTTCGACGAGCCCATCGTGCTGATCGCCGGCGGGTACGACAAGGGCATTCCCTTCGACCCCCTGGGCCCGGCCATCTGCCGCCGGGCGCGGGCCGTGGTGCTCATCGGAACGACGGCGGGGCGCATCGAGGCCGTGGTGCGGGCGGCGGCGGCCGACGCCGGGCGCCTGCCGCAGATCCTGCACGCGAGCTCGCTGGCCGACGCGGTGCGGGCGGCCCGGGACGTGGCCCGGCCGGGCGACGTGGTCCTGCTGTCCCCGGCCTGCGCCAGTTACGACATGTTCCGGGATTTCGCGGAACGGGGACGGCAGTTCAAGGAGCTGGTTCGCTCCCTCGAACCGGCCGGCCAGCAACCGGCCGGTCGATGAGGCAGGGAGCTGCCGGTGGTAGCGGCCCCGGGGCTGTCCAGAGCGGCAGGTGCGGGTCTGCGGGCCGCCCGGGGTCCGGGGCGCGGTCCGGCGGTTCCCTCTGAACGAACCCTCACGGGAGGGGCCGGCGATCAGCGCGGGCTGGCGGGCGGGTGCTCGAAGTCACCCGGTGCCGGGGCGGCCCCGGGACCCGCCGCGCTCCCGGTCACCCGCAGCCGGATGACGGTGCGGGGCCCCAGCACAATGCTCTCCACCTCCAGCCGGTACAGGGTGTCCTCGACGCGGATGTCGCGGTTGGCAAACAACTCGCGGACCACCACCGGGCTCAACTCGTAGACGTTCTCACCCACGAGCTGGCGCGCCACCGGGTCCAGTTGCCGGCGCAGAGTCACCTCCGTCGCCTGGGGCAGGCGCTCGCCCCCGGCGGTGACCAGATCCAGGCGCACCTCGGCGACGGCCACGGCGAGCACGTCGGGCGGGTGTTCCCGGAGCCGCGCTAGCTCGTTCTCCTTCTCCGCCAGTTCCCGCAGCAGGTCGGTGGTGAGGAGCGTCAGCGTGTCCACACGGCGGGCGGCTAGCGGGATCGTGGCGGCGGCGCCCAGAAAGGCGCCGGTGGCCAGGGCGACCAGGATGCGCCGGACGGCCCGCTGCCCCGTGCCGCTGCCCTGGCTCATGACGGGTCGGCCAGCAGGCGGATGGCCAGGTAGGCCAGGTGTGCCCCGGCGAAGGCGCTGAGGATGAGCAGGAGCTGGGTGGCCGCGACGCCGAAGGAGCGCCCCAGCAGGCCCGACTCCAGGTTCTGCAGCGCCGTGAAGGTGCCGCCCAGGGCGGCGAAGGTGCCCCACAGCTTCAGGCGGTTGGCCAGATCGGGCAGCGAGCCGACGGGCAGGCTGCTGGGAGACGGCAGCGGTACCTGGATGAACGCCAGCCGTGCCAGGCCGCCGGCCAGGGAGCCGCCGATCACGACCCCGGCGGCGATGAAGGCGACATAGATGAGATGCCCTGCCGACAGGCGCATCACGGTACCTCCCCCCGCAACCCAGGGGTATGCGGGAAGGGCGGCGGCCAGACCGCCGGGACTAAGGTACAATCGAGATACGGCCCGGGTGCTACGGGCCGGCGGCATGACCGCGCACGCGCAAGCCGGCCGGAGGAGAAGGCACGGAGCCGGCCGGGAGCGGACCGCACGCAGTCTGCCGCGAGGAGAACGCACGCAGTCTGCGAGGAGAACGCGCGCAGCACACCGGGAGGAGAACGAACTTGCCCGGCAGCCAACGCTTCCTCGATGCCTGCCGGCGCCGGCCGGTGGACCGGACGCCGGTGTGGTTCATGCGCCAGGCGGGGCGGATCTTCCCCGAGTTCCGCGCCCTGCGGGAGCGGTACGATTTCGTCACCTTGATGGACCACCCCGACCTCTGCACCGAGATCACCGTCATGCCGGTGGAGCGGCTGGGGGTGGACGCGGCCATCCTCTTTGCCGACATCATGACGCCGCTGGCACCCATGGGGGTCCGCTACCGCATCGAGCCGGGGGTGGGTCCCGTGGTGGACGAGCCCATTCGCCACCGGCGGGACGTGGAACGCCTGCGCCGGGTCAACCCGCAGGAAGAACTGGCCGGCGTGCTGGAAGCCGTCCGCCTGACCCGCCGGGCGCTGGACGGACGGGTGCCGCTGATCGGGTTCGCGGGCGCGCCTTTCACGCTGGCGTGTTACCTCATCGAGGGGCGGCCGACGCGGGAGTTCACCCGGGCCCGGGCCATGATGTTCCGGGAGCCGGAACTGTGGCACGCGCTGATGGACGTGCTGGCCGACGTGGTGCTGGCCTACCTGCGGGCCCAGGTGGAGGCGGGCGCCCAGGCGGTGCAGCTCTTCGACTCCTGGGTGGGGGGCCTGGGGCCCCTGGATTACCGGGAGTTCGTGTTGCCGTACTCCCGGCGCATCTTTGCCGGGCTGGCGGATACGGGGGTGCCCCGCATCCACTTCGGGACCGGTACCGCGGCCCTGTTGCCCCTGATGGCGGAGGCGGGGCCGGACGTGGTGGGGGTCGACTGGCGGGTGGAACTGGACCGGGCCTGGGCGGCCATCGGGGAGGATTTCGCCATCCAGGGCAACCTGGATCCGGCGGTGCTGCTGGGCCCCTTCGAGCGGGTGGAGGAACGGGCACTGGACGTCCTGAAGCGGGCCGGTGGTCGCCCCGGGCACATCTTCAACCTGGGGCACGGGGTGCTGCCGGACACCCCGGTGGATCACCTGCGGCGGCTGGTGGAGCTGGTGCACCGGGAGACCGAGCGGCGCTGACGCCACCAGCGGGCAGGGGCGCTGCGCCCGGGGGCGGCGCCCGGAGGATGACCGGTCAAGTACCGGGGGATGACCGGAAACAGGGGGGTGCGGTCTATGGGCATGGAGATGCTGGACATGTTCTTCGCGCCGATGCGGGAGGAACTGGTGCGGCTGGGTTTCCGCGAGCTGCGCACGCCGGAAGAGGTGGAGGAAGCCATGGCGGCCGCAGGGCCGGACACGACCACGCTGGTGGTGGTGAACTCCATGTGCGGTTGTGCCGGCGGGGTGGCCCGCCCGGCGGTGGCCATGGCGCTGCAGCACTCCGTGGTACCGGACCGCTGGCTGACGGTCTTCGCCAGCCAGGACCGGGAAGCGACGGCCAAGATGCGCGAGTATTTCGTGGGCCAGCCGCCCTCGTCGCCGTCCATCGCCCTGCTGAAGGGCAAGGAGCTCGTCTACATGATGCATCGCAGCGACATCGAGAATCGGACCGCGGAGGCCGTCGCCGCGGACCTGAAGGCGGCCTTCGACCGTTATTGCCGGAAGTGACGCCCCCGGGCGGGGCCCACGGGCGGGGGATTCCCCGGGACGCGGCATGGCGGCGCCCTGCGGGTGCCGCCGCGGCGCCGGCGCCAGCGGCCTGCCGGAGGAGGTTCTTGGCATGAGACGTGGCACCGTGCGGTGGGTGGACGGGAGCCACTACGTGGGGGCCAACGACCTCGGGCTCGAGGTGGCCTTCCAGGGACCGCCGCGGGAGGGGGAGACCCGCACGGCTCCCTCGCCCAAGGACCTGGTCCTCATCGGGCTGGGCGGGTGCACGGCGGTGGACGTGGTCGAGATCCTGCACAAGATGCGCCAGCCCCTGGGCTCCCTCCGCATCGACCTCGAGTCGGAGGAGTCGGAGGAACATCCCAAGGTCTTCACCCGGGTGCGGCTGGTGTACAAGCTGGAAGGCCACGGCCTCGACCCCGAGCGGGCCGTGCGGGCCGTGACCCTGTCGCAACAGAAGTACTGCGGCGTTAGCGCCATGATCGCCAAGACGGCAGCGATCTCCTACGCCGTCGAGGTCAACGGGGAGCGGGTCTACGAGTCGCCGTAAGCCCCCGGGAGTGCATGCGGGTCCGGCCGGGGCATGGGGGCTAGGTCTGCAGGGCTTCCTCCCTGCCGGTCGCCGCGCGCCGGCTCTTCCGGATGGCGTGAACGAGGAAGGTCAGGCACGCGGCCACCGTCACGGCGTAGGTGGCGGTCCTCCCCGCGCCGGTGATGTCGGCCGCGCTGCACAGCGTGCGCAAGTTCACCAGCAACACCGCCGTCCCCACCATGACGCCCAGGACCGGGGGCGGCAGCCTGCGGGCCAGCCAGGCTCCCAGGGGCGCGGCCACGGTGCCGCCCGCCACCAGGGCTCCCACTTGCAGCCAGTCGACGGGGTTCCAGCCAAGGGAGACGGCGAAGCCCATCGTGGCGGAAAGGGCGACCACGAACTCGCTGACGGACACCGACCCGATGACCTTGTGGGGGGGCAAGTGGCCGCGGACCATGAGCGCCGGGGTGGCGATGGGCCCCCAGCCGCCACCGCCGGTGGCGTCCAGCAAGCCGGCGATCAGCCCGAGGGGGGCCAGGAAGCGGCGGCGAGCACGGGGCGCGCGGTAGGTGATGGGGACGGCGCCCAGGCTGAAGCGCAGGATGATGTAGGCGCCCAGCAGGAGTAGGAAGCCCGCCACGTAAGGGCGGATCAGGTCACCCGGGAGCGACGAGAGGAGCACGGCGCCGGAGAAGGCGCCGATGGCCCCGGGCACGACCAGGCCGCGGACGGTGACGCGATCGACGTTGCCGAGGCGCCAGTGGGAGATGCCCGAGGTCGCTGTCGTGATGACCTCCGCCAGGTGTACCGACGCCGAAGCCGCGGCCGGGGACAGGCCGTACACCAGTAGCAGCGACGATGACATTACGCCGTAGGCCATGCCCAGGGCGCCGTCGACAAGCTGGGCCACCAGCCCGGCCAGGGCGAAGACGAGCAGCCGGTGCATGGATCACACCTCCCGGGGTGTTGCCGTGCCGCCCGGGCAGCCGCCGCCGCGGCGGGCGAGAGGCCCGAGGGCGCCGGGATGGAGAACACGGGCCCGTTCCACGAGCACAACGTATGGACCGGGACAGATACCGGTGCGTGTCCGTGCCCGGCCGGTCCCGCCCGCCGAACGGTGCCGTACGGGCGGTGGCCCGTCACCACCAGGGACTGGCATTCGTCCAAGGGGTTACAGGAATTGGGCGGGCCGCCGAGGGCGGCTAGCGGCCCGTGCCAGAGCCGGTGCCGCGCCCTGGCGTCACAGGAGGAGCGCCGGGGGCCGAGCCTTGCGCTGGGCGCGATAGGATCGTACGAAAGGGGCGGGGTTCGCCATGCAGCCGTTCGTCCACCTGCACGTGCACAGCGAGTACAGCCTGCTGGACGGCGCCGCCCGGGTCGGCGAGCTGGCCGCCCGCGCCGCCGAGCTGGGCATGCCGGCCCTCGCCCTGACCGACCACGGGGTCATGTACGGGGCCATCGACTTCTACAAGGCCTGCAAGCAGCACGGCATCAAGCCCATCATCGGCTGCGAGATCTACATG
>DATCKH010000211.1:0-2881 GCA_036562425.1 Thermaerobacter sp. | reverse complement strand
CTGAAGCTGGCGGCCCTCCTCCCGGGTCAGTGGCTCCACGTCGATGATGAGCTTGTCGCTCATGCTATCCCCGTCCCTTACCACGCAACGCGTTCATTATAGAAGGCGCGGCAGCGGCTGTCAAAAGCCTGCGCAGGCGGGTGATTGCCCCCCGTGCAGGCACAACCAGCGAACGGCTTCCCGCAGGTGGGAAACCTCCACCCGTTGCGGTGAGCCGCCGGAGCCGCTTCCCGCCGCCCCGCCCGCCACCGTACCGCGCGGTACGAAGAAGACGTCGGCGCCTGCCCGGGCCGCCGCCACCTCTTTCAGTGCCGTCCCCGCCACCGGCCCCACCGACCCGTCCGCCCGGACGGTGCCGGTGGCCGCCACCCGCAGGCCGGCGCTCAGGTCGCCGGGCGAGAGGGCGTCCACCGCCGCCAGCGCGAAGGCCAGCCCGCCCGAGGGACCGCCGAATTCCGCGGGCAGGTGAAAGCGGAGCTCCGGGACGGCCTCCCGTCCCAGGAGCCGGGCCGCCGCCGCCACGGCCTCCCGCTGGCTGGCCAGCAGGGCCTGGCGCTGCGCCCGGGCCACCGCCTCCGGGTCCCCCGTGCCCAGCACGGAGCGGGGCCAGAGCGCGCGGTCGCGGCGCAGGAGCCCGGCCATCACGTCGGCGCCGCGGGCGGTGCGCACGCCCACGGTGACCAGCAGGTAGGTGCCCCGGCTGCCGTCTTGCCCCGCCTCGCCGCCGGAATCCGAACGGGGTGCGACGGCCTGGAGCGGCAACGCCCGCCCGGGTTCGGCCACGATCCAGGCCGTGGGCAGGCGCGCGACCAGTACCACGGCCGCCAGCATCACGGCCAGCACCGCGGCCCGCCGCCCGGCCTTCACGCCGCGTTCCTCCCCGAACATAAGCCCGTGGGGCCGTCCATATACATGCTCGTGCACCGGCCAGGGCGCCGTCCACGACGTGCAGGCGCCAGCCGGCCCGCCGGCGGGCGGAGGGGCGCGCGCCGGCCGCGGCCGCCGGTCTCCACCCGCGCACGGCCGGCTGCCGGGCGCGACGGTCTCGGGGGTATCCGGGTGCGCGAATCACCACTCTCCCATGCGTTGACCATCGCCACGGTCGTGCTCGTGGTGGCCATGGTGGCATATCCCGAGACGGCTTTCGGGGCAGCGGTGGCAGGGATGAAAGTGTGGTGGGACGTGGTCTTCCCCGCCCTCCTGCCCTTCTTCATCGGCGCCCAGGTCCTGATGGCTCTCGGCGTGGTCCACTTCCTGGGAGTCCTCATGGAGCCGCTCATGCGGCCCGTGTTCAACGTGCCCGGGAGCGGCTCCTTCGTCGTCGCCGTCGGCCTCGCTAGCGGATACCCGCTGGGCGCGGTGATCACGGCCCGCATGCGGCGGGACGGCCTCCTCAGCAAGACCGAGGCGGAACGGCTCATGAGCTTCTCAAACACCGCCGATCCCCTGTTCATGGCCGGGGCCGTGGCCGTGGGCATGTTCGGCGACGCCAGGGTGGCGGGATGCCTCATGCTGGCCCACTACGCGGGTGCCCTGCTCACCGGCCTGGCCCTCCGCTTCTGGAAAGCGGGTGCGGACCGCAGCCCGGCGCTGCCGGCCGGCCAGGGCTGGCTGCTGGTGCGGGCCTGGCGGGCCATGGTCGCCGCGCGCCGCCAGGACGGCCGCCCCTTCGGCCAGGTGCTGGGCGATGCCGTGAAGGATTCGGTCAACACGCTGTTGCTGGTAGGCGGTCTGATCATCCTGATGTCGGTGATCCTGCGGGTGCTGGATCGCGCGGGCATCCTGCACGCCGTGGGGGGCCTGTTCCTCCTTGTGCTTCACCCGTTGGGACTGGACCCCGCGCTAGCGCCTTCGCTGATCAGCGGGCTTTTCGAGCTGACCCTGGGCAGCCAGGCGGCGGCCGCGGCCACCGCCCCCCTGGCCGACCGCCTCATCGCTGCCAGCGCCATCATCGCCTGGAGCGGCCTGTCCGTGCACGCGCAGGTGGCCGCCATCATCCAGGACACGGATCTGTCCATCGGCCCCTACATCGGCGCCCGCCTGGTCCACGCCATCGGGGCCGGTGTCGTCGCGGCGATCCTGCTGCACCTGTGGCCGCTGCCCGGGGAGGTCGGCGTCGCCCTCCCCGCCGTCGCCTGGGCGGCGCCGGGGCCCGCCGGCTGGTGGACCCGGCTGGGGTCGGCCACCCGGCAGTTCGGCCTGGCCGTGGCCGCCCTGGTGGGGGCCGCGCTGCTCACCCACCTGGTCAGGGCCTCGGTCCACCGCGCCGCCCGCGGAGCGCGCTGAAGGCCCCCTAGCGCGGAACCCGGCCGGCTCAGGTGGCCGCCGCGTCCTCTCCCGCGTCGTCCCGGTCGCGCCCCGCGGCGGCCTCCCCCTGGGCCGCCCGCTCGCCGCCGCCGGCCCCGGCCGCTTCCAGCGTGGCCCGCAACTCCTGCCGCCCCTCGTCCACGGCCGCCATCGCCTTGCGCAGGATGCCGCCCACTCGCTCCAGGACGTCTTCCGCGTAGGCGTTGGCCGAGGCGCGAATTTCACGGGCCCGGGCTTCGGCCTGGGCCAGGATGCGGCGGGCCTGCTCCTCCGCTTTCCGCGTGACCTCCGCTTCGCGGGTCAGGCGCTCCAGGTACGACTCGGTCTGGCGCACCATGGACTCCACCTCGGAACGGGCCTGCTGCAGCAGCCGGTCCCGCTCCGCCAGGAGCCGCCGGGCGCGGTCCAGCTCCTCGGGCAGCAACTGCCGCAGGTGGTCGAGGAAGGCGTAGACGTCGTCCTCGTCCAGGATCACCTTGCTGGTCAGGGGCAGGCGGGCCGCGCTATTCACAAACTCCTCAAAATCCCGGATCAGGACGAACAGGTCCCGCTCCGGCGGCGCATCCGTTTCTTC
>DATCKH010000193.1:0-2244 GCA_036562425.1 Thermaerobacter sp. | reverse complement strand
CAGGTGGCGTCGATCCAGGTGAGGCCCTTCTCGATGGCGCGGCGCCGCACTTCCGGCGAGACGCCGTGGGCGGTGAAGATCACCGTGCCCGAGTCGATCTGTTCCAGCAACGACAGCCGGTCGGCGCCGTCCAGCGTGTGGATGCCCTCCCTGGCCAGTTCCTCCACCACGTGGCGGTTGTGGACGATCATGCCGAGGATGTAGATGGGCCGGGGCAGAGTGGGGTCGGCGGCGGCGCGGCGCGCCAGGGCGATGGCGTCGACGACGCCGTAACAGTACCCCCGGGGCGTGATCTTCACCACTTCCATGCACTGGTGCCTCCCATCGGGGCGGACCGGCGGCCCGCAGAGGATACGCGTCTGATACTCCCCTGACCGGCGCCGAGCCCGGTCGCCGGTCAGGCGGTGAACCGCCTCCGAAGTGAGTATATCGGATCCGGACCGGCCGGCCCACCGCTGCCTCCGAACCCTTCACCGGCCAGCCTCCCGGGTGCTTACGGCCGGTAGCGCGCGGGCGGCCCGTCATGCGCTCCACATGGGACGGTCCCTCAGCTGTCCAGCCATCGGCCGCTCCACTCCCGCAACGGTGTACCAGACCGGGCCGATCGCAATCCCGGCCACGTTGTGCATTCATATGGAGCGGGCCTCGCGGTACAATCTCACCGCCTTGCGATGCATGATGGAATTTGATTCAAGAGCAACGGACGCTAGACATGGTCTCCAAATGAGTAGACGAAGGGCGACGAGCGGCTGTCCGACAATCCTATATCGGGTTGCCCAATTCAGGTGATTTGTGTTATGCATGGATGTAGCGTTTGCTCCGCAATTGCGGTATCCAGCCGTCGCATGCGCGGCATCTTGGTGTACGAGATCCGGTCCATGACCAGGGAATGACAATTCGGGACCGGCGGGCACGTTATTCACGAGCAGGCCGGTCTTCTTGTTCCTGGCTAGGTGTCGTTCATTGTCATCCTCTAAAGGCGAAGCTTGTCGCATCCCCGCGATGGCTAGGCGCCCATGCGATCGCCAGCGCATCACGGTCCCGCGTGCGGCGTATCCCCATCGTCCTATGCACTCAGTGGTGACATTGCTATGCTTCGCCACGGCGGGCATTTTGCACATGCCGGAGGGTGGGATTTCACCTGGGTCGAGGTGACTGAATGACCGGCAGGCGGTGAGTTTCATGGCGGAAATCGTGGTTGAGAATCTTTACAAGGTGTTCGGACCCGCGCCCCGGGAGGCTGTCGAGCTGGCGCGGCAGGGCCTGTCCAAGACGGAGATCCTGCGGCGAACCGGTCATACGCTGGCTGTAGCGGGCGCGTCCTTCACCGTCCGGTCCGGCGAGATCTTCGTGGTCATGGGGCTGTCGGGCAGCGGCAAGTCGACCCTGCTGCGTTGCCTGAACCGGCTGATCGAGCCCACCAGCGGTCGTATCCTCCTGGACGGGCAGGATATTACCGCTCTCTCCCAACGGGAGTTGCTGGAGCTCCGCCGCAACCGCATCGCCATGGTGTTCCAGCACTTTGCCCTGCTGCCCCACCGCACGGTCCTGGGTAACGTGGAGTACGGCCTGGAGATCCGGGGCGTGCCCCGGGAGCAGCGCCGCGAGCGGGCGCTGGCAGCGCTGGAGACAGTCGGGCTGGCGGATTGGGCGTCCAGCTATCCCACCGAGCTGTCCGGCGGGATGCAACAGCGGGTGGGCCTCGCCCGGGCCTTGGCTACCGACGCCGACGTCCTGCTCATGGACGAGGCCTTTAGCGCCCTGGACCCGCTGATCCGCCGGGAGATGCAGGATGAGCTGCTGCAGTTGCAAGCCGACCTCAACCGGACCATCGTCTTCATTACCCATGACCTGGGCGAGGCGCTGAAGCTGGGGGACCGCATCGCCATCATGAGGGACGGGCGGATCGTTCAGGTGGACACTCCCGAGGGCATCCTGGCACGCCCGGCCAACGAGTACGTCGAGAACTTCACCGAGGACGTGGACCGCAGCAAGGTGTTTACGGCCCGCAACGTCATGCGGCGCCCGGAGACGGTACGGGACACCGACGGCCCGCGCGTCGCCCTCCGGAAGATGGAAGAACTCCAGCTCTCGTCGGTGTTTGTGGTGGACCGGGAACGGCGCCTCCGGGGCGTGGTCACGGCCGATGACGTCCTCGCGGCCGCCCGCCGCGGCGAGCAGACGCTGCAGCCGGTGGTCCGCGCCGACGTCCCCACGTGCAGCCCAGACACGACGTTGAGCGAG
>DATCKH010000179.1:0-5155 GCA_036562425.1 Thermaerobacter sp. | reverse complement strand
AGCTCGATCATGAGCAGGATGGCCACGTAGTAGAGGACGGTGGGCATGACCGCCCACTTGATCACTTCCAGGTAGGAAACCTGCAGGATCTCGGCGATGAGGAACGAGGCCGCGCCCAGGATGGGCGGCGAAATGACGGCCCCGATGCCCCCGGCCGAGAGCAGCGCTCCCGCCCGTTCGGGGCTGTAGCCGGCCTGCCGGAGCATGGGCCACGTGATGGCACCCAGGGTGACCGCCGTCGCCACGCCGCTGCCCGAGGGGCCGCCCAGCAGGAAGGAAGCGGCGGTCACCGTGCGGCCGGCGCCGGAACGGCGGCGCCCCATCAGCGCCAGGGACAGATCTACGAAGAACTTGCCGGCCCCCGACGCGTCGAGAATGGCACCGTAGATGGTGAACAGGATGATGAAGGTCGCGGACACACCCAGGGGCACCCCGAAGATGCCCTCCAGGGAGAGATACATCTGCCCGATCAGGCGGTCGAAGTGGTACCCGCGGTGCCCCCAGACCCCCGGCAGGTAGGAACCGAAGAAGGCGTAGGCCAGGAAGACGACGGCGACCACGGGCAACACCCAGCCGGTGGTGCGCCGGGCCGCCTCCAGGACCAGCAACAGGGCCAGCGTTCCCAGAACCAGGTCGGTGGTCTCTGGCCGGATGATGCGGTAGGCCACTTCCTGGTAGAACACGACCACATACCCCAGGGACACGGCGGCCGCGCCGGCCAGGAGCACGTCGTGCCACGGAACCCGCGAGCGGTCCTCACCCCGCCAGCCGGGGTACAGGAGGAAGATCAGCACCAGGCCGAAGGCCAGGTGAACGGCCCGCAACTGGTGAGCCGGCAGGTAGGCGAAGGTTGCCCAGAGGTGGAAGATGGCCATGGCGATGGCCAGGGCGCCCGCCAGGCGGCCCATCAGCCCGCGCGGGCGGCGGGTCACGCCCTCGAAGCGCTCTACCAGTTCATCCACTTCTTCCAGGGAGGCCGGGGTGGAAATCGGGGTCGCCGGGCCGGCCCCGGGCCCCTGCTCGGGCCCCGGGCCGGTCACGCCCTCCCGGCGCTCCGATTCGATTGCGGGCTGCTTGCCGCCAGCGGTTCGATCAGGCATGGATCCTCGTTCCCCCCTCGCAACGCATGGGCCACCGCATCCGCCACCCCCAGGACGGAGGGCCGCCATCGCAACACCACCAGGGTGGCCCGGTGGCCGTCACCGCCCCCCGGAAGCCGGTAACAGGTCCCGCCGACCACCAGCGTCCGCTTGCCCACGGCGGTCGCCCGCACCGCCAGGCGGCGCACGGGCGGCAGGAGCCCTTCCCCGTCACCGGCCACCAGTTCATAGCGCCGGCCCTCTGCGGCCGCCACCCTGCGCAGGCGGGCCCGCGGCAGAGCATAGTAACCGTCGATCTCCGGCGTGGTGGACGCGATGCGGGTCAGCAGCAGCCCCGCCGCGGTTACCCTGAACTCTTCCCGGACCGGCCGGCGAAAGAGAGAGTGCATGTAGTCGAGAGCCACCCGCTGGCCGGCGCGGACCCGCGCACGGTACACCACGGCCCGGCCGGCTTCCACCTCGACATAGGGAACCGGCCACAGGCAACCTGCCACCAGTGCAACGAGAAGGGCGGCCGCTATCAGCGCCACCCTCCGGCGGGGATGTCCCCGGCTCCGGCCGGGTCGTTCCCGGCCCGCGGCCCGCATGGGCGCGGCCCGCACGGGTTGCCGCCTCCCGCCCCGCGGCCGCCCGGCAGGGATCACTGGCCGGGCCAGGCGCCCTTCTCCTTGTAGTACCGGATGGCACCCGGATGATACTCCACGACCTTGCCGCTGACCGCGTTCTCCAGGGTCAGGTCTTCCGCGGCGGGGTGGACGGCCACCAGCTCGTCCTTGTGGTCGAACAGGGTCTTGATGATGTTGTAGGCCAGCTCTTCATCCATGTCCGCGGGCACCAGCAGGTAGTTGGGCACGGCCACCGTCGGCGTTTCCTCCTTGACGTCGCCGGAATAGGCACCCGCGGGGAACGAGTCCTCCACGTAGATGGCGCCGTACTTGTTCACCAGATCGTCGACGGCGTCACCCAGGGGTATGATCTTGAGATCGAAGCCCGGCGTGTTGGCCAGATCGCTGACGGCGCCGGTGGGATAGCCGCCGGACCAGAAGAAGGCGTCAATGCGCCCGTCACGCAACGCATCCGCCGACTCCTGCACGCCCAGAAAGTCGGGCTGGATGTCCTTGTCGGGATCGAGGCCGTAAGCCTCCAGGATCCGCCGGGCGGTCACCTCGGTCCCGCTGCCCGGCGAACCGATGGACACCCGCTTGCCCTTGAGGTCCGCAACGCTTTCGATGCCGGAGCCTTCCCGGGTCACCAGGTGGTTGAAGTTGTTGTAAAGCACGGCCAGTGCCTTGACCGGCTGGGGCCCATCAAAGGGCTTCTGGCCCTGTACCGCCAGGAAGACGGTGTCCGCCAGGCTGAAGGCCAACTCCGCCTTGCCGTCGCTCAGCAGCAGGATGTTGTCTACCGACGCCGAGGTCACCTCGGCCACCGCGTTGACGCCCTGCAGGTGCTTCGTCAGGACTTCCGCGATGGCGCCACCGTAGATGTAATAGACGCCCCCGGTGCCGCCCGTGGCGATGCTGATCTGCTTCTGGCCGCCGGCCTGGCCCTCGCCGCCGCCACCGCTGGAGCCGGTGGGCTGGCTGCCACAACCGGACAGGGCCACGGCGCAGGCCAGCAGGAGAATGAAGGTGGTGGGAAGCCAGCGACGCATCCCCCGCTTCATGCAGTCTCCTCCCCTCGTGCGATGCGGCCGCCCTTCCTCGCCGGCGGGAGACCCTGCCGGGGCGCCCGGTGACCGGCCGGCGGGCGCGTTGCGATGGAGGACGGTGAACACGATATCGATACTTGTACGTTGATGGGGATTTCCCTGCCCAGGTGGCCGATTCCCGCGGAGCAACGGACAATATTGACGCAATTCCGTCCCCGCGCGTGGACCTGGAAGGTAAAAGCCGGCGGGTCAGGGCCGGCCGGCCACGGCCACGAGGCGCCGCTTGCGCAGCCACCACCGGCCGTTTTCCTCGATGACCACCTGGCGGCGAACGACCGCGGGCTCCCGCGCCAGCCGCTCTTCCATGCGCCGGAGGAGGTCCGGGCTGGCAGGCACGGGATACAGCCACGACTCCGGGGTGAGGGCTTCCTCGTGGATCTCCAGGTGCAGGACACGCAGGCCCAATCCCCGCAGGAGGTCCTGCCAGGCGCGGGGGTCCAGCGCCGCGTTGTGCGAGTCGTCCCGCAGGCGCTCCAGGTCGTTGAAGAGCGTGGCCCCCTCGACTGTCTCGGGGGCCGTCATGTCCACCACGCCCAGCCGCCCACCCGGGCGCAGCACCCGCACCATCTCGGCCACCGCCCGCTCCACGTAGCCGAAGTGGTGAGCGGCCCGGCGGCAGGTCACCAGGTCAAAGGAGCCATCATCAAAGGGCAGGGAGTGCACATCGCCCAGGACGAACCGGGCGTTGGCCACGCCACGCTCCGTCGCCTCCCGCTCGAAGGCCGCCTGCATGGCGGGCGTCAGGTCGAGGCCCACGACCTCCGCCACGTGCGGCGCGAAGGTGAGGGCGGTGTGACCGGCTGCCGTGGCCACGTCCAACAACCGGTGATGGGGTTCCGGTCGCACCAGCTGGAGCAGGCGTTCCAGGTCAGAGCCCGCCCGATGACTGGCACTGCGCCGGTAGCCTTCCGCATGCCGGCCGAAAAAGGCCTGGATCCGGGCGGCGTCGCCGCCCCCCGTTGCCGGGTTGCTGTCCTTCGGCCCCGTCACTGGCATCCCCCCAAGCCCGCACCCGCGTGGGTGCGCACGGATTCCGTTCCGGCTACGTCGTTCTTCCTTCACCCTTCTTCCGGATTCCGCTTCCGGCGCGCGGATCCCTCCGCCGTCACACCACCAGCCCGCCGTCCACGCCCAGCACCTGGCCGGTGATGAACGACGCCTCATCCGAGGCCAGGAAGAGATAGGCCCGGGCGACCTCCTCCGGGCGGCCCAGGCGCCTCAGCGGAGTTCGCTGCCGCACGGCTTCCACCAGGTGGGCGGGCACGGTGCGGACCATATCCGTCTCGATGAACCCCGGCGCCACCGCGTTCACCCGAATACCATGGCGACCCAGTTCCCGTGCCCAGGCGCGGGTCAGGCCGATCACGCCGGCCTTGCTAGCCACGTAGTTGGTCTGGCCGATGTTGCCGTACACGCCCACCACCGAGGCCGCGTTGAGGATGACCCCGCCCCCTTGCTCGATCATCACGGGCACGACGGCCTGGGTGCAGTTGAAAACGCCCTTGAGGTTGACGTCTATGACACGGTCCCACTGGTCTTCGGTCATCTTCGTCAACATCGCGTCGGCCGTGATCCCGGCGTTGTTGACCAGGATGTCGACCCGCCCGAACCGCTCCCGGGCGGCCGCGACCATGCCGGCGACCGCCTGGCGGTCGGTCACGTCCACCGGGAGGAACAGGGCCTCACCGGTGCCCCGCTCGATCTCCCCGGCCGTCGCCTCTCCCGCTGCACGGTCCAGGTCGGCCACCACGACCCGGGCCCCTTCCCGGGCGAACAACAAGGCCGTCGCCCGGCCGATCCCCTTGCCGGCGCCGGTGATGATGGCGACCTTGCCTTGCAACCGCATGCGGTGCCTCCCCTCTTGCTGCCGCCCCGTCTTGCTAGTGCCCCCTCGCTGCCCGGCCGGGATGCGGGCACCCCGTCGCACCGCACCCGTCGCCGGGTCCCCGCTGGTAAAGGCACTCATGAAGGAAATTGACCGGCCACGGGCTCCCTCCTGTCGCTGCGGGTCATCTCGATAATTGGCGCACCCGTTTCCACCTGGATCATGGACCACATCCACTGGTTCGGGATGCCGGGGTGGCGCTGGCTGTTCATCCTGGAGGGATTGCCTGCCGTCCTGCTGGGCATCGTCACCTACTTCTATCTGACGGACCGGCCGGATGACGCCGCATCTACAGCTTCTTCGGCCCGTTCTGGGCACTGCCGGCCCTGTTCTTGAGCGAATCGGCGGCTGCCGTCGGGATCGCGGTGATCAACTCGATCGGCAACCTGGGCGGCTTTGTCGGGCCCTATGTGGTCGGCCTGCTGAACAACGCCACCGGCTCCGTCACGGCGGGCCTGC
>DATCKH010000177.1:0-5067 GCA_036562425.1 Thermaerobacter sp. | reverse complement strand
GGGCGGCAGGCTAGGAGGTCGCGGCGTGTTCATCCGGCGACTCGTGCTGCGAGACTTTCGCAGCTATCACCACGCCGAACTGGACCTCGACCCTGGCCTGATCACCCTGGTCGGGCCCAACGCGGTAGGCAAGACCAACCTCTTGGAGGCGGTCCACTTCGCGGCCACCGGCTCGTCACCGCGGACGGCCCGCGACACCGACTTGATCCGTTTTGGTGCCGACGCCTGCTACGTCCGGCTCGAGTGGGATGACCCCACCTACGGGAACCGGACCATCGAGATCGCGTGTCACCGGCAACTGGGCAAGGCGCTGCGCATCGACGGCCGCAAGCGGCAGCGGCTGGCCGAGCTCCACGGTCTCCTGCCGGTGGTCTATTTCGCACCCGATGCACTGGCCTTGATCAAGCACGGTCCGGCGGCGCGCCGCGCCTTTCTCGACCGGCTCCTGGTGCAGTTGTCTCCCCGCTACGCGGTGCAGCTCCAGGAATACCAGCGCGTCCTGCTCCAGCGCAACGAGCTGCTCCGGGAGATCCGCGCCGGGCGCGCGGCACCCGCCTTGCTGGAGGCCTGGGACGAGCCGCTGGTGGCCAGGGGACTGGAGATCCGCCGCCAGCGCCAGCGGATCCTCGAGCGCCTGGCCCCGCTGGTGGATCGGGCCGCGCGGGAGCTGGGCGGCGGCGATGACCCCGTCCAGCTGGTCTACCGGCCAGGGGTGGGGGAAGAAGGCAACGAGGCCGCTGGCGCCGCCGCGGATGCGACCCGCGTACCCGCCCTGGACCGCTTGCGCGCCCAGGAGATCGCCCGGGGAGTGACCCTCTGGGGTCCCCAGCGGGACGAATTCCAGATCCTCCTCGGGGGCCGCGACGCGCGGGTCTATGCCTCGCAGGGCCAGCAGCGTACGCTGGTTCTCGCGCTCAAGCTGGCGGAAGTGGCGGTCATCAGGGAGATCACCGGGCGGACGCCCGTGCTGCTCTTGGACGATGTCCTGTCGGAATTGGACCGCCGGCGGCGGGAGCGCCTGCTGGCCGCCGTGGCGGCTTGCGAGCAGGTCTTCTTGACCGCCACCGACCCGCCCGAAGTCGCGGCCCGGGTCATCCGCCTGCCGCTGCCGGCGGCCGGCGGCGGGGAAGCCCCACGAACCGGAGGAACCGGATCCGGTGACGTGACCCCGGCCGCAACCCAGCCCGCCGGCCGTCGCACCGAGGGGGGAACCCAGTGAACGACACGCGTGCCGCCCGTACCGAACGGCTGGATCGGGCCCTCGAGGCGCTGGTGCGGTGGCTCGGCCTGGAGACCCGGCTGGCGCGGCAACGGGTGCTGGCCGAATGGGACCGGGTGGTGGGCCCCGAGATCGCCGCCCGGGCCCGCCCGGTGTCCCTGGCCGGGGGGGAGCTGGTGGTGGCCGTTGAGCACGCCGGCTGGGCCCAGCAACTGGCGTTCTTGAAAGCAGCCATCATCCGCGATCTCAACAGGGCCGTGGGCAGCGAACAGGTGCGAGACATCCGTTTCGTCCACGGTCTCCGGCAGGCCAGGGGCGCGGCGCCCCGGCCCGCGGGGATGCGCGCCGGGGATGCAGCCGCGGAAAACCCGGCGTCCGCCGGGGCACCGTCGCCAGCGCCCCAGGCCCCGCAACAGGTGGTGGCGTCCCTGGGCAAGCTGCGGGACGCCGAGGTCAGGAGGGCTGCCGCGCGCTGGCTGGTGGCGGCCTGGCGGCGCCGGCAGCGGGCCCGCTTGCAAGGCTGGCCGCTCTGCACCCGCTGTGGTTGCCCCTTTCCTCCGGCGGGCAAGCCCTCCGGAGAAGATCCGGTTTGTCCCGCCTGCCGCGCCGGCGAGGAAGAGCGCCTGCGCCAGAGGGTACGGGCCCTCCTGCAACGAGAGCCGTGGCTTTCCTATCCAGACGTGGCGGCCGCCCTGAGGGAGGCGGCCGCGGCAGCGCGCATCGCCCGGCTGTATCGAGAGGAACGGGCGGCGCTGCTGGCGGAGTGGCGTACCCAGCTACGAGCCTGCGCGCTCCGCCTCCGCAGGGGAGAGGGGCCCCCGCCGGGAACCCGGCAACAGTTGCTGGCTTATGTCATGCTGCGCACCGGGCTTTCGCCCGATCGTCTCGACCCGGACACGGTGCGGGGCGCCCTGGGACCCCTGTTAAGGTCCCTCTATGACCATTACTTCGGCCGGCAGCGCCGGGACGGCTAGCCGGCGGATAACGAACCCGCGGGTGGCGGGGGCATCCGGGGAAGGTGGGAGCGTGTTCTTGCATATCGGCTCCGATGTGGTGGTGCCGGTCCGGGAGGTCATCGCCATCCTGGACGCGGAGCTCCTGGAGCGCTCGCAGGCGGTGCGGGACCTGGTCAGCCTGCTGCAGGCGGAACGGCGGGTGACCGACATCGCTGGTGGTCGGCCGCGCTCGATCGTGCTGACCGACCGCGGCGCATTTCTGTCTCCCATTTCCACCCTGACCCTGCGCCGCCGCGGGGCCTTGATCCAGGAACAAGGCGGCACATGATCCGGGCTGGCGGCGGTCAATGGTATAATCAACGCCGTGTTGACGCGACACGGCGTTGCCGCCACTCGGACCGGTTGGACGGGGAGGCTCACGCGTGGCCCAGCACAGGGGATACGATGAAAGTCAGATCCAGGTCCTGGAGGGCCTGGAAGCGGTCCGGCGGCGCCCGGGCATGTACATCGGCTCCACCGGCTCCCGTGGCCTGCACCACCTGATCTGGGAGGTCGTGGACAACGCCGTTGACGAAGCCCTGGCCGGCCGCTGCACGGAGATCACGGTGACCTTGCACGCCGACGGCAGTTGCAGCGTACGGGACAACGGCGGCGGCATCCCCGTCGGGATCCACCCGAAAGTCGGGCGCCCGACCGTCGAAGTGGTCCTGACCATGCTGCACGCCGGCGGCAAGTTCGACGGGCAGGCGTACAAGGTCTCGGGCGGCCTGCACGGCGTGGGCGTATCCGTGGTCAACGCCCTCTCGGAATGGCTGGAGGTGGAGGTCCGGCGGGACGGGAAGATCCACCGCCAGCGCTACCAGCGGGGCAAGCCGGTGACGGAGCTGGCGGTGGTGGGCGAGACCGATCCGGGCGACACGGGCACCTTCGTCCGGTTCAAGCCCGACCCGCAGATCTTCGAGGAAACCGACTTCAAGTACGACGTCGTCGTGGCGCGCCTCCGGGAGATCGCGCTGCTCAACAGCGGGCTGCTCATCCAGCTGCGGGACGAGCGTACCGGGGAACGCAACCTGTTTCACTTTATGGGCGGGCTCAAGTCCTTTGTCGCCCTGCTCAACCGAACCAAGGAGCCCCTGCACCCGGAACCCATCAGCCACCGGGCCGAGCGGGACGGCGTCGAGGTGGAGATGGCCCTGCAGTGGACCACCTCGTACGTCGAAACCCTGTACTCCTTCGCCAACACCATCCATACCCACGAGGGCGGCACCCACGAAGCGGGCTTCAAGATGGCCCTGACCCGGGTGGTCAACGATTACGCCCGCAAGGCCGGCCTGCTCAAGAATGGTGAGGAGAACCTGACCGGCGATGACATCCGGGAGGGCCTGACCGCCGTCCTCAGCGTCAAGCTGCCCGAGCCCCAGTTCGAGGGGCAGACGAAGACCAAGCTGGGCAATTCCGAAATCCGCGGGATCGTCGACTCGGTGACCGGGGAGGCGCTGGCGACCTATTTCGAAGAACACCCGGCGGTGGCGCGCCGCGTCGTGGAGAAGGCCATCACGGCCATGCGGGCCCGCGAGGCCGCCCGCAAGGCCAGGGAACTCACGCGGCGGAAGTCCGCGCTCGAGGTCACGGCGCTGCCCGGCAAGCTGACCGACTGCACGGTGCGGGACCCGGCGATGGCCGAGTTGTTCATCGTCGAGGGTGACTCGGCGGGCGGGTCGGCCAAGCAGGGGCGCGACCGGCGCTTTCAGGCGGTCCTGCCCCTGCGCGGCAAGATCCTGAACGTGGAGAAGGCGAGGCTGGACAAGATCCTCGCCCATGACGAGATCCGGGCGCTGATCACCGCCATCGGCACCGGCATCGGCGACGAGTTCGACATCCACAAGGCCCGCTACCACAAAATCATCCTGATGACCGATGCCGACGTGGACGGTGCTCACATCCGGACGCTGCTGCTGACCTTCTTCTTCCGTTACATGCGCCCGCTGATAGAGGCAGGATACGTCTATATCGCCCAGCCGCCCCTCTACCTGGTGCGGGAGGGCAAGCAGGAGCACTACTTCTACGATGACGACCAGCTGGAGGCGTTCTTCCGGCAGATCGGCAAGCGCATGCCCGCCCAGCGCTTCAAGGGCCTGGGCGAGATGAACGCGGAGCAGCTCTGGGAGACCACGATGAACCCGGAGACCCGCACGCTGCTCCAGGTCACCCTGGAGGACGCGATGGCGGCCGACCAGATCTTCTCCATCCTCATGGGCACGCGGGTCGAGCCGCGACGCGAGTTCATCGAGCAGCACGCGCGCAAGGTGCGCTTCCTGGATACCGTCGGCTGATGGCGCCGGCGGGCCCGCGGGCTTTCCGGGCGGGCGGATCGCCGGAGTCGTGGCACTTCTGAATCCGGGCAGTTCTTTCCGTTTCGAGGAGCGAGGCCATGGCGGAGTACACCCACGGCAAGATCCTCCCGATCGACATCGAGGAGGAGATGAAACAATCCTACATCGATTACGCCATGAGCGTAATCGTCAACCGTGCCCTGCCCGACGTGCGGGACGGGCTGAAGCCGGTGCACCGGCGCATCCTCTACGCCATGCGCGAGGGGGGCAACACGCCGGACAAGCCCTTCAAGAAGTCCGCCCGTACCGTCGGTGACGTGCTGGGTAAATACCACCCGCACGGTGACGCGGCCGTCTACGATGCCCTGGTGCGCATGGCTCAGGATTTCTCCATGCGCTATCCCCTGATCGAGGGGCACGGCAACTTCGGTTCCATCGATGGCGACCCGCCCGCCGCCATGCGGTACACCGAGGCGCGCCTCAGCCCGCTGGCCATGGAGCTGATGCGCGACCTGGACCGGGACACCGTCGATTTCGTCCCCAACTTCGACGAGACCGA
>DATCKH010000176.1:0-2340 GCA_036562425.1 Thermaerobacter sp. | reverse complement strand
GGATCGCTCGCTGCCATCGGCCGGCGCTACGAAGATATTGGACCGGTACGCATTCCGCCCGGCGTCGATCCACTGCTCGACCCACGCCACGAGCGACCCGTCGGGTGAAATGCGCGGGTCACCCACGAAACGCATGCGCAGCAGATCCCGGGACGTCATGGGACGCTTGCCGTCCCGCGCGTATCCATGATCGCCCTTCCCCGCCACCCATCCCACCTCCACCTGTGCTGGGCACGTCGCTGGCCGGGGTGCGGCCCAGTGTACCGCGGCACACGGCGTACCGCGGAACCTGTCACCCACCATCCGCCCTGGGGGCCGTGTTCGCAAGGCGGGGCGGTGGCACCTTCCCCACAAGCTGCCCAGACCGCGCGGTCCGCCCAAGCTACCCAGGCCGCACGGTCCCCACAAGGTACCCAGACCGCACGGGCTGCCAATCACCTGCGGGCACCATGTGCTCACAGAAGACGACTGCCGCGCCGGAACGCAGCAGGCTTCGCACGGCGCCCCGCACCTTTCCCGGCCTGGAGCGTCTGCTCCTCTCCTGCCATTGGTTTTCCAGCCCGGAAGCCGCTCACCCTCGCCCCGCTCACCGACGCCTCAGGCCTGCTCCCGCCGGTGCGGCTGAAGGTAACGGTCGAACCACTCGACGATCCGGTCCAAACGGTACACGCGATGCCACGGTTTCCCGCCGCTGCTCAGCCCGTGGCTCTCCCCTGGGAAGCGGACGAATTCCGTGGGGACCCCCCGTACCTTCAGCGCCGTATACAGCTGCTCTGCCTGCTCGATGGGGCAGCGGAGGTCCATCTCCGAGTGCATAATCAGCAGGGGTGTCTTGCACCGGGCGATGTGATGGAGTGGCGACATCTCCAGGTACCGCAGGGGGTCCTCCCAGGGCGGCACCTCCAGGCCGAACAGGTCGTCGCAACCCAGGTCGCTGGTGCCGAAGTAACTGTACCCGTTGGCAATACTGTCCATGGTCACCGCCGCCCGGAAGCGGTCCGTATGGGTGACGATCCAGCTGGTCATGTACCCGCCGTAACTGCTGCCCGCCACGCCGAGCCGCTCGGGATCAATGAAGTCGAACCGTTCGAGGACCGCATCAACGCAGGCCATGAGGTCCCGGTAGTCGCGGTTGCCCCAGTCGCCGCGGATGGAGGCGCAGAAGTCCTGGCCATACCCCTGGCTGCCCCGCGGGTTGGTGTAGAACACGACGTAGCCGCGGGCGGCCAGCAGCTGGACCTCGTGGCAGAAAGCGTCGCCGTACATGAACATGGGGCCACCGTGGATGTGCAGGATGGCCGGATACTTCTTCCCCGCCTCGAACCCCACCGGACGGAGAAGCCAGCCGTCCAGCACATAACCGTCCGACTCGAAGGTGAAGCTTTCGGGCTCGACGAGCTCCACCTCCGCCAGCCACCGCTCATTGGCCGCCGACAGGCGGGTGGCGGCCCGGATCCCACCGGCCGGCTCGTCCCGCCCGGGGAGGTCGGCGACCCATACGTCGCCGGGTTCGGTGGCGGTCAGGCGCAGGAAGGCGCAGCGGCGGGCCTCCCGGTCGAGACTGAAGCCCCGCAGCACCTGGCGCCCATCGGTCAGCCGCTGCAGGGTGCCATCGAGGCCGAACCAGTACAGCTGTACGCTCCCCCGCTGGCTGACGAGCGCGTACAGGCCCGAGCTGTCGGGTGCCCAGGCCATTGCCGCCCCGGGCTCGCCGACGATGTCGTTGAGGCTCTCGTCGCCCACGGTCAGGTCGGGCCCGGCCGTCAGGCAGCGCCGCTCCCGGCCGTCGGCGGAGAAGACATAGAGGTGGGCGTTGCTGTAGAACCGGTAGCGCCGGGCGTCCTGGCCGTAGCAGGCGATCCAGCGGCCATCGGGGGACGGCAGGGCTGCGTAGACAACGAGGTCCGAGTGGGTGATCCTGCGCACCTTCCCGATCTCTCCGTCTCTCCCGGCCTCGTTTACGTTCCCGGCCTGGCGGGCCAGATCCCACGGCTCGGCAAGCGCCGGGTCACACGGCACGAGATAGACGTCGGTCCACGGCTGGCGGTCGGCATCGGGGTGCGGGTTCGTCACCACCACCAGCTCGCGCCCCGAGGGCATCCAGGCGACGGACCGGACGTCGTAGGAGCCAGCCGTGAGCAGCCGTAGTGGCACCGTAGTGGCCGGGGTGGAACAGGAAGACCCGGCCGCACCCGCGGTGCCGCCCGTTTTCCCGTAATCTCCGCGAGGCCCGGCAGTCTCCCCGGAATCCCCCACCGCATCCTCACCAATGTCCAGAACCGCCACGTGGCGGCGGTGCTCGAAGAGTCCCACCCCGTCCAGCTTGTACCGCAGCCGGCG
>DATCKH010000174.1:0-7892 GCA_036562425.1 Thermaerobacter sp. | reverse complement strand
GACACGACGCGCACGGCCATGCTGAGCTTCGGCCTGGGCATCGCCTTCGCCGGCCTGGCGGGGGCGCTGCTGGCCTCGCTGTACTCCTTCGACCCGGACTTCGGCCGGCCGTTCCTGCTGCGCGCCTTCGTCATCATCGTGTTGGGCGGGCTGGAGTCCTTCTCGGGCGTCGCCCTGGGGGCGCTGATCCTGGCCCTGGTGGAGACCTTCAGCGTCCAGTTCGTGCCCGCCGGTTACCAGATGGCCATCTCCTTCTCGCTCCTGGTGGTGGCACTGCTGGTCCTGCCGGGCGGCATCGGTAGCCTGCTGGAAAGGAGGGGGCGGCCCGCATGAACGCTGCGACCCCCGCGCAGGGAACCACGGGCGCGAGCCTGGCGGCGACCGGGCGGGCGAGCGCCGCGCCCGTGGCCATCACCCTGGCGCTGGCCGCACTCCTGGCCGTCCTGCCCGTCACGGGCTGGGAGGGCAACCTGCGGCTGCTCTTTACCACCCTGATCTGGACGACCGCCAGCATCGCCTGGAACCTGCTGGGCGGGTTCGCGGGCCAGGTGTCCTTCGGCTTCGCCGTCTTCTACGGTCTGGGGGCCTACACGGCGGCCCTGCTGATCACCAGCGGCGTTCATCCCTACCCGTCCTTTCTCGCCGCGGCGGTGGTGGCGGCGCTGGCCTCGCTGGTCATCGGCGTGCCCACCTTCCGGCTGCGGGGCCCCTACTTCGCCATCGCCACCATCGGGGTCAACGAGGCGATCCGGGTGGTCATGAACAACCTGCAGTTCATCGGGGCGGCCAGCGGCTACCGCGTCGTGGAGCGGGCGCCCTTCAACATGGCGGAGCACTACTACAGCGCGCTGGCGATCTTCACCCTGGCCCTTCTGACCTCCATCGCCGTGGCGCGCTCGCGCTTCGGACTGGCGCTGCAGGCCATCCGGGAGGACGAGGACGCGGCCGCCGACGTCGGCGTCAACCCCTTCACCCACAAGCTGGCGGCCCATGCCCTGGCCGCCGCGCTGACGGCCATGGCGGGCGGCGTCTACGCCCGGTACGCGGCCTTCATCGATCCCGCCGGGGTCTTCGGCTTCAACAACAGCGTGTCCATCCTGCTCATGCCCGTGATCGGGGGGCTGGGCACCATCTGGGGCCCCGTCATCGGCGGGGCGGTGTTCGGGATCGTGCAGGAAGAACTGGCGGCCCGCTTCACCGGGTTGCACCTGGGCCTGTACGGGGCGCTGCTGATCCTGGTCATCCTGTTCGAGCCCGGGGGCATCACCGGGCTGGCGCGGCGCCTGGCCGCCGTCCTGACCGGCCGGCGGGCGACGGCATCGGGGCCGATCGCCGCCAAGGGGGTGCGGGGATGAGCCACGACGCGTCACCCATCCTGCAAGTCGAGGGCCTGACGAAGTACTTTGGTGGCCTGGCGGCCGTCAAAGACGTGTCCTTCCAGGTGCCGGAGGGAGCGATCTTCGGCCTGATCGGCCCCAACGGCGCCGGCAAGACCACCCTCTTCAACATGGTGGCCGGGGCGCTGCGACCGACCCGGGGCCGAATCCTCTTCCGCGGGCGCGACGTGACGGGCCTGCGTCCCTTTCAGGCCGTGCGGCTGGGCATCGTCCGCACCCACCAGATCGTGCGGCCCTTCCGGTCGCTGACGGTGTGGGAGAACGTGGAGGTGGCGGTCCGCTTCGGGCGGCGCCCCGCCCGGAACGCCGCGGAGGCGCGGGCGCGGGTGGCCGAGGTCCTCGAATTCGTGGGCCTGGAGCGGGTGGCGGGCACCCCGGCGGCGGTGCTGCCTATCGGGCAGCAGAAGCTGCTGGAGCTGGGGCGGGCGCTGGCCACGGGCCCGGACCTGCTCCTCTGCGACGAGATCTGCGGCGGCCTGACCGATGCGGAGACGCAGAACGTCATGGAACTGCTGCGCCGGATCCGGGCGGGTGGCACGACCATCCTCTACATCGAGCACGACATGAGGGCCGTGATGTCGGTCTGCGACCGCATCATGGTACTCAACTTCGGGCAGAAACTGGCCGAGGGATCGCCGGCGGAGATCCAGCAGAACCCGGCCGTGATCGAGGCGTACCTCGGCCGGTCCGCCGTGGGGGTGGGGACCGGTGCGTGACGGCGGAGCGACGGGTCGCCCGGGGCCAGTGCCGACGCAGCCGGCGGCGGCGAGCCCGGCCGGTGCCGCGGGTTCCGGTGGGGCGCCGCTCCTGGAGGTGACGGGCCTCGAGGTCGCCTACGGCGCCGTGCAGGTCATCTGGGGTATCTCCTTCCAGGTGCAACAAGGCCAGGTGGTGGCCTTGATCGGTTCCAACGGCGCCGGCAAGACGACCACCCTGAAGGCCCTGGCAGGCGTCCAGCCCGCCCGCGGCGGCCGCATCCGGCTGGCCGGGGAGGACATCACCGGCCTGCCCGCCCACCTGCGCGTGGGCCGGGGCATCGTCATGGTGCCCGAGGGGCGGCAGCTCTGGCCCCGGATGACGGTGGAGGAGAACCTGGTGCTGGGTGCCTTCACGCCCGCCCTGCGCTCGCGGGTGCAGGACAACCTGGCCCGCGTCTACGACATGTTTCCGCGGCTCAGGGAGCGCCGCCGCCAGCTGGCGGGGACGCTCTCCGGCGGCGAGCAGCAGATGTGCGCCATCGGCCGCGGCCTGATGGCCGAGCCGCGGGTGCTCATGCTGGACGAGCCTTCCCTGGGCCTGGCACCGATCCTGGTGGAGGAGATCTTCCGCTTCGTCGCGGATATCGCCCGCCAGGGCGTGACCATCCTCCTGGTGGAGCAGAACGTGAACTACGCCCTGGACGTCGCCAGCTACGCCTACGTGCTGGAGACGGGGCGCATCGTGCTGGAAGGGTTGCCCGAGGAGCTGCGTGCCAACGACCACGTGCGCCGGGCCTACCTGGGCGCGTGAGGAGAGCCCGTCCCCCTTCGTGGCCACGTCCCATGCGCGGGAGGAACCGGATCGCGCGAGAGGAACCCGTCGCGCGAGAGGTCCTGGATCCCACGCGAGGAACCGGCCCGCAGGGGAGGAACCGGCTCGCACGGGACGAACCGCTTCGCGCCGGAGCAACCCGAATTAGGCGGCCGCCAGGACGTCGTGCCCGGCGGCCGCCTCCTCGTTCGTCCGTATCCCGGTGCGGCGTCCCACCCGATCAGCGCCCCCGGAAGACCGGCTTCCGCTTCTCGACGAAGGACCGCATGCCCTCGCGCCGGTCGTCGGTGGGGACGCAGGCGGCGTAAAGCTCCAGCTCGCGGCGCCGGCCTTCTTCCCAGCCCAGGGAGCGGGTCGCCCGGATGGCCTGCTTGACCTGGCGTACGGCGATGGGGGCGTTGGCGGCGATGGATTCCGCCAGCTCCAGCGCCCGGGGCAGGAGGCGCTCGGGCTCGATGACTTCCGTGACCAGGCCGATGCGCTGGGCCGTCTGGACGTCGATGGTCTCGCCGGTCATGATGAGCCGGCTGGCCCAGGCTTCCCCGACGATGCGGGGGAGGATCTGGGTGGCGCCGCCGCCCGGCATGATGCCGCGGGTGACCTCGGGCAGGCCAAAGCGGGCATCGCTGGCGGCGACGATGAAGTCGCAGTTGAGGGCGATCTCGAACCCGCCCGCCAGGCAATAGCCCCGGACGGCGGCGATGACGGGCACGGGCGTCTCGGCGATGGCCCGGAACATGCGCTGGAACACGTGGTGCTGGGCGAACCAGGCCCGCTCATCCAGGGTGGCGCGCTCTTTCAGGTCGGCACCGGTGCAGAAGGCACGGTCGCCCGCGCCGTGCAGGACGATGGCCCGGACCTCCTCGTTCCGGTGCAGTTCCTCGAAGCAGGCGGCCACTTCCTCCGCCATGGCGGTGTTGAAAGAATTGAGCCGTTCCGGACGGTACAGCTCCACCCGGGCGACGAAGGGGCGCGGCCACTCCACGCGAACATGCGTCCTGTCCAACCGGGTCACCTCCCCCGGTCCATCATTGGCCACTGGATTCGACTCCCGGGGGGAGAAGACCTGCGAAAAAGGCCAGGGAAGCGCCGTTCCTGGCTGCCGCGCTGCGTGCCAGCGGTCAGGAGGCCGGGCTGGCGGATTTCGGCTGACGGGTTCCTTCCTCGAGCCGTCAGTGGTCGGCCCCGGCGGGGGACGAGTGCCGCGGCATGGCGCCGCCGCTACGGCCCCGGCAAGGGGCTGGCGGGTCATCGGCAGCGAAAGCGGCCCGCACCGGGAGCCGTTCTACCGTGCCGTGGGGCCTGCCGCACCGGTGAGTGCTATGCTCCGGCGGGTTCCCGCAGGTGGCTATGGCTGCGCCGCTTCCCGCCGGCCGGATGAGGGCGCGGCCGGCCGCAGCAGCCGGAGGAGCCGGCGCCGGGCGGTGAAGGCGGCGCGGAAGGCACCGTACCGGACGGGGCGGTAGACCCGCTCGAACTCGCCGATGTACTCCACCAGCTCGGCCCCGAAGCCCTTCTTGAACCGGTAGAGACCGTAGTGGGGATCGGAGGGATCCAGGTTGCCCGAGACGCCGCGGAAGTCGTAAATGCGGCAACCCTCGGCGATGGCCCACTGGATGGCGGCCCACTGGGCGGCGTGGCTGGGCATCACGCGGCGTGCCTCATAGTCGGTTCCTCCGTACAGGTACCAGACCGTGTCGCCGCAGCGGAAGACCATCACGCCGGCCACCGGGCGCCCCTCGTGTTCCGCCAGGAACAGCCGCCCGAAGCCGGGGACGATCAGGTGCCGCCAGAGCTCCTGGTAATAGGAAAGAGCCCGGATGCCGAACCGCTGGCGGGCGGCGGTGAGCCGGAGGAGGTCGTAGAAGGCGCGCAGGTCGTCCTCGCTCTCGGCCGCCCGCGTGCGGACGCCCTGGCGGGCGGCGTAGCGGATGTTATAGCGGGTCTTGGACTCGAAACGCGCCATGGTCGCGTCGGGCGTCGGCGCCAGGCGCAGCCGCATGACGAACCGCGGCTGCAGGGCCTCGAAGGCGGTCGCGGCGGTGCCCCGGCGGAAGCCCAGCTCGTCGAGGAGCCGGACGGCATCATCGCGGTCGACCGGGATGTCGGGGTCGACGCGGAGGAAGATCGCTCCCTGGCGGCGGGCCAGGTTGGCCCCCACGGCCAGGAGGGCCCGGGCCGCCTCGCGGTCGGCGTAGTCCACCGCCGGCCCCGTGGGCGCGTAAAGGACCGTGCCCAGGCCGGGCAGGCGCCGGGCCAGGATGGTGAAGGCGCCGCGGGTGCGCCCCGTGCCGTCCACGGCCAGGTAGCGATGGGGCGTCCAGCCGGTGGTCCGCTTGACCTCACCCCAGCCCCATAACTGCATGAAGTGGGGCTTGCCCGACTGCTGGACGGCCCGGTCGTAGTCCTCGCGGGCGGCTCCGTCGACGACCGTCACCCGCACTCCGCCGGTCTCCGCCGTGGTCTTCATCGATACCGTCTCCTTCGTCACCCATCTGCTTCATGACCCATCGCGCCCGCGCACCGCTACTGGTGGCACTGCCGTGGATTCCGCAGGTAGGGGGCTTCCGCCGTCTCTGCCGCCGGTACGGGGCCTTCCGCAGTCCCGGCCGCCGGTGGGTCTGCAGCCGGGTCCCGCGCAGCCGGTTCTTCCGCGGCCGGGCTTGCCGCCGCGGCGGTGTTTCCGGCCGCATGGTCCGCGCCAGCCCCGTCCGCGCCCTGCCCGTGGTCCTGGCGGGCGTTCCCGGGTTGACTGCCGGTGGCCCGGTCGCTGGCGGGCCGGTCGCCGGTGTCGCCGGCGGCCTCACCCGCGGGGGTGCCGGCGAGGGCGCCGGCGGTTCCTGCATCGGCCAGCGACGCGAGCTGCCGGCCCGGCCAGGCGACGGCCACCGGCCGGCCGCCCTGGAGGTAGACGATGGGCAGGTGGGCACCCGCTGTGAGGCGGCCCGCCACCAGCTCCACCTCGTCACCGGCGTGCAGGCCGAGACCGGTCGCGTCGAACAGGCAGTGGTTCATCATGAATTCCCCGCGCAGCAGCACGTCCCGCCCGCGGACGCGGATCCGCGGCTGCAAGCCCCTGGTGCGGAAGCCCAGGGTCGCGGCCAGGCGGCGGCCGGTGTGGATGGCGCGATCCAGCCACGTACGCGGGTCCCGGGCCGGGCGGAGGCCATCGGCCAGGCCCACGGACAAGACCGCGATCTCGCCCCCGGGGCGGCTCCACCCGCCGCGGTACCCGGACCCCCCATCCCCGGCGGGGTGAACGGCCATGACCCGGGCCACCAGCCGGCCCGGGTTACGCACCGCCACCCCGGCCCGGCGGGCCGCCCGGCACGCGAAGCCATAAAGCAGGTTGCCGATCCTCACCATGTCGAACTGGGCCGCCGGTTCGACCACCAGCAGCGTGCTCTCGGCGCAGTGGACGATGGGGGGGCGCAGCCCCGCCTCTTCCAGCTCGTCCACCAGCCGGCGGAAGCGGTTGAGCTGGTGCCGCGCCGCGCCGGGACGGGTGGCTGCCGGGAGTTGAGCGAAAAGGCCTTCGACTCGCACGCCGGGGAGTTGCCCCGCCCGGCGGAGGAAGGGGGCCACCTCCCCCGGTGGGAGCCCGCCGCGGCCGAAGCCCAGATCCACCTCCACATGGACCGGGCAGGCCGCTGCCGGGCCCTCAGCGGGTTCCGGCGGCGACCAGCCGGTTGCCGCGGCCGCCCGGGAGATGGCTTCCAGCCCGTCCCAGCCGGTGACGGTGGCGGTGAGACCGTAGCGCAGCCACAGCGGCACCAGCTCCGGGGCCGGCGCGTCGAAGACGAGGATCGGCGCCCGGATACCTGCCTCCCGCAGGCGGATGGCGGCATCGGCCGTGGCCGTGCCCAGCCAGCCGGCCCCCGACGCCAGGAAGGTGCGGGCTACGATCTCCGCCCCGAAGCCGTACGCATCCCCCTTGACCACCGCCATCAGCCGGGTGCCGGGTGCCAGCAGCCGCCGTACCTCGGCCACGTTGGCGGCCAGGGTGTCCAGATCCACCTCCAGCCGCGCGCGGGCCAGCGCGGCCTGCAGTCCCGGTGGCAGCTCGCCGTGCCCGAGGCCGCGCCAGGGCCCGTTCGGTGCCGGCCGGCCCGGTGGCAGATCGCTAGGGCGTGGACCCGCCAGCGGGTGGTCGCGGTCGTGTCCTCCCTGCCAGTTCGCGGCCACATGCACCGCCCTTTCCTCCCTACGGCGCCCGCCCGGATGGGACGATCCCCCAGGTATATGCCGGATGCTTCGCGCTTTCTACCAGCCGGTCCTGGCGGACTTGTTATCTTTAGTCTTGCAGCCCCTTTACAGGCTTGCGGCAAGCGGGTGGCGGCATTCGTACCCCGAATTTCTTCGGGGCCCGAAAGGCATTCCACCCCGGGTGGCGAACGGCAAGGTATTCAGGAGCCGGGGACGCGGGAACCTGCCGTGGGCGGGAGGGGGCCGCGTCCCGGCCCGGAAACATGACCGGGACGGCCGGCACGGGAAAGGAGATGAACGGTGCAGGACACACCGTTTCCGGCGCCGCGGGGCGACGCGGCAGCCAGGCATGAGGCACAGAGCGGGTCCGGCGGGGCAGGTGGGGGGACCGGTAGCGAGCCGGGCACGTGGCCCCCGGCCTACCGCCGCTTGCGGGAGCGGCTGGCGCTGTTGGCCGACCTGAAGGCGACCGGCGCGCTCCTCAATTGGGATGAGGAAGTCAACATGCCGCCGGGCGGTGCCGAGGCGCGGGCCGAGCAGAAGGCCACCATCGGCCGCCTTGCCCATGAAATGTTCACCAGCCCCGAGGTCGGGGAGTGGCTGGAGGAACTGCGGGAGTGGGAGACGAGCCTGGATCCCGATTCCACCGACGCCAGCATCCTCCGGGTGACGCGGCGGGAGTATGCGCGCGCCCGCAAGGTTCCTCCCGACCTGGTGGCAGAGCTGTTGCGGGCCAGCTCCCAGGGGTACCATGCCTGG
>DATCKH010000164.1:0-1704 GCA_036562425.1 Thermaerobacter sp. | reverse complement strand
GACACGCGCGCCTGCGCCTGCCGGACCCGTTCCCTGGCCTCGTCCGGGGTCATGGCGTCCATCCTCCTGGGGCCGGGCCGGCGGTGCGATGGGCGCCCACCACGCCACCGGCGCCGGTGCTGGCGTGACATCGACGTCGAGTTCATCATAAGCTACCCGGACCCGGCCAGCCACGCGCGGCCCATACCCGCGCCCGCGGCGTTACCGGGAGGAGGCGGTACCGGGAGGCGCGAGCATCCTTCAGCCCAGCTTCATCTCGCTGCTGTGGGCCGGCTGCAGCGCGGCGCCGGGATCCAGCTCGGCCTTGAGGTGGCTGACGGCGATGGCCGCCTCGGAGAACCCCACGGCGATCAGCTTGATCTTGCCCGGGTAGCGGGCCACGTCCCCGATGGCGTAGACCCGGGGCAGAGACGTCGCCCCGCTGTGGTCCACCACGATCTCGTTGCCCTGCACCTCGAAACCCCACCGGGCCAGGGCCC
Source organism: Thermaerobacter sp. (assembly GCA_036562425.1). GTDB lineage: Bacteria > Bacillota > Sulfobacillia > Thermaerobacterales > Thermaerobacteraceae > ZC4RG37. The sequence goes on along the minus strand of DATCKH010000164.1, from coordinate 1,225 downwards.
CCAGGTTCGCCTTGAAGCCCAGGCACGGTACCAGCACGTCGCACTCCAGGACCCGGGTCTGGCCGGTTTCCTTGTTCAGGACGTGCACGCGCTCCAGGACGTCGCCGCCCTCGGCCCCGACCACCTCCGCGGCCAGTTCCAGGCGCACCGGGCTCTGTTCCAGGGCGCGGACGCTCTCCTCCAGCGCGCGGAACTGGCGGCGCCGGTGGACCAGGGTGACGCTGGCCGCCACTTCCACGGCCATGAGCGCCCAGTCCACGGCCGCGTCGCCGCCGCCCACGATGACCACCCGCTTGTCCCGCAGATCGTCCAGCCGGCGGACGCCGTACATGAGGCCGCGGCCCTCCCAGCGCTCGATGCCGGGGGCGGGCAGCCGCTTCGGCTCGAAGGCGCCGAGTCCCGCCGCCACGATGACGCCGCGGGCCGCCACCGCCGTCCCGTCCGAGAGGGTCAGGCGGTAGAAGCCATCCCCCATGTCCTCCAGGCCCTCTGCCCGCGTGTTCAGGCGCACGTCGGGCTGGAAGCGCATGGCCTGCTCGATGAGTCCTTCGGCCAGTTCCCTGCCCCGGATCCGGGGGAAACCGGCCACGTCGTAGATCCACTTGTCCGGGTAGACCAGGGCGGGCTGTCCCCCCAGCTGAGCGGCGGCCTCCACCAGCACCACCGACATGCCGCGCAGGCCGGCGTAGAAGGTGGCGTAGAGCCCCGCCGGCCCGCCGCCGATGACGGCCACGTCATAGCGGGGCAGCGCACCCGATGCCGGCGCGCCCTCACCGGAAATGCCTGCGAGTGTCGAATGCACGGTTTCTCCCTCCCGTTCCCCGCGGCTTTCTGAATCCCGCCCGGGGAAGCTGGTCTTCGCGGTGTCCCGGAACAGCCCCCAGTGGGCTGCACGCTCCCGGCCTCCATGCAGGCCCGAGAGGCATGGCAGAAAAGCCGAGCCGCCATACCGGGCGGCGAGCCGGCCGGTCCGGGGGCAGGTGTCCGTCCCGCGCGAGCCCCTGCCAAGACCTGTCGCGGCGGCGCGGGCGGGGGCCTCACCCCACCCGGGGCAGGACCACGCGCACCGTGGTGCCCTTCCCGGGCTCGCTCTCCAGCGTGATCTCCCCCTCGTGCTGCTCCACGATCCAGCGCGCGATCGGCAGGCCCAGGCCCGTGCCGCCGGGGTCGCGGCTGCGGGCGGGGTCGGCCCGGTAGAAGCGCTCGAACACGTGGGGCAGGTCCT
>DATCKH010000135.1:0-4140 GCA_036562425.1 Thermaerobacter sp. | reverse complement strand
CTGCCCGCGGCGGCCTGCGCGCGTATCTGACCACTCTGGCGCGAGGCCTCGCCGCCACGGGGATGAACGTGGTGCTGTGGACCAGCGCTCCTGGCGACTGGTTCCAGCTCCGCGCGGCCGGGACCGGCGTGCGGCCGCTGCCCGGCCCGCTGGTACCCGCCGCCGGCGTCACCGCCCCGTGGCGGTGGCTGCGCGGCGCCGGTGCGCTGCGCGTCGCGGCCAGCCAGGAGGCTCCCCTGCTGGTCCACGCCCACGGGCTGCGGGCGAGCGCGCTGGCCGTCAGTGCCCTGGGCGGGCGCGTACCCGTCGTGTCCACGTTGCACACGGAACCCGCGGGGTGGCTGGCGTGCCGCCTGGCCGGGTGGGTCGCCCGGCGCAGCGACGCCCTGGTGCTGGTTTCCGACGCCCTGGCGCGGTGGGCGCAGGCGAGGGGCCTGTCCGCGGGCGGGCCCGGCGCCGCGACGCGCGTGCTGCCCCCGCCCCTCACGCGGTACCCCGCGCCGCCGCTCCCGGCCCAGGCCGCCCGGCGGGTTCTCGGCTTGCCCCACCTGGGGCCGGTGGTGGGTACAGTGGCCCGCCTGAGCCCGGAGAAGGGTGTCGACGTCCTGCTCCGGGCGGTGGCCCTCCTCCGCCGCCACGACGACCAGCCCCTGACCTGTGCGGTCATCGGCGATGGCCCGCAGCGAGATGCCCTGGAACGCCTGGCGCGTCAACTGGGCATCGCCGGCTGTGTTCGCTGGCTGGGGGAGCGGCCGGACGCGGCCCGGCTCGTGCGGGCGATCGATGTATACGTCCAGCCCTCCCGGCGCGAGGCCCTCGGCCTGGCGACCCTGGAGGCCATGGCCGCCGCGCGGCCCGTCGTGGTCAGCCGCACCGGCGGGCTGGAGGACCTGGTGCGGGACGGGCTCGACGGCCGCCAGGTGCCGCCGGGCGACCCCGTATCACTGGCGCGGGTCCTGGCGGAACTCCTCCTCGACCGCCGCCAGCGAGAGCGCCTGGCCCGGGCCGCTGTCGCCCGCGCCCGGAGGTGGCCCGACGCCCGCGCGCTGGTGCAAGGGCACCTGCGCCTGTACCGGGAGGTCGCCGGCGAGGCCCGTGCCCTTCCCGGTGCGGGCCGGGGACGCGGCTCCCGCTCCCGGGCGTGACGCGCCGCCCGCGCCGGGCCGGCATGACCGGCGAAGAACCGGCGGAACGGCGGAGCGGAAAAAGAGGAGGGAACGGCTTGGCGTCAACCAACCCCGGGCGCCACCGGCTCGCCTTCGTGATCGTCACGGGCCTGCTGGTGGCGGCGACGGTAACCTGGTCCGCCGCGGCTGCCCGGGCCCTGGGCGGTGCCGGCCGCGTCGCCACCAGCGGCCGCCCCATCGCCGGCACGCCCACCGCTGTCGCCGGCGCGGCCGCCGGCCACCACCGTCCCGGCGTCACGCTGGTCGCCGTTCCCGGCCTCGACGTGACCCTGCTCCGCGTCCTGGCATCGACCGATCCCACGTGGCGACGGCTCTTGAACGACGCCGCGGTGGGCCTGATGGTCTCACACACCGGCGGGTATTACGGCCGGGAGGCGGGTTACCTCACCATCGGCGCCGGCGCCCGCGCGGTCAGCGCACCGGAGGCGGGCTGGGTCGTCCAGGCCGACACGCGGGTGGGCGACATGACGGGCCAGGACATCTTCCGCGGCTGGACCGGTGTGACCGGTGACGTCGCGGCCGCCACCCCACCACCGGATGAACCGGAGCCTGAACCGGCGGCAGGGACCGCGACACCCCAGCGCGCAGGAACCGCCACCGCACCCGCGGAGGTCACCGCGCCGGCGCCGCCGGGCGGCGACAGGGGGCAGCGGTTCCCGGCCGTCCTCCACCTCGGCTGGCCGCACCTCCTGCGCATCAATGACGAGCTGCGTCACCCCGTCCGGCCGGGCGCCCTGGGCGATGCGCTGCGCCGGGCGGCCATCCGCACCGCCGCGCTGGGCAACGCCGACCTGGTCGGTGGGCCCTGGAGCCGGGACCGGCGGGGGGCACCGCTGGTCACCAGCGACAGCCGCGGCCGCACGGATTTCGGCCTGATTGACCACCGCACCCTGCGCCCCGATCCCACCTTTCCGGGCGGGTGGCGCACCGACTGGGCGCGCTTGCTGGCGGCATGGCGGCAGCTGCGGGACCATGCGGGTTTGGTGGTTATCGAGGCGGGCGACCTGGGCCGGCTGGAGGCTCTGGCCCACAGCCTCGAAGAGGGGCGGTTACAGCAGGCGCGTCTCGACGCGGCCAGGGCGCTGGGAGAGGTCATGGCGCGACTGGCCGCGGAACGCCGGCCGGGGGAGCGCCTGATCCTGGTCAACCCGGCGCCCGCCGACGGCGCGCGTGCCGGCGGCGAAACCCTGATGCCCGTGGCGGTGTGGGGCGCCGGCCACGGCCTCCTGGCCAGTCCCAGCACCCGCAGGGCGGGAGTCGTCCTGAACACCGATCTGGCTCCCACCATCGCCGCCCACCTAGGCGCGCCACCTGCGCCCGAGTGGACAGGCCGCCCCCTGGCCGTGGTCCCCGCCGGTGGCGATCCCCTGGCGGCCATCGACGGGCTGAACAGCGCCCTGGTCGGGAATTATCAGCGCCGCGCCCCGTTCATCCGCACCTACGTGCTGGCCGGTCTCATCCTGACGGGGCTTCCATTGCTGGACCTCTGGCGGCGGCGCCGGCGGGCATGGCGCCTGCCGCTGCTGGCACTGGCGGCTTACCCGCTGGCCATCCTGCTCGTCCCGGCGTGGCCGGAAGCTTCCCCGTGGATCTCCCTGCCCGTGTCCGCGCTGCTGGCCGTGGGGCTGGCGGCGGCCTGCCACCGCCTGGCCCCGTCGACGCCGGCCGCCTTCGCCGGCCTGGGCCTGGCCACCGCCGCGGTGACGACGGCCGATGCCTTCATGGGTGGCTGGCTTGCCCAGCTCACCCCCTTCGGCTACTCGCCCATCGGCGGGGCCCGCTTTTACGGCATCGGAAACGAGTACGCGGGCGTCCTGATCGGAGCCACGGCGGTGGCGGCCGCTGGCTGGGCGGACGAGGCCCGGGGCGACCGGGGGCGGCGCCTGATCTTGCCCCTGGCCCTCTCCGGTGCGAGCCTGGTCCTGGCGGCCCCCATCCTGGGGAGCAACTTCGGAGATGCCCTGGCCGGCGCCATCGCCACTGTGGGCCCGGTCCTGCGCGTTTTGGTGGCGGCGCGACGCCGGCCGGCCGTGGCCCAGAAGGCCGTGGTCACGGCGCTGGCCGTCCCGGCGGCGGTGGTGGCCCTGGTGGTGGCGTGGGACCGCCTGCTGGGGCCGGCATCGACCCACGTCTGGGTGAGCCTGGGACAGATCCGCCAGGTAGGGCCGCCGGCTCTGGTGGACCTGATTACGCGTAAGCTGGCCATGAACCTCAAGTTGATGCGCTATACCAACTGGAGTTACCTGTTCCTGATGTCCGTGTTCGCCTTCGCCGTGCTCATGTACCGGCGTCCCGCCCTGGTACGCGGGCTGGAACGCGCGTACCCTGAAACGATACGGGGACTGACCTCCATCGCGGCGGGCGCGGTGGCCGCGCTCGCCTTGAACGACAGCGGCATCGTTGCCGCGGCCACCACCATGGTTTATGGTGTGTCGTTGCTGCTGGCCCTGGCGACGGACCCGCCCGGTGGCCCGCTGGCGCCGCCCGGCACGCCGGACGGGGGAACGGGCAGGATGAGGCAATAACGGGCGAGGGGCGATGAATGGGACATTCATGTTGTTGACAAGAGGGTAGAGGTTGCTACAATGGTTCTCGGTTCTCACGGGCCAATGCCGGGGAATCCGCGTTTATCGCGCGATTCCCGAATCTGACGCCGTCAGGCGGCGGAAAGGTTGTGAAATTCGGTCACGCAAAGGGGGCGGGGCTGATGCGGGCTCTCGGGCGGCATGTCTTGGCCGAGGCTTATGAGTGCGACCCTGCGATTCTGGATGACGTCAACTTGGTGGAATCCATCCTGGTTGAGGCGGCGCTGGCCGCCGGCGCCGAGGTTCGCCAAGTCGCCTTCCACAAGTTCGCCCCCCAGGGCGTCAGTGGGGTCGTGGTCATCTCGGAATCCCACCTGACGATCCACACGTGGCCGGAGCTTGGTTATGCCGCCATCGACGTGTTCACC
>DATCKH010000119.1:0-3931 GCA_036562425.1 Thermaerobacter sp. | reverse complement strand
CGACGAGCCGCTGATCAAGCCGCTGGTGGACATCCCGCGCATGGCCGAGATCGCCCAGAAGATGGTCCGCGACGGCTTGAAGGCCTTTGTCGAGGGGGACGTGGAGCTGGCGCGGACCATGGTGGAGCGGGACGACGATCTGGACCACCTGTTCAACCAGATCTTCCGCGAGCTGCTCATGATCATGCGGGAAAAGCCGGGTACCGTGGACCAGGCGACCCACCTCCTGATGGTGGGCTCGCACCTGGAGCGCATCGGCGACCATGCGACGAACCTGGCCGAGTGGGTGATCTACCTGGTCACGGGCGAGCGCAAGGAGCTCAACGACTGATCCCGGTCCGGCGACTCATGTTCCTCTGCCCCACGATCCGGTAGGAATCGAGCCGCCGCAACACGAAGAGGCACCGCGTCGACAGTGAAGAACCCCACCGGAGCTACCGGAATTCCCTTAGAGGCGGGTCGGTTCGGTGTCCTGGCAGGAGGCCCTTCATCGCCATCCCATCATCCCGGCGGTCCGGCGGGACGAGGATCTGGATGTCGCCTTGCGGTCGCGGGCGGGCGCCGTGTTCCTCCTCAACGGCAACCTGCTCTCCTTGCCTGAGGTGGTCGAGCGCTGCCGCGCGGCGGGCAAGGCCGTCTTTGTCCATTACGATCTGGTCGAAGGCCTCAGCGGTGACCGCGGCGGCGTCGAATTCCTCGCGCGCTATGTGGGCCCCGACGGGCTGATCACCACCCGCAGCTCGGTGGCCCGCCACAGCCTGGACGTGGGCCTGGAGACGGTCCTGCGCATCTTCGCGCTGGACACCGCCGCCCTGGCCACCGCGCTCCAGGTGATCCGGCGCACCGGTCCCGGCGCCGTCGAGGTCCTGCCCGCCTGCCTCCCCGCCTGGGTGTTCGCCGAGGTTCGCCGGGTTCATCGGGGTCCGCTGGTGGCTGGCGGCCTTGTCCGGACCCCGGACGACGCCCGCCGCGCGCTGGCCGCGGGTGCCACGGCCGTCTCGGCCAGTAACCCGGCGCTGTGGACGGAAGAGTGCCTGGGATGACGCTCCAGCGCCAAATCCGATAACAAGCTGCAGGAAATGTTGCGGGTCCGGCGAAACCTTTCCCGCGGTAGCAACCGCAACAGAGGTCGCGTTCGCGGAACGCGTCGTCCCGGGCCGGAGATCTCGGAGAAAGGCCCTGCGCGAAGCGAGCATGTTCGTGCTTCGTGCAGGGCCTTGTCTTTGGCGGCGGTGGCGGATTTCGGGCCGGGACGACGGGCCGGGAAGCGTACGGGGGGTGAGACGGGCCGCCCGCGAGCGCCGGCGCATCATCAGCACCGGGAACGTGCGCGGGCATGGCGATGAGCGGCGAGCCGCGGCAGGGTTGAGGCGTTGGGGGATAATACACGGCACCGCCGCCAAAAGCATGTAGGGGGGATCATGGTTGAGCCCGTTCCTGGCTGAACTGATCGGAACGATGATCCTCGTTCTTCTCGGTGACGGCGTGGTCGCCAACGTCCTGCTCAACCGATCCAAGGGTCAGAACGGCGGCTGGATCGTCATCACCACCGGGTGGGCGCTGGCCGTCGCGGTGGCGGTATATCTTACCGGCCACATTAGCGGGGCCCACATCAATCCCGCGGTAACCATCGGCCTGGCGAGCATCGGCCAGTTCCCGTGGTCGGACGTTCCGTCCTACATCATCGCCCAGATGATCGGTGCCTTCCTTGGCGCCGTGCTGGTCTACCTCGCGTACCTGCCCCACTGGGCCATCACCAGCGACGCCGACCTCAAGCTGGGCGTGTTTTGCACCGCCCCGGCGGTGCGGAGCCCCGGCGCCAACCTGATGACGGAGATCATCGGCACGGCCGTCCTCGTCCTGGGTGTCCTGGGCATCACCCATCCCGGAAACAACCTGACCTCGGGTTTGGGGCCGCTGCTGATCGGCTTCCTGGTGTGGAGCATCGGCCTCTCGCTGGGCGGGCCCACCGGTTATGCCATCAACCCGGCTCGTGACCTGGGGCCGCGCCTCGCCCATGCCGTGCTGCCCATTCCGGGCAAGCGCGACCCGGACTGGGGTTATGCGTGGATCCCCGTGGCCGGCCCCGTCATCGGCGGTATCCTGGGCGCCGTGGTGTTCCAGGCCTTCTTCGGTGGCTGATTGACCCGGCCCGCGCCGCCAGGCGGGCTGCAACCACCGGCCGCGGGCCGGCACAAGGGAGGTCCTGCCATGAAGAAGCTGATCAACCGCGTGGAAGCGGTCGTGGACGAGGCCACGGAGGGCATGGGACTGGCCCATCCCGACCTGGTGCGCGTCAACCGCGAGCCCCGGTTCGTCGCCCGCGCCGACGCGCCGGTTCAGGGTAAGGTGGCGCTGATCTCGGGCGGCGGCTCCGGGCACGAGCCGCTGCACGGCGGCTATGTGGGTCGCGGGATGCTGGACGCCGCCTGCCCCGGCGAGGTATTCACCAGCCCGGTCCCCGACCAGATGGTGGAGGCGGCCAAAGCGGTCCACGGCGGCGCGGGTGTCCTGTTCATCGTCAAGAACTACACCGGCGACGTGATGAATTTCGAGCTGGCGGCCGAGCTGCTGCAAGCGGAGGGGATCGAAGTCCGCTCCGTGCTGGTGGCCGACGACGTGGCCGTCGAGAACTCGCTGTACACCGCCGGGCGACGGGGTGTGGGCGGTACGGTGTTCGTCGAGAAGATCGCCGGTGCGGCCGCCGAGGCCGGTGCCAGCCTGGACGAGGTGGAGCGTATCGCCCGCAAGGTCAGCGAGAACTCGCGCTCCATGGGCATGGCCCTCACGTCTTGCACCGTACCCGCCAAGGGCTCCCCTACCTTCGAACTGGCGGAGGATGAGATGGAAATCGGCATCGGCATCCACGGCGAGCCGGGCCGCGAGCGCATGAAGCTGCGTTCCGCCGACGAGATCACCGAGATGCTGGCCGGGCCCGTGATCGAGGACCTGGGTCTGAAGGCCGGCGAGCAGGTGATCGCCATGGTCAATGGCATGGGCGGCACGCCGCTGATGGAGCTCTACATCGTGTACCGCAAGCTGGCGGGCATCCTGCAGCAGCGCGGCATCCAGGTGGCCCGGAACCTGGTGGGCAACTACATCACCAGCCTGGAGATGCAGGGCTGCTCCATCACTCTTCTCCGCGCCGACGAGGAACTGATCCGCCTCTGGGACGCTCCCGTGCACACGCCGGCGCTGCGCTGGGGGGTCTGACGTGGTCGGAGCGGGCGAGGTGCGCGCGTTCATCCGGCGCTTTGCCGAGCTGATCGCCGAGCATAAGGACGAGCTGACAGCCCTGGACGCGGCCATCGGCGACGCGGACCACGGCACGAACATGGACCGCGGCCTCCAGGCCGCCCTGGAGCGCCTGCCGGGCGAGGGCGCCACGCCCGCCGACCTGCTCAAGGCCGTGGCCATGGCCCTGATCTCGAAGGTGGGCGGCGCGTCGGGCCCGCTGTACGGCACCGCCTTCCTGCGGGCGGCCGCCGCGGCCGGCAGCAAGACGACATTGGAGCCCGCCGATGTGGCGGCCCTGTTCCGCGCCGCCCTGGCGGGCATCCAGGAACGCGGCAAGGCGACCACCGGCGAGAAGACCATGGTTGACGCCTTCGCGCCCGCGGTAGAGGCGCTGGAGGGCAAGCTAGGGCAGGGTGCGGGGCTGGGGGAGGCCCTCCAGGCGGCCCTGGAGGCCGCCCGGAAAGGCTCCGATAGCACCATTCCCCTGGTCGCCACCAAGGGGCGGGCCAGCTACCTGGGCGAGCGAGCCCGCGGGCACCGCGACCCCGGCTCTTTGAGCACGGTCCTCTTGTTCCAGGCCGCCGCGGAGACGCTGGGCGGTGCCGGCGGTGCCACGGCGGGCGCGTAGTTCAGCCTCGGGCGCGGAAGGGAGGCGTCCATGACGGGCAACGCTGGATTCGCTGGCGAATCCGCG
>DATCKH010000100.1:0-15809 GCA_036562425.1 Thermaerobacter sp. | reverse complement strand
GGCGGGAAGCCACTGGCCGAAGACCAGCCTGGCGTCGAGGGCGCCGGTGGCGGCCAGCGCCGCGACCACCAGCACCAGGGTCGCGCGCACCGGTCGCCGCTCGGCCCAGCGGGGTTCCCGCCGCCGCGTCCACAGCAAGGTCCCGGCGGAAGCATAGGCCACCAGGAGCGTCGCGGCGGCAACGAGCCAGAATTCCCAGGCACCCTCCCGGACGGCCTGCCGGCCCGCCCAGAACAGATGCGGCAGGCCCGCCAGCAACGACAGCGGCAGGACCACGCGCGCCAGCGCCAGGAAGCGGCGTGCCGCCTCGGTGGCATAACGGTTCACGGCCGCGGCCTCGGCGTCGTCCACGCGCACGAAGAGCCCCCACCAGAGGCAGCCACCGCCGAGGACGCCCAGGCCCGCCAGCTGCAACCAGCGCAGGGGAACCAGCTCGACGGGCGCTCCCTGCATGCGCAGGGTGAGGTAGATGCCGGCCAGGGACGCCAGGCTGATGAAGGTCAGGGCGACGCGGGGCAACATGTAGCGGTTGATGTAACGTTCCGCCACCCCCCCGCTGCCACTGGCGGGCGGCGCCGCCACCGGGCCGGGACGACCCACCTCCAGGTCTCCGGTGGCGGTCCTCATCGTGGTGCCCACCGGGGCTCACCTCCGCTTTCAGCGTGCCCGGTGGGACAGCGATATGGCTGTGACCTGGGTCACCCCTCCTGGCGAGCCGGCTGGCGACCGACTCCGCCACCCGCCCACGCCAGCGCGCGCGGCGCGGCGGTCAGCGTGACGGGCATCACTGCAGGGTCCCGGCCCTTGGGCCACCTTACTAGGGGAGGTGGTGACGTGATCGGGTTGCGACGAAGGGGGGACCGGCCCGGGGCGCCGGGAGAGCACGAAGTGTACCTGGACAACCGCGGCCTGGAACCACCCGAGCCCATGCTCCGCATTCTCAGCGCCCTGGAGCGGCTGACGAATGACCAGGTCCTGCTGGCCCACACCGACCGCCGGCCCCTCTTCCTTCTGCCGCGGCTGGAGGAGCGGGGTTACGCCTACCGCTTCGAAGAACAGCGCGACGGCACGGTGATCACCCGCATCTGGCGGAAGGCTCCCCGCGCCGGTGATGCGGCCGGTGCAGGGGCCGGGAGCGGCACGCCCGCGGCGGCGGACACGGCCACGGCCGGCGCGGTGCCCGGCGACACCGGTGACGGCTCGCTGGCCGGCCCGGAGCCGCTGGTCCTAGACGTCCGCCCCTATCATGCGGAGGGACGCGAGCCTTTCGGCGACATCATGGCGACCGTGGAGCGGCTGCAGCCCGGCCAGGCTTTCGTACTCATCAATACCTTCGAACCCGTGCCGCTTTACCGCGTCATGGAGCGGAAGGGATTCCGCCACGCCGCGGAGCGGACACCCGATGGCGACTGGCGCATCACCTTCTGGCGGGCCTGAGGCAACGGGCGGCGCACCTCCCGCCTGCTTCGCTTCGGCTGCGCTGCAGGAGGGCGGAGCGGGAGCCGGGATGGGATGGCGTGCAGAGGCGAGAGGCGAAGCGGCTACCGGGCTGGTGCCCGGTAGCCGCTTCGCTAGAGCGGGCTCGCGGGAACGGGTTCGTCGCAGGAGCCGGGGCCGGGAATGGTCAGGCCAGGCCGAAGAACTGCTTCGCCCGGTCGCTCATCATGTCCGGTGTCCACGGCGGCGACCAGACCACCTTCACGTCCACCTCTTCGATACCCGGGACGGACAGGGCGGCGGCGCGCGCCCCTTCCTCCAGGTAGTTGGTCGCCGGGCATCCCGGCGTGGTCATGGTCATGATGATCTCGGCGCGGCGGCCATCGATGCGGATGCCGTAGACAAGGCCCAGATCGACGACGTTGAATCCCAGTTCGGGGTCGATGACATCCATCAGCGCCTCGCGCACGGTCTCGACGCCGACCTGTGGTTCCTGCCCTCTTTCCTCTCCCCGTGGCTCTGGATTCCTTTCCTGCTGGCGATCCCCTTCGGGCTGCCGTTCCTGTTGCCGCTCCTGCCCGTGGTGGTTGCTCATGACTTCACACCTCCCGGCGCATACATCGACCGCTGGAGGGCGGCGCCGGCCGCGGGGGACAGCGGGGCCGCCGCCGGGCGCGGGTTGGCGCGGCGTGCCCGCACCAGTTCCCGGGCAATGGCCACCGTGGCCACGGCCGTAACCCCGGTTGCGGCCCGCCAGGCTTCCGTCGAGCCGAGGAAACCGGCGATCGTCCCGACGGCCACGGCCCCGAAGTACAGGATGAACCAGGGTCGGGCGCGGGGCTCGTCCACCAGATCTTGGACCCGGACGACGGGTCCGCGCCCCAATTGGGGGCCAAACCGCTCGATCCAGGTGAGGAACGGCACGATCTTGTACAGCTGGCTCAAGCCGAGCCCGGAGAGCCACCCGAACAGGAATAGGTAGGCGATGGCCCCCGCGCCGGCGGCCAGCCGGCCGCTGGCTGCGGCCAGGACCACCAGCATCACCCCGGCGCCGAGGGCAGCCAGGGCCCAGGCGGCGAACCAGGCGTTGAGTTCCAAGTGGCGGCGCCGGCGGGAACGGTACAGGCGGGCCATGTCCACCCCATAGGCGAGGGTGCCCGCGCCTGCCGCGATCCACCCGGCGTGGCCGAGCCAGGCTGCCGCGATCTCGCCGGCACCGCCGGCGACCAGATGCCAGACCCCCGCGCTCCAGGCCAGCAGGAGCCCGCCCGCCGTCAGGCGCAGCACCCATCGACCGGCGGGGCCGCGGTCCTCCGGCGCCAGGGTGAACATGGACAGCAGCTTGTAAGCCACGCCCATAGCGGTCACGGTGAACCAGCCGCCGATCCCTGCCAGGACGTGCAGGGACAGGCCACGGCTCAGGAACCGGCCGGTGAGATCGCCCGGCAGGTGTTGCGCCATGTGCTCCGGGTGGGCGAGGATCATCGCCAGGGTCAGGCCCATCGCGACCGTCAGGACGAGGAAGCCCAGGCCGGCGGCCACGAAGCGCGCCGGCAGCACCAGCGGCCGCGCCTGCCACAGCCCCACGGCCAGGTTGCCGGCGGCGACCAGGGCGCCGGCGGCAACGAGTGCCCCGCCGGCGGGCAGGGCCAGCAGCGCCGGGCCATCCGGCAACGCGAGGAAGCCCGTCACCATGCCCGCCAGGCCGGCGACGATCAGCGCCAGCGCCAGTCCCGCGGCGCCATCGCTGGCCAGGGACCGTTCGGTGATCACCGGCACGAATTGCTGGAGCGCGCCCAGGATCAGCAGCGTGAGCCACCCGATGGTGATCAGGTGGACCACGGCCAGGGTGGCGGGCGCGCTGAGCGGCTGTTGGGGGTACGCGCCGCCCAGGGCGATGATCACCTGGGCGAGGGCAAAGCTCACCAGGGCTGCGGCGAAATAAGCCATTGTCCAGCGGGAAACCCGGACGCCCATCGGTAACCCCTCCGGTCCCGGCGCGCCGGCCGGGGCGTGCTCCTCTCTGCCTGCACCATAACGGCGCGGGCGCCGCCGGCGCAGTGATGGGCGTCACACGGGCCGGCTGGGCCCACCGGCCCGGGCTTCATTCGTCCGGCAGCGCCGGTGCTACCGCCCTGGCCGCACCCGCCCGGCGGGACCGGTGCCACCGCACCTGGCTTCACCGCGCTTCCCACGGCAGGGGCTCCTCCGGCCGGGATCAGGAGGCAGCCTGCCTGGCGCTGAGGGCGGAGCGGGCGGTCAGGACCAGGAACAGGAGCACGGCGGCGACGTTGAGGAGACCGCCCCAGCGGGTAGCAGCAGGGATGCCGAGGAGGGTGCCCGCCACCCGGACCAGCAGCGAGGCGTGCAACAGGCCGAGATGGAGGTAGAAACTCGGCCGGAAGGGGACGGCCAGGCCGGTGACTACGGGCAGGATCACGGGCGCGTGCCCGAAGATCATGGACATCACGAAGCCCAGGAAAAGACTGTGCAGCGCCGCATCCCGTGCCCAGCCGCCCGCGAGGGCGCTGCCGGCCAGCCAGAACACCCCGGCCACGGCCAGCCAGACGTAACCGGATAACAGGCAGAGCGCCATGAAACGGGTGAGGCCGGGAAGGCGCGCCGTCCGGCGGGCCGCGTCCTGCCGGAGTCCCCACAGGGCCTGGAGGATGAACCCCAACCCCGCCAGCCGGGTACCTGCCACGGCGGCCTCGGGCGAGGAGCCGCCCGGCACGAGGGTGACGGCCAGGCCCAGGACCACCAGGCCACAGGCCACCGCCAGGACCAACACCGACAGCCGCGGGGGCCGGACCAGGCGTGAGAGTTCCAGGCGCTCTCCGATGATGGTCAGCACTAGGAAGCCCGCCCACCAGGCGGTGGGGCGGTCCAGGGAGACGCCCCGCCAGGCCAGCAGGTTGCCGGCCGCCAGCAGGGCTGCCCCGGCACCCATGATCACGATGTGCAGGGCGGGCTGGATCCGGTAGATGCGCCCGTAGAGCGCGAGCAGGCCGAAGCTCCCCAGGACCAGCAACAGGAGACCGGCGCTCTTCGCCCCCAGGAGGAGACACAGGGCGCCGGCGGCCGAGACCCACGGTACCAGGTAGGCCGGCGGCACCCCCAGCGCCGCCGCTCGCTCCAGGGCGATCAACGTGCCCAGGAAGCCCGGAATCATGAAGGCACCGTGAAAGAAAACGCCACCGGACGGCGGGGCCGGGACGGGCCAGCCGAACCGGGCCAGGCCGGCGGCCAGCGCGCCCAGCAGGGAAGCGCCGGCCGCGGCCATGGGGGCCACTCGCCACCATCGCTCGCGCGACAAGAGCGCCACCTCCCAAGCCTACGCTAGGCGCCCTGCGGGCCGCCCTTCGGTGATCGCCGTCACAGCGGTCCGGTCCCCTCCCAATCCGGCTCTTCCCTGTCTTCCGGCAGGTCCAGTCGCAGCCCTGGCAACCGGCTGCCCGCCTTGAGGGCCGGCGTCCCCTTGGGGATCCACAACAGCCCGTTGCAGCGGGCCACCCACGTCAAGCGGCCCTCGTCCCCGGTGGGCAGGTGGGCCCGGTAGGGTGGTACCGCGCCCTCCAGGCGCGCCCAGAGGAGCCGGTCCCTGTCGGCCGGTTTGGGGAACGGCCGCGACAAGACCGCGGGGACCACCGGCCGGGCGATGCACCGGTGTCCGGCCAGGCGCAGCAGGAAAGGGCGCACCAGTACCTGGTAGGTTGCCAGACAGGCGGCGGGGCTACCCGGGAGCCCGATGATCCACTTGTCCCGGTGCCGGGCGGCGAAGAAAGGGCCGCCCGGCTTGACATCGATGCGTCCCAGCAGGCGCCGGGCGCCCAGGTCCAGCCAGGTGCGCGGTACCCGGTCGTAGGGCCCGACCGACACCCCGCCCGTCGTCAGGATCACGTCGGCCTCGGAGGCCAGGGCTGAGCGAAAGGCCACCCGCAGCCTTTCAGGCTCGTCCGGCAACACGCCGGCGTATGTGAAGGCGATGCCCAGATCCCGGAGGTCCGCCGCCAGGATGGCGGCATTGCTGTTGTGCACACGCCTGCCGGCGGGCGGTTCCGGAGCCGGTGGCGCGCCGGCGGCGCCGGTGTCCGGATCGGTCACCTCGCTGCCGGTGCACAGGAGCAGGACCCGCGGGCGGCGGATCACCGGTACGGAACCGAGCCCCGCGGCGACCAGCACGCCGGCGGTGGCCGGCCCGATCCGCTCCCCCTTCCTCACGATGCATTCCCCGCGGCGGACATCCTCACCGGCACCCGCGACGTTCCGCCCGGCCGGCAGCGCCTGCCGAACCAGCACGCGATCACCCTGGCGGCGGGTTTGCTCAAGGGGCACGACCACGTCGGCGCCGGCGGGGAGCTCCGCTCCCGTCGTCACCCGCCAGGCCTCGCCCGGTGCCGGGCCGCCGGCTACCGGGCGGCCGGCCGCGGCCTCGCCCGAGACCCGCAAGGCGGCGGGTGATTCCGCCGACGCCGTGGCGATGTCCGCGGCACGGCAGGCGTAGCCATCCATCATGACCCGCAGGAACCCCGGCACGTCCGCGGGAGCGGTGATGTCCGCTGCCGCCACCCGCCCCGCCGCCTCCGCGGCCGGGACGCGTTCCACCGCCAGGGGTTCCGCCGCGCCGATCAACACCCGGAAGGCGCGCCGGAGATCGATCACCGCTGTTCACCGGCCATGGCCACCGGCCAGCTCGATCCGGGTCCCGGTGGTCGCCGCTTGCTCATCGCCCAGAGGATGGCGGCGCGGATGGCGCCGGTAGAGCACATAGGTCCGCCAGAGATACCCCAGGGGCAGGCTGAACGCGTGCACGAGACGCGTGAACGGCCATGCGGCCAGCAGGACCAGGCCGGCCAGGGCGTGGATCTGATACGGCAACGGAACACCGGTCATGAGCCGCGGGTCGGGGCGGAAGGTGAGCAAGCCTCTTACCCAGGGGCCGATCGTGTCGCGGTACTCAAAGGCCGTGGGAGCGAAGAGATGCCACGCCTTGGCCCAGAGCCCGGTGCCGATGACGAGGAGGACGAGAATGAGGCTGGCGAAGTCGCCCGCCTGGCTCGTCCGGCGCACGCGCGGTACCGTGGCGCGACGCACGAGCAAGATGATCCCGCCGCTGGCCGCTGCGATGCCGGCGGCGCTCCCAAGGCTCAGGGATAGGAGATGGTACACCTCATCCGATACGCCCAGCGCATCGTACACGGTCCTGGGCACCAGCAGGCCCGCGATATGGCCCAGGAACACTCCCAGGATCCCCCAGTGGAAGAGCAAGCTACCCCAGCGCAGCCAGCGCTTCTCCAGCAGCTCGCTCGAGCGCGTCGTCCAGCCGTACGGATCGATACGCAGGCGGTAAAGATTTCCGACGACGAAGACCGTCAGGGCGATGTAGGGGAGAATCACCCAGAGAACCTGACCCCACGCGGGCATCGCCGGTTCCCTCCTGCTTCCTTGCTCACCGGGCCGATGGCGGACAGCAGCGCGGAAAACACGTGGCGATACGGGCTCCGCAGCCGGCAGAGCCCGCCATGGATGCGCTCGATGACCGGGCGGAACGTGGCGAGCAACTCTTCCGCCTCCTCCGCCGGCGCGGAGGATGCGAACTCGAGGACGACGGGCAGGTAGTCGGGCAGTTCACGGTCATCGAGTCCAAAGCCCGCTCGCTCATACACCTGCTTGAGGGCCAGCAGTGCCTGCCCGCGCTCGCGCTGCTCTCCGAACTGCTCGTAGGTGAGATACAGGGTGGTGGCCTGGCTGAAATCGAAGGTCTGGACGTAATGATCACACAGGGCGTAGGGGTCCCAGCGTGCGACCTCGTCGAGGAAACACGCGAGGCCGGCCGCGACCTTGCCGGCGGGAAGATCGCCGAGGGCAGCCCGGAAGGCGGGCACGGCCTCCCGCCACGACTGATCGGGATATTCCAGCAAACGGGCGATCAGACGGAAGGCAGCCTGCCGGTCATCGCGTGGAAGTTGCCCTTTCACGGCGTCTCAACCCCCGTGCTTCGCCCGCGGCGGTGACGCCCGCCACGGTTGCTCAGAAACCGCAGCCAGGGGCGCCGAAGCTCAGCCCGCAGGCCCCCTGCTCGCCGTAGAGATCGCCCACCCGCTCCCGGTGTGACGCCGGGATGACGAAGCGGTCCTCGTACTTGGCGATGGCCAGCAGCCGGTACATCTCCTCCACCGCCCGCTCGTCCAGCCCGGCTTCTCGCAAGAACCGGGCGTCGGGCTGTTTGCCCAGCGTCCGGGCCCGCATGGTCGCGCGCAGGACGGCCAGCTTCTTCAGCACGGCGCGGACCAGCTCGGTGTTGCCGGCGGCCAGCAGATTGGCCAGATAGGCAATGGGGATGCGCATGCGCTCGATGGAGAGGAACAGGGCGGCATCGTCTTCCGCCCCGCCCCCGGCGGAGTCACCTTCCTCCCCGCCCCGCTCGACGGCCTGGACCAGCGGGCTCAGCGGGGGAATGTACCACACCATGGGCAGGGTCCGGTATTCCGGGTGTAGGGGCAGGGCGATCCTCCACTGCACGACCAGCTTGTACACGGGCGAGCGCTGGGCGGCCTCCAGCCAGTCGTCGGGGATGCCTTCGCGGCGGGCCTGGGCGATCACCGCCGGGTCGTGGGGGTCCAGGAACAGCCGGAGCTGCGCCTGGTAGAGATCTTCTTCCCGGGGCACGGAAGCGGCTGCCTGCACCGCGTCGGCATCGTAGAGGAGCAGGCCCACGTAGCGAATCCGTCCCACGCATGTCTCGGCACAGACCGGCGGCAAGCCCGCCTCCAGGCGCGGGAAGCACAGGGTGCACTTTTCCGCCTTGCCCGTGCGCCAGTTGAAGTAAACCTTCTTGTAAGGGCAGCTGGAGACGCAGAACCGCCAGCCGCGGCACGCCTCCTGATCCACGAGGACGATGCCGTCCTCCTCCCGCTTGTACATGGCCCCCGAGGGACACGCGGACACACACGGGGGGTTCAGACAGTGCTCGCAGGTGCGCGGCAGGTGGAACATGAACACCTGCTCGAATTCCATGCGGACCCGGTCTTCCAGCCCCTTCAGGAGCGGATCGCGCGGCGCCGTCTCGGGGGCTCCGGCCAGATCGTCCTCCCAGTTGGGACCCCAGCGGGGGTCCATGTTCCTCCCCGACAGGATGGACCGGGGCCGGGCCACCGGCTGGCGTTTCCGTTCGGGGCTCGCCGTCAGCGTTTCGTAGTCGTAGGTCCACGGTTCGTAATAGTCGTCGATGGTGGGCAGGTCCGGGTTGTGGAACAGGTTCACCAGGCGGCTTGCCCGGCTACCGGCGCGTAGCTCCAGCTTCCCCTGCCGCAGCTCCCAGCCGCCCTTGTACTTGTCCTGGTTTTCCCATTCCCTGGGATAGCCCACGCCCGGTTTAGTCTCGACGTTGTTCCACCACATGTACTCGGCGCCGGGGCGGTTGGTCCACGTGTTCTTGCAGGTCACGCTGCACGTGTGACAGCCGATGCACTTGTCCAGGTTCATCACCATGGCCATGTGCGCCTTAACCTTCATCCCAGTCCACCTCCGGCAGCTTGCGTACGATGACGGTGACGTCCCGCTGGTTGCCGGTGGGCCCGTAGTAGTTGAACCCGTAGCTGAGCTGGGCGTAGCCGCCAACCATGTGGGTGGGCTTGACGCGGATGCGGGTCGGGCTGTTGTGCGTGCCGCCCCGGTTGGGCGCCGCCTTGCTGGCCGGAACGTAGATGTGCCGGTCCTGGGCGTGGTACATGAACGCCAGGCCCCGCGGGATGCGGTGGGAGACCACCGCCCGGGCCACCACCACGCCGTTGCGGTTCATGCACTCGATCCAGTCGTTGTCGGCAATGCCCACCTCGGCCGCGTCTTCGTGGTTCAGCCACACCACCGGGCCGCCGCGGAACAGCGTGAGCATCCACTGGTTGTCGAAGAAGGTGCTATGGATCGACCACTTGTTGTGCGGGGTGAGATAGAGAAGGGTGATCTCCTTGCCCCGGGACCCACCCTCCGGCCGCCGGTCCGGCGCGAACGGCTCGGGGGCCAGCGGCGGCTTGTACGTGGCCATCATTTCCCCGAATTCCAGGAACAGCTCGTGATCCACATAGAAGTGCTGCCGGCCGGTGAGGGTACGCCAGGGGATCTTCCTTTCCACGTTGGTTGTGAAGGGCGAGTACCGGCGCCCGCCGGTCTCGGACCCGCTGAAGGCCGGCGAGGTGATGACGGGCTTGGGCTGGGCCGTGATGGCGTCAACGGTGAACCGTTCCTCCCGGCGCCCTTCCGCCAGATCGCGCAGGGATAACGCCGTCCTTTTCTCCAGCGCCGCCCAGGCCTTGACGGCCTGGTTGCCGTTGGTGGTGGACGACAGGGTGAGAATGGTCTCGGCCACATCGCGCTCGCTGGTCAGGCGCGGGCACCCCCTGGCCACGCCCTCGGAGACGGTGCCGAGGGTCTGCTGGAGCAGTTCATACTCCTCCCGCGCCGACCAGGTAATGCCCTTGATCCCGAAGGGCTTCTCCGCGATGAGCGGGCCCAGCGCGGTCATCTTCTCGTAGACCGCGCCGTAATCGCGCTCCACCACGTGGACGTGGGGCATCGTGCGCCCGGGAACGGGCTCCGCCTCTCCCTTCTTCCAGTCGGTCACCCGCCCGTAGGGTTGGGCCAGTTCGTCAGGCGTGTCGTGCAGGAGCGGCGTGATGACGATGTCCTTCACCGGGCCCGAAAATGCCTTGCGGGCCATCTCCGAGAAGGTACGGGCCAGCGCCTTGAACGTCTCCCATTCGGACCGCGCCTCCCAGAGCGGGCCCACCGCGGGGTTGAACGGGTGGATGAAGGGGTGCAGGTCGGTGCTGCTCAGGTCGTGTTTCTCGTACCAGGTGGCCGCGGGCAGCACGACGTCGGAATACAGGGCCGTGCCGGCCATGCGGAAGTCCAGGTTGACGAGGAGATCGAGCTTGCCCTCCGGCGCCGGTTCGCGCCATACCACCTCCTGCGGGCGCAGGCTGTGGCTGTCGTCGTTGAGCAGCCCGTGAGCCGTGCCCAGGAGGTGCTTGAGGAAGTATTCGTGGCCCTTGCCCGAGCTGGAGATCAGATTCGCTCGCCACACCACCATGACGCGCGGGAAGTTGCGCGGGTCATCGGGGTCCTCGATGGCGAAGCGCAGGGTACCCTCCTTGAGGCGGCGGGCGACGTAGGCAGCCACCGCCTCGGGCGTCGCGGCGCCTGCGCGGCGCGCCTCCTCGTAAAGGGTGAGCGGGTTGGCGTCGAATTGCGGGTACGACGGCAGCCACCCCAGCCGGGCGCCCAGCACGTTGTAGTCCGCGGGATGTTTGTAGCGGGGTGTAGCGGCCAGGGGCGAGGCGAGGGCATCGACGGGAACGTCCTCGTACCGCCACTGGTCGGTGGCGAAGTAGAAGAAAGACGTGCCGTTCTGGAGACGCGGCGGCTGGAACCAGTCGCGGGCGAAGGCGATCGCCTGCCAGCCCTCCACCGGCCGCAGCTTTTCCTGGCCCACGTAGTGGGCCCATCCTCCGCCGTTGACGCCCTGGGCGCCCGTGAGCAGCACGAGGTTGATGATGGCGCGGTAGATGGTGTCGCCGTTGTACCAGTGGTTGACGCCGGCGCCGAGGATGATCATGGAACGGCCCCCGGTCTCAACGGCGTTGCGGGCGAACTCGCGGGCCACCCGGATGACCAGCCGCCGGTCGACGCCGGTGACGGCCTCCTGCCAGGCCGGCGTGTACGGGGCGACCTCGTCGTAAGACGCGGGCGCGGCATCACCCAGCCCGCGGTTCACCCCATACTGGGCGAGGGTCAGGTCGAACACCGTGGTGACCAGGTACTCCTTCCCAGCGTGCGTCAGGCGCCGGACCGGCACGGCCCGCTCCAGCACGGCGGGCTGCTTGCCGCCGAAGTAAGGGAGGCGCACGGTCACTACGCCGTCGTGCACGCCCAGAAGGCTGAGCCGCGGGTCCAGCGGGGCGCTCGTCGCCTCGTCTTCCAGCTTGAGGTTCCACCGGCCGCCGTCGCTCCAGCGGTGACCGATGCAACCGTTGGGGACGGCCAGCCCGCCCGCCCGGCCGTCATAGACGACGCCCTTCCACGCCGCGTGCGGCGTGTCGCGGCCGATGTCCGATGCGCGCAAGAAGCGGCCGGGCACGTAGGCCCCGTCGCGCGGCTCGAGGATGACCAGGAACGGCAGGTCGGTATATTGCCTGGCGTAGTTGACGAAATACGGCTCCTGGCGCTCGACGTAAAATTCCCGCAGGATCACGTGGCCCATGGCCATCGCCAGGGCCGCGTCCGTCCCCGGCTTGACCGCCAGCCACAAGTCGGCGAAGCGTACGAATTCGGCATAGTCGGGGCTGATGGCGGCCACCTTCGTGCCCCGGTACCGGGCCTCGATGAGGAAGTGGGCATCCGGGGTCCGGGTCATGGGGATGTTGGAGCCCCAAACCAGGATGTACCCGGCATTGAACCAGTCGCTGGACTCTGGAACATCGGTCTGATCACCCCAGATCTGGGGTGACGCCGGCGGCAGGTCGGCATACCAGTCGTAAAAGCTGAGCATCGGCGCCCCGATGAGCGACATGAAGCGCGCCCCGGCCGCATAGCTGACCATCGACATGGCCGGGATGGGCGAGAAGCCCATGATGCGATCGGGGCCGTAGCGCTTGATGGTGTAGATCATCGCCGCGGCGATGAGTTCGAGCGCCTCGTCCCATGTGGCGCGGATGAAACCACCCTTACCCCGGGCCGACTTGTAGGAACGGCTCTTCTCGGGATCCTCGACGATGCGCGCCCATGCCTCCACCGGGTCACCGGTACGTTGCAGTTCCTGGCGCCACATGCGCAGGAGGGACCCGCGCACGTAGGGGTACTTCACGCGCAGGGGGCTGTACAGGTACCAGGAGAAACTGGCCCCGCGGGGGCACCCGCGCGGTTCGAACTCGGGCATGTCCGGGCCCGTGGAGGGATAGTCCGTGCGCTGGCCCTCCCACGTCACGATGCCGTCCTTGACATAGATGTCCCAGCTGCAAGAACCGGTGCAGTTGACCCCGTGGGTGGAGCGCACCACCTTATCGTGCTGCCACCGCCGTCGGTAGAGTTCCTCCCATTCCCTTCCTTGGGCTCGCACCTCGCTCCAGCCGCCGGAGTGACGTTCCCGCGGGCTCAGGTAGCGCAATTTCTCCAGGAACGGGAAGCGGTTGCGTTCCATGGTCTCCCTCCATCCTCCACCCGGGCGCCTACGCCACGCGCGGTTGCGGCCGGCGCACGAAATGGCGGTCGTTGAGGACGAAGCAGGCCAGGGCGTAGAGGGCCAGCAGGACGAAACCGGGCGCGTAGCCCCCCGTCGCCTGGCGCACCACACCGAGGAGAACGGGCGGGAAGAAACCGCCGAGGCCGCCGGCCGCCCCCACGACTCCCGTCACCGCGCCGGTCTCCCCCCGCGCGACGAGGGGCACGAGCTTAAACACGGCGCCGTTGCCGAGACCGATGAGGACCGCGATCGACAGCAGCGCCAGGCTGAAATGGAGCAGGTCCGCCGCCCGCGCCGCCAGGCCGAAGGCAGCGAGGACAACGCCGGCGAAGGTCACGGTCAGGACTTTCTCCGCACCGAGACGGTCGGCCAGGTATCCTCCCAGAGGACGCGCCAGCGTCGCCAGCACCAGGAACACGCCCGCCCGCCAGCCGGCGTCGACGGCCGTCAGCTGGAACAAGTCCTGCAAGAGCGTGGGCAGGTAAACACTGAAAGCCACGAAGCTACCAAAAGTCAGGAAGTAGAAGGCGGACAGGATCCACGTCTCCTTGTATCGGAACACGGACCAGGGAGTGGAGCGACGGGCGGCCGGAGCCGGGGGCATCTCCCGCGTGCCGAGCCAGAACAGCAGCGCCATGCCCGCGATGCCCGCGCTGAAGATGCGGAAGGTGGGCGCTACACCGTAGGCATCGACCAGCCTCGGTACCGTAAAGCTGGCCAGGGCGGTTCCCAGGTTGCCCATGGCTGTGATCCCCAGCACCAGGCCTTGCTTTTCCGGAGGAAACCACCGCGAGACATAGGCGATGGCGATGGCGAAGGTCGTGCCGGCCATGCCCAGCACGAAGGCACAGAGCAGCAACGAGGCGAAGGACCGCGCGACGCTGGCCCCGAGCAAGGGGATCGTCAACAGCAGCATCGTCAGCGTGTAGATCTTCTTCCCGCCCAGCCGGTCCGTCAGGACCCCCATGGGGATGCGCATGAGGGATCCCAGGATGACCGGCGTCGCCACAAGAACGCTCTTTTGCGTGATACTCAAACCGTAGGACTCCTGGAGGGTCGAAGCCATCGGGGAGAGCATGGCCCATGCGGCGAAGGAAACGGTCATGGCCACGGTGGAGTAGATGACGGCAGCGATCCGGCCACGCATGGCTTGAACATGCGCTCCTTTCCGCGGCGGAACATGGTGGTCCGTTGCCAAAAACCTTGGCGTCGTTCCATGAGGGCGTCCTGAAATCAGGCTGAGGACAAGCTGAGTTTGCAGCCGGGCCGTCCTAGCCGGCACCCAGCGAAGACGTGTTCCGAGGAAGGTGGAAGGCATGACAGGGGCTCGCGCCGGGCAGGGCGAACCGGCCTTCGCGACCCGGGAGGCCGTGGTGGCTGCCCTCCGCAGCATCCATCCCTTTAGCGAGCTGCCGGAGGAGATGGTGGCGCGCATTGCCCCCCTGGTGCGGTGGCGCTCGTGCCATAAAGGGGAGGTGCTCTTCCATGAAGGGGAGCCGGTCGAAGCCGTCTTCCTCCTGCGGGCGGGCCGGGTGAAGATCGTCGCCGTGGACGCCGACGGGAAGGAATACATCATGCACATGCTGGGCCCCGGAGACCTCTTCCCTGCCGTGGGACTGTTCACCGGTGGCGGCTATCCTGCCACGGCCGAGGTCACCGAGGACGGGACCGTGGGCGTCATGACCAGACAGGACGTCCTCAACCTTGTGCGAGCCCATGGAGACATCGCCATCGGTATGCTCACCGCCATGGAAGGGCGGATCCGCTACCTGCAGGAGCGCATCCGCAGCCTGGCCTTGCGGGACTTGCGTACGCGGGTGCTGGAGGTCCTGGTCCGGCACATGGGGGAGCAGTTGACCCACCAGGAAATCGCGGCGCTGGTGGGTGCGGCGCGGGAGAGCGTGAGTCGGGTCATCGCCGAGTTCAAACGCCAGGGCGTCATCAGCCGGGACCGCGCCGGCCGCTGGCGCGTGCGGCGCAGGCCTACTGAAGAATGAGGACGGAATGAGAAAGAAAACACGTTAGAATAGGATTGTGACGCGGGTCACTTTCGGCGACACGGGCCCGACCTAGACTTCAGGCGGGAGGTGGAACGGGTGATCTACGTCATCTGCGAGCCTTGCATCGGGGTCAAGGACAAGTCCTGCATGGAAGTCTGCCCCGTGGACTGCATCTACGAGGGCGAGGACCAGTGCTACATCAACCCCGACGAGTGCATCGGCTGCAGCGCGTGCGCGGCCGTGTGCCCGGTCGAGGCCATTTACGACGAGGACCAGGTCCCCGAGCAGTGGAAGGACTACATCGAGAAGAACCGCAAGTTCTTCGAGCAGTGACCTCGCTCGGAGGGCGGGCTGGCCGGCACCAGCTGGCCGGGCCGTGTCGCGTGGGCCGGCCCAAAAACAGGCCGGGGAGCACGAGCGCTCCCCGGCCTTTCACATCGTAGCGGCCGCCGGCTGGCTCAGCGCCGGCCGATCCGCACGCGCCAGACTTCCGGTCCCTGCTCCAGGTACTCCCAGGTGAACTGGTTGGGACGTTCCGCAGCGAACTGGTAGTACAGCGGCTTCGGATCGTGGTCGTTGACCAGGATGAAGGCGCCACCCGGGTCGAGCGACTCAAAGGTCTCAAAGATGAGGCTGTGCCGCTGGAAGGGGGGCAGCGCGCGCACGTCGAGGATCTGCTCCTCTCCGGCCGCCGCGCTCGCGTCCGTGGCTTCCTGGGCCCGGCCCATCAGCCGTTCGTGCATGCCGGCCAGGAGCTGGCCGAGATCCACGTTGCCGTCGGCCACCAGGACCGGCAGCAGCGCCTCGTTTTCCCTGGCCGCGTGGGCCTTGAACAGCGCCGCCAGGGCCGATGCGCTTGCCACCGCTTCCACACCGTCACGGGTTCCCCGCAGATCCTCGATGGCGCGCCCGATAGCCTCGTGCTCGGCCGTCAGGGATTCGACCAGCACCCGGGCCTCGGGCTTGTTCGCGCCGGCGGCGTACAGCGTTTCCTCCTCGGCCCGGGCATGGGGGAGGATCTCCTTCTCCGCGTACTCCACCACCGCCTGCGCGGCGTCGGCGTGGGGCCGGCCCTGCCGCACCGCGTCGATCAAAGCGTTCACGCGGTGTTCCAGGTCCTTGACCATCTGGCTGTG
>DATCKH010000080.1:0-5624 GCA_036562425.1 Thermaerobacter sp. | reverse complement strand
GGGCGTGCACACCAAGATCAAGCTGCTGAAGCGAATCAGCTACGGCTTCAGGAACCGCGAGATCTATGTGCGAAAGATGCTCCTGGCCTTTCTACCCTTGGCCTGGCTGACCGCCACCCCATACTTCTTGACCTAGAGCCTTGCCGCTCTTGACACCAAGCGCAGGGGCGATCATATTGTAGTAGTTAAGAAAATACTTATCGGGGGCGACCTGTGGTTCGTACCGCCCTCCCTCATGATTAAGGAAGCGATGCTCCCATGACCGCGGACCGGCCGGATACCGACAAGCAGTTGCTCGAGCTCCAGGCGCGGCTCTGCCACGTCCTGGCCAGCCCCAAGCGTCTGGAGATCCTCTATACCCTGGCCGATGGTGAGATGACGGCCGGGGAACTGGCCCGTGCCGTCGACACCACCACGGCCAATCTCTCCCAGCACCTGGCCCTCATGCGCCAGTTCGGCCTGGTGGAGTCGCGCAAGGAAGGGCTCAACGTGTACTACCGGCTGGCCTCGCGCGAGATCCTGGAGGCCTGCCGGGCCGTCCGCGCCGTGCTTCTCGAGCACCTGCGCCGCAGTGCCTTGCTGGCCGCCGGCAACAGGGGCGGCCCGGAGCCGGACTCCCCGCTCTGATCCCCCTCCACCGGGCACCTGCCCACTGCTCACAAGGCCCGGCGGGACGCCGGCCGAGGGTGGATCCGTACAGGTGGATGGTCCATGCTGAACAAAACCCCGGGAGGGATGGTCATGGCCGAGCTGTTATACACCGTGGCCACGGACAAGCCGGTGGACGAAGCCATCCAGGCGTTGCAGGCGGCGCTGGCGGAGCGCAAGTTCAGCGCCCTCTGGCACCTCCACGTCAACGAGAAACTGCGGGAGAAAGGGTTCGAGCTGGATGGCGACTTCCACATCTTCGAGGTCTGCAACCCCGCCAAGGCCAAGCAGGCGCTGGAGACTGATCAGAAGGTCGGTTACCTCCTGCCGTGCAAGATCGTCGTCTACGCCGACCGCGACGACGGGTATCGCACCAAGATCGGCCTGTTGCGTCCCCAGGCGCTGATTGGCCTGCTCGGTAACCAGCGGTTGAGCGACCTGGCGTGCGAAGTAGAGCAGGACCTGCGCGCGGTGGTGGACGCTGCGGCCCGCTGAGACCTCCCGCGCCCCGATGCCGGCTGGCATTCCCACGCCGCCTGGGAAGGATCCTGCCATCCCGCGAAGGATCAAAGGACCTGGATCCCCATCCCGGTTGATTCGTATCCCGAGGGATGGAACACCGAGAAAGGAGATCAGCCGTGATCGACCCTCGCATTGCCAAGCTGGCGGACGTACTGGTCAACTACTCCCTGGGGCTGGAGCCGGGCGACCACTTCCTGATCATGGGCACGGACCTGGCAGCGCCCCTGGTGCGGGAGGTCTACCGGGCCGCTCTCCGGGCGGGGGCCCATCCCCAGGCGCTGGTGCAGGTGGAGGGGCTCAGCGAGATCTTCTTTAAGGAAGCTTCGGAGGAGCAACTGCGCACCATCACCCCGCTGCAGCGCGTGGCCTACGAGGAGTACGCCAACAGCCTGGTGATCGAGGCGCCGCACAACGTCAAGGGCCTGAGCGGGGTCGACCCGCGGCGAATGGCCATCGCCCAGGAGGCGCGCAGGGAACTCTCGGCCAAGCTCATGGCACGCATCGGGCAGGGTGGCAAGTATTGCGTGACCCTCTTCCCCACCCACGCCCTGGCCCAGGAGGCCGGCATGTCCCTGGCGGACTACAGCGAGTTCGTCTTCGAAGCCTGCCGGCTTAACGAGGACGATCCCGTGGCCGCCTGGCGCGAGGTGAGCCAGCGCCAGCAACGCATCGCCAGCTTCCTCAACAACGTCCGGGAACTGCGGGTGGTAAGCGAGGACACCGACTTGACGCTATCGGTTGCCGGGCGCACCTGGATGAACGCCGACGGCCACGTCAACTTCCCCGACGGCGAGGTCTTCACGGGGCCGGTGGAGGACAGCGTCAACGGCCACATTCGTTTCAGCTTCCCGGGCATCTTCCAGGGCCGCGAGATCGAGGACATCCGCCTGCGCTTCGAAAACGGCCGGGTTGTGGCGGCGGAGGCGAACCGCGGGCAGGATCTGCTGGAGGCGCTGCTGGGAACGGACGAGGGGGCGCGCTACGTGGGCGAGTTCGCCATCGGCACCAACGACCGCATCCGGCGCTTCACCCGCAACCTGCTGTTCGACGAGAAGATCGGCGGCACCATCCACCTGGCCCTGGGCGCCAGCTACCCCATGACCGGTGGCCGCAATCAGTCCGCCATCCACTGGGATATGATCTGCGATATGCGCCAGGGCGGGCAGATCTACGCCGACGGCGAGCTGATCTACAGCAACGGGAAGTTCCTGATCGACCAGTGAGGAGCCTCCCGCCTCCCCGTCTCGTCGCTAAGGGATGAACCTGCAGAAACCGCCGGGCCGCCTGTGTACAGGCGGCCCCGCCGCCCCAATGCCAACGGGGCGTCGGCGCGCTCACCGATCACCTGCGTAGACCATCTGCCCCACGTGTACTGGCCACTCGTCGCTCTCTCCCTTCGCACGGGTTCAGTGAGCCCCCATTTCCGGGACGGATAGCCCATTGACATATCAATGTTTATTGATACACCATAGACCCATCAACGTATATTGATGGAGGTGGGGGCCATGTTGGAACCCCAGGGGATGGCGGCAGTAAGGGACGCCGAGTTGGAGGCCACGTTCGGCTGGAGTCAGTCCCGGATGCCGGACCATCTGCGAGGAATGACAGCTGGCCCTCGGGTTCGTGAGACCCTGCGTGCTCGCTGGTCATGGTCTGGGGTCCTCAGAAGCTTGTCCGCAATGCTCTCCGTCGTGGCGGGTCCCCCTGCCACCGAACCGGTGTGGAGGTCACCGGCTACGGAGTCTGCCGCGGACTCAACCGCGACGGCGATGACCGGGATGCAGGCAGGCCGTGGGCGTAGGTGCTGGGGACAACTCGGAAGCTTTGATCCCGTAACGCCACCGACACACGCCTGTTGCAATGCCTGCTGTTAACAATGGCCTTCTGATGGGAGGCGGAGGTTGTGCGGGAACCAACGAGACCGAGAGCTGTAGATGTCGCGGAGCCGGACGAAGCGCGCTGGCTGGCCGGCATGGGGCGCGCCCTGTCCGATCCCGCCCGGGCACGCATCTTGCTGCTACTGGCCCAGGGCCGGGCGTGCTGCGAGGGACTGGAAAGGCAGGCCCCGGCGGAAACCAGCGACGGTGTGTGCGTCTGCGAGCTCGAGGAGGTCCTGGGCCTGCGCCAGTCCCTGGTTTCGTACCACCTTCGCCTGCTGAAGGAAGCCGGTCTCGTCCGCGAGACCCGGCGCGGCCGCTGGTCGTACTACGCCCTGGACCGTACGGTTCTCAAGAAGCTAGCTGACAAGCTGTCCGCATTAGCTTCAGCCCTTCCCCCCGAACCGGCGGACCGGCCGCGGGGCGAGGGAGTCGGGGCGAACCTAGGCGGAAAGGGGGTGACAACCATGAGGCATACGCGTGATCCGCGCGAGCGCCAGAACCAGCAGCCAGGCGGCTTCGGTGCTGCGGCGCCGGCGACCACCGGCTGCTGCGGTGAGGAGTCGTGCTGCGGCGATACGCCTGAGCAGGCTACGCAGGCTACGGCTTGTTGCGAAGAACCGGCGTGCTGCGACGACTGGTACTAACGATTAGGTACGGCAACGCGGGAACCGGAGTGTCCACAGAGGGCCCCGGTTTGTGGGGTGAGCACGGGATGCAAAAGGCAATCCCAGAGCCGTTGCAGCGGGCGCTAGCGGCCGTCGACGCAGAGGCCATGCTGGCTACTGTCCGCGCTCTTTGCCGCCCGGAACTTGGCGGGCGGGCTACGGGCTCACCGGGACAGGCGCGTGCCCGGCGCTGGCTCATGGCTAGCCTCCGCCGGCTGGGCCTGCGCCCAGAGTTACACCGCTTCCAGGTGAGAACCCGCCAGAGCCTGGGCACGGCGACTGTCGTGTGGACCCCCCTGAAAGGGCCAGCGAGGTCACTGCGACGCTGGGTCGACTTCACCGAGCACCCGCGCTCCGCTCCGGTTCCCGCGCCTACCCGTGGCCCGCTCAAGGTCTGGGATGGTCGTACTGTCCCACGTGATGCGTGGGTTCTGCTGTCGGGCGGAGAGATGCGGCGCAGTGAGCTGCTCGCCACCCTTGCTGCCGAGGGTGCCCTCGGGGTTGTGGTGCCTCGCCGCGCCGGTCCGGATGGATGGCTCGCCAAGCATGTTTCCACGGGCCCAGTTCTCCCGTTGCCGGTTGTTACGGTGCGTGCCGACCTGGCACAGCACTTCACCGGCGGGATGCTGGAGGTCGTCCTCCCGGGGAGCAGGGAGCAAGTTGTTCGTGGGGCCAACATCATCGCCCGGCTCCCTGGTGCCACCGGGGAGGCACACGTCCTGATCGGTGCCCACTACGACGGCGTGGGGGATGACACGGACGGGACCCGCTTCCCCGGGGCGTCCGATAATGCTACCGGCGTGGCAGTGGTGTTACATGTTGCGCGGATCCTGGCCCGGGTCGGCCGTCCCGATGGATTGCAACTGGCGTTTGTCTTCTTTGATGCAGAGGAGTTGGGGGCACGGGGCAGCCGGAGCCTTGCCCGCATGTTGGCTCAGCCGGCCTTGTTGCCGCCGGGGCACGTGCTCCAGGTGATCAACGTAGACACCGTGGCCCGCCTCCGCGACGCGGTCTGGGTGGAACGCGGTCCAGGCGCAGACCCCGTCCTGGCTGCCCTGGACCGGGCCGGGCGGGCGCTGGGCATTCCCCTGCGGCTCGGTCCTGTGGCCTCCGACAACCGTGCTCTTGCGGCGGCAGGCTTTCCCGCCGTGGGAATTGCCACGGGCGGCGACCGGAGCCATCTTCCTTCCGACGTTCCTGGCGGGGTCGAACCCGAGGCGTTGTTGACTGCGGCGCGACTCCTCCTGGGCGCTCTGTGGCTGCTCACCTACCACTGAGTGGCGGAGCGACGGGAACTGCCACTTACGGAAGTTTCACACGGACGGGAGCCATGGCGGACCCTCCGGGATGACGGCGGTAGGAGGCGAGGAGCCGGCACCCGCCAGCCGAAGGATCCCCAAGGTGACGCCCGCCGAGGTGAGCCGGCGGCTGGTGCTCGAACACGGAGCCATCACTTTCCTTCCGGACCTCCTCTGCCGAGCCGACCTGGCCGCCGGTCGCATGGTGCGGTTGTATCCCCACGATCTCCCGGCGTACGAGTGGCATCTCCGCCTCATCTTCCGCCATCGGAAACGGCCCGACCCGGGGGTGCAGGCGCTCCTGAACCTGTTGGCCCGGCAACCCCTCCTGTCACAAGTGCCATAACCAGCGCCCGGCCTCGACGGTGGCCCGAGCCTCGCCGCGGTGCTCCAGGGATGCCAGCACCCCCAGCAAGGCGGTGCGAGTCAGGACATAGGCGATGGGGTCGCCAATCGACACCCCGCACGCAGCGGCCAGTCCGGCCAGGAGATCTTCCGTTCCGGCCGGTCCCTGGCGCAGCCGCCCCGTCACCCACTCGAACATCCGCTCTATCAGCGCCCGGTTGGCCGCCAGCACCTCGGCCAAGGTCGCCGCGTCGCCGACGGCCTCA
>DATCKH010000076.1:0-4142 GCA_036562425.1 Thermaerobacter sp. | reverse complement strand
CGATGGTGGCGCAACGCGAATTGGGTATGCAAACGGCCGCGCTCCTGTGGTACACTACGCCTAGTTAGCCGTTCGGTAGGCCGGTCTCGACGATCGGGCTTCACCGTAGCATCCGGTGGTCTCGGGTTGTCGCCGATGCCGTGACCCGGGCCGCCGGCACCCGGCGGTGTCTGTGGCACCGGGGACTTACCGGAGGCAATCCCGGCTAGCGAGTATCATCAGTTGGAGGTATCCGCGGTTTGACCGGGACAGTCAAGTGGTTCAATGCGGAGAAGGGCTACGGCTTCATCACGCGGGACGACGGTCAGGGTGACGTGTTCGTCCACTTCTCCGCGATCGTCGGCACCGGTTACCGGACCCTGGAAGAGGGACAGAAGGTCTCCTTCGACATCGTGGACGGTGACAAGGGCCCGAAGGCGCAGAACGTCGTCGTCCTCTGAGCCCGACCGGAATCCGGACCCGAAAAGCAAGGCGCCGCGGCATGCGGCGCCTTGTTTGTACCCGTCTTACTTCCCTTCTTCCGCTCCCCCTGGCGTGCCGGCCCGGGCGTGACCCAGTGGAGGCGGTTCCGGGATGTGACGGAGGCTACTGCCGGTTGAGCCGGTACGGGGCCATGGATAACCTGAGGGGGGACGGCCCCGGCGACGCATGACGACGCGGCGGGTGACCGCCACCAAGGAGGAGACGCGCGATGGCGACAATCCGCTACGCCAGCCTGCTGCGGGTGCTGGCCCTGTTTCTCGCGTTCATGCTGGTGGTGGCGTGGGCCCGGCCCGTGGCGGCCCATGCCAGCCTGGAGCGCAGCTTCCCGGCGGACGGCGCCGTGTTGGAGGAGCCGCCGGACCGGGTGGAACTGGTCTTCTCCGAGCCCGTGGAAGCTGCCGTCAGCAAGGTGACCCTAGAGCGCGCGGGCGGTGAGCCCGTGGAGCTGGGGGAGTTGCAGAGCGAGGGCACCACGCTCCGCGCGGACGTGGCCGGCGAGCTGGAGCCGGGGGAGTACGTGCTGAACTACCGGGTGCTGTCGGCCGACGGTCACCCCGTTGAGGGCAAGGTGTCCTTCCAGGTCGCCGCCACCGGCCCCGGCACGCCGGAGGACGAGCAGAAGGCGACGCAGCCGGAGAGCACGACGCCCCCGGAGACGCCCGGCGAGGGCGATGAGGCCCGGGCCGCGGAGAAAGGCGGCGACGCGGCCCGCGGAACTCCGTGGCCGTGGATCGTGGGCGGGGCCGCGGTACTGGCCGCCGCGCTGCTCACCCTGGGCCGCCGGCGCTAGGCACGGAGTCGCCCGGCCGCAACACGCGGAGGGGTCAGGGGAGGGCCATCGCGATCCGTGACGGAGCTCATCGCGGGCTTGCTGCGTTTCGTCTCCCTGGCCGGTCTCGTACTCGTGACGGGACCGGTGGTCTTCGACGGCTGGATCGTCACGGATCCCGGCTGGCGGCGTGAACTACAGGGGCTGAGCCGCCGCCTCGTGCTGGCGGGGGGCGTTGTGCTGCTGGCTGCCGCACTGTGTGAGGGACTGTGGACGGCCTGGCAGGTCACGGGCCCGGAGCCGGCCGGAATGGCGCGGTATTTCCTGCTCACGCGCGGCGGCCGCGGGGTGCTGCTCCGGGCGGCCGTGGGCCTGCTGGCGGCGCTGGCTGCGGCCCGCTGCTGGCCCCGGGACGGGCAGCCTCCCCGCCTCTGGCTGGTGGTGCCCCTGGCGGGCGCCCTCGCCTTCGCCTGGAACAGCCATGCCGGGATCCAGGGACCTGGCGCGGTGGGCGGCGATTTCGTCCACATCGCCGCCAGCGCGTTGTGGATCGGCGGGCTCTGGCGGTTCGGGCTCATTCCCTGGGATCGGGTGCCGGTGGCGACCGCAGCCGCGCTGGTGCGGCGCTTTTCCGTCCTCGGCGCGCTGGTCGTGCTGAGCCTGGCCGGGACCGGCGTCCTTGCGGCCTACCGCAACATCTACGGCGCCGAGGCCCTCACCCGGAGCCCGTACGGCCAGGCCCTGGCGGTCAAACTGGCCATCATCGCCGTGCTGCTGTGCATTGCCGCGGTCAACCGGTTCATCCTGCACCCGTTGCTGCAGCGGGCGCAGGCCGGCGCGGCGGCCGCCGGCCTGCCGGTTCCAGGGGCACCGCCGCGGGTCGTGGGCACCCTCCGCCGCTGGGTCCGGGCCGAGGCCGTGGTGGGCGCTGGCGTGCTGCTGGCGGCCGCCATCATGGCCGTGTTGCCCCCGGCGGACCGGCCGGCGGCCGTGGAGGAGCCGCGGGCCTGGCGCGTGGAATTCGCCGGCGAGCCGGTGGAACTGGCCGTGCAGCCGGGCCAGCGCGGTGCCGTGACCCTGGTCGTCCGGCCCCTGGGGCGGGCGCGACCGGCCCGCGGGACCGTGAACCTGGACATGACCGGCCATCCGATGGGCGCCTACGCGGTGCCGCTGAGTTCCCGCGACGACGGGCGGCTGGAGGGGCGGGCGGTCCTCCCCATGGCGGGTACCTGGCGGCTGGCCTGGCGCCTGGAGGACGCCGCGGGCGTGGTGCACGAGTATGTGACCACCTTCGATGCGGCGGGCGCGCCGGGCAACCAGCGCAAGGGGCGGCTGAGCCTGAGGGCGGCCTTCCAGTCGACCCCCACGGCGGTGCAGGCAGTGCTCGGCCTCGCCGGGATGCTGGAAGGCGCCGTGCTGGTGGTCACCGGCTGGCGTCGCCTGCGCCCCGTGGCCTTCGGTGGCGGCCTCGTGGCCTTCGGCGTGGGGGTGTGGCTCCTGGGACTGGTCGCCTGGATCGATGCCTATCCCACCACGTTCCAGCCCAATCCCCTGCCTCCGGCGCCGGAGGTGCTGGAGCGAGGCCGCGAGATCTATGCGCTGCACTGCGCCTCCTGCCACGGACCCGCCGGCCGGGGTGACGGCCCGGCGGCGGCCGGCATGGTACCGCCGCCCGCGGACCTGACCGGCGTCCACGTGCGGCAACACACGGACGGCGACCTGTACTGGTGGATCACCCACGGGATCGAGGGCACCGCCATGCCTGCTTTTGGTGATCGGCTGACCGAGGAAGAACGCTGGGCCGTGATCCACTTCGTCCGGCGGCTGGCAAACGAAAGCGGGGATTGATGCAGCGGATTCCGGCGGGCTCGTTCTTCGCCCCGGGCGGGTCCGGTGCGGTGGTACGCCGGCCTTCCTTCACTCTCCATCCCGCGCCGCTGCTCGCCAGAGGCACAGCGAGATCAGCAGGAAGGCGGTTAGAGCCAGAAACGGGATGGTGATAAAGCCAAACCAGTTGATCCAGGGCGTGAAGCACGAGACGTCGCCGCCGCAAATGGGAGCGCGAAGACCGGGCACTTTCTCCTGCACGTAATGGAAGGCGGAGATCGAGGCGCCGATCAGGCTCATGGGCAGCGCGTAGGTGACGATGCGCGGGTCGTCCCGGTAGCTGGCGATGCCCAGGATCAATGCCTGGGGATACATCAGGATCCGTTGCCACCAGCACAGCTCGCAGGGGATAAAGCCCAGAACCTCGCTGAAGTACAGGCTGCCCCCCGTGGCCACCAGGGCGACTACCCAGGCCAGGTAGAGGCCGTAATGGCGGAGCACCCGGTCCAGGAGGCGGCCCGGGTTCACCGGGCCGCCCTCCCGCTGCCGCCGGTTCCGGCCAGCGCCTCGTCAATGGCGGCCTTAAGCCCTTCGTAGGACCAGTCGGCTACGAATTTCCCGTTGACGAACAGGGAAGGGGTGCCGCGGACCCCGAGGCGCTCGGCAATGCGCCGGTCCCTCTCCACTTCGTCCCGGTAACGTTCGTCTTGCAGGTCGGCCAGCAGGCGGTCCCGGTCGAGGCCCGGCACGGCCTCGGCGGCCACCTGGACCAGGAACTCGGGCGTGGCCCAGACCTCATCCTTCGGTCCCTGCTGTTCCATTACCGCGTCGATGAAGGGCCACACCCCTTCGGGATTCTGGGCGAAGACGGCCTCGGTGGCGATGGCCGCCGTGTCGGAGTCCGGGCCCAGGAAGGGGTAGTTGATGAAGTAGAACCGGACCTTGCCGGTGTCAATGTACTCCTCCTTGAGCCGCGGGAAGACCTCCAGGGTGAAGTCCCGGCAATACGGGCACTTGAAGTCGGAGAACTCCACCACCGTCACCGGCGCCTCGGGCGAACCCA
>DATCKH010000248.1:0-2944 GCA_036562425.1 Thermaerobacter sp. | reverse complement strand
TTCGGGCGCTGCACCGGCGCCGGCTGCGGGCCGGCGCTTCCTCACCCGGCACGGCGACCTGTCGCGGCGGCCGCAGGGGAAGCCGTCTGTTACAATGGAGGCATGAGCAAGAGGGGGGACGGCGCCGTGCCCGAGGTCACGAGGGAACAGGTCCTGAGCGCCCTGGCGCAGGTCAAGGACCCCGAGCTGAACCGCAACCTGGTTGAACTGAACATGGTGCGCGACATCCGCATCGACGGTGGCCGCGTGGAAGTGGAAATCGCCCTCACCGTGCGCGGCTGCCCGCTGCGGTACGAGATCAAGAAGGACGTGGAAGCGAAGCTGCTGGCCATCCCCGGGGTGACGGAGGCGGTGGTCCACCTGGGAGCCATGACCGATGAGGAACGCCAGCAGCTCATCGAGAAGTTCCGCCAGGAGCGCGTTCCCAAGTCGCGGATCATGGCGGAAGACTCCGAGACCGTGATCCTGGCCATCTCCAGCGGCAAGGGCGGCGTCGGCAAGTCGACGGTGACCGCCAACCTGGCCGCCGCCCTGCGCGCCCGGGGTTACAAGGTGGGGGTGCTGGACGCCGACATCTACGGATTCAGCATCCCCGGCATGCTGGGCATCGAGGGCCGCAAGCCGGTGGCCTTCAACAAGGCCATCGTGCCCATTCCCGCCCACGGCATGCAGGTCATGTCCATGGGCTTCTTCGTGGAGGCCGACACGCCGCTGATCTGGCGCGGTCCCATGCTGATGGGCGCCGTCGAGCAGTTCCTGGCCGACGTGCTGTGGGACGATCTCGACTTCTTCCTGATCGACCTGCCGCCCGGCACCGGCGACGTGCCGCTCAGCATCATGCAGAAGCTGCCGCGGGCCAAGATCGTGGTGGTGACCACGCCGCAGCCGGCCTCGGTGACGGTGGCCCAGCGCACGGGCATCATGGCCCGCAAGGTGGAACACGAGGTGCTGGGCGTCATCGAGAACATGTCGTACCTGCTGTGCTCGCGCTGCGGCCAGCGTCACGCCATCTTCGGCAGCGGCGGCGGCCAGCAACTGGCGGAGAAGCTGGGCACGCGGCTCCTGGGGCAATTGCCGATCCAGGAGGAACTGCGGGAGGCGTCCGACGCCGGCAAGCCGATGGCCCTCTACGCGCCCGAGAGCCCGGTGGCCAAGGCCTTCCTCGAGCTGGCCGACCGGATCGCCGAGCTGACCCTGCCGGCGGAGCGCCGCGTGGCAGCCGTGACGCCGTGACGATGACAGCGCCGTGTCCCGGCCTGCGACGGGGGCACGGCGCTGTGCCATGATGGGGACCGTGAGGGAGGGCCGGGCCGGCCCGGCGCGGGCGGTCCCGGCCCGGTCTTGACGCTGGACGGGGGATGCGTCGATGCGGGCGGGGATGAGCGGTGCGGTTGCCCGGCCGCGGGCGGCGGGCCGGCGGCGGCTGCTGCGGTGGGTGGCCGGCGGGCTGCTGGCGGTCGTTGCCGCCGTGGTCGGGATCTCGTGGCGAGTAGGCATCGGCCTCATCCACCCGGAGCGGGAGCCGGTGACAGGCGACCCCTCGAGCCGGGGCCTCGCCTTCGAGGCAGTGACCTTCACAAGCCGGGACGGGCTCTCCCTCAAGGGCTGGTTCCTGCCCGCGGTGGCGGGCGGCGGGTCTGGCGGGACGAGTGGGCGGTCCGGGGTGGGACAGCCGGCCGCAGGGCGTGGGGCCACGGGGGAGGGGCAGGCGCCGGCCGGGGCGGGCCCCGCGTCCCGCACGGTGATTTTCGCCCACGGTTACGGGAAGAACCGCCTGCAGGATGACGTCCCCGGCCTGGACGTGGCGGCCGCCCTGGTACGCGCCGGGTACAACGTCCTCATGTTCGATTTCCGCAATAGCGGCGAGTCCGGCGGGGAGCGGACCACGGTCGGGCAGGAGGAAGTCCGCGACCTGGCGGGTGCCGTGGACTGGGTGCGCCGGACCCACGGCTCCGGCCAGCGCATCGGCCTGCTGGGCTGGTCCATGGGGGCGGTCACGTCCATCCTGGCGGCGGGCGGCCCCGTCCGGGTGGACGCCGTCGTCGCCGACGCCCCCTTCTCCGACCTCAGCACCTACCTGGACGAAAACCTGGCGCACTGGACGGGCTTGCCCGAGTTCCCCTTCAACTGGACCATCCGCGTGCTGCTGCCCCCGCTGGTGGGCCTCCACGTGGACCGGGTGCGTCCCGTGGAGGCGGTGGCGCGCTTCGGGGACACGCCGCTGCTGCTCATCCATGGCACGGAGGACGAAGTCATCGGCGACCATCACAGCCTGCGCCTCTTCGAGGCCGCCCGGGCGGCGGGCGTGGAGGCGGACCTCTGGCTGGTGCCCGGCGCCGGTCACGTCAAGGGGTACGCCACTGCTCCCGACGCGTACCTGCAGCGCGTGCTGGCCTTCTTCGACCGGCACCTGCGCTGAGGGCGCACAGCGCCTCCACGCCGCTCCCTCCTCCGGGCCCGCACCAATACTCCGGGCTCCCCGGGCCAGGCCGGCGCCGGCAGTGGCCGCCTCGGATCATCGACCCCCGCGGTCAAGCGTGAAACGGCGACGCGTCAGGCGTGCCGCTCAGGCTGATGAAGCCTGGCCCAGGCCGAACGCTGCGTGTACCGCGCGCACCGCGTCGTCCACCCGGTCGCGGGCCACCAGGCACGAGATGCTGATCTCGGACGTGCTGATCATTTCGATGTTGATGCCGGCCCCGGCCAGGGCGCCGAACATGGTGGAGGCCACGCCGGGCCGGGTGGCCATGCCCGCGCCGACGGCGCTGACCTTGCCCACCGAGTTGTCCACCACCAGGCGTTGGGCGGGTAGCTCCCGGACCAGCGGCTCGAGGATGCGCCGCGCCGCGGGGAGCTGGCCGCTGGCGATGGTAAAGGCGATGTCCTGGTGCCCGTTGCGTGCCACAGACTGGCTGATCATGTCCACGTTGATCTCGGCATCGGC
>DATCKH010000052.1:0-2856 GCA_036562425.1 Thermaerobacter sp. | reverse complement strand
GCGACCGCCGTCAGGTCGCGATCATGGCCGGGTGCCCCGCGAACACCGCTACCCCTCCGATCTGACCGACGCCCAATGGGCGCTGATCGAGCCCCTGCTTCCGGCCCCGAACACTGGCGGGCGGCCGGAGAAGCACTCGCGCCGCGACATCGTGGACGCCATCTTGTATGTGGTCCGCACCGGGTGCGCCTGGCGGCAGCTGCCCTTCGACTTCCCGCCCTGGCAGACGGTCTACTGGTACTTCGTCCGCTGGGAGAAAGCCAAGGTCACCGAGGAGATCCTCGCGATTCTGCGGCGGCGCGTCCGCACGGCGCAGGGGCGGGCCGAGGAGCCCTCAGCCGGCATCATCGACTCCCAGAGCGTCAAGGGCGCCGACACCGTCGGCTGCGAGTCACGGGGATATGACGCAGGCAAGAAGATCAATGGACGCAAGCGGTTCATCGTCACCGACACCCTCGGCTTGCTGCTCGTCGTGTGCGTGATGGCGGCCTCGGTCCAAGACCGCGACGGAGCCAAGACCACCCTGCTCAGCGCGTACCTGGTCACCCCGATCCGGTTCGTGTTCGCCGACGCCGGCTTCGCCGGGGCACTGGTGGAGTGGAGTCAGCGGATCTTGCGCACCACGCTGCACATCGTGCGCAAAGCGCCTGGTCAGGTCGGGTTCGCTGTAATCGCCCGCCGCTGGGTTGTGGAACGCTCGCTGGCCTGGCTGACCAGTCACCGCCGTCTGGCCCGCGACTACGAGCGCCACCCCGCCACCTCCGAAGCCATGATCCGGTGGGCGGCGATCTCCGGAATGGTCCGGCGCCTCACCCGCGGGCGCGCCGCAACGCGTCAGCCAGCACGGACGCTCAACGGGTCAAACTGACCTTCTCAAACACGCTCTAAGCGATGTCTGGTGCCGGGTACGGGACCGTGCCGCCCCCGGCGAGTACCTGGACGGCATGGAGCTGGTGGGGCGGCTCGCCTCACTGGCGGGAGGACGGGGCGAGTGTCTCGCACAGACATGCCGGTCCATCCTGCGCCGTCCCGATGGGCACGTCAGCGTGTACATCGCCCCAATCGCCCCGGCAGAGGGCGATGAGCATGACCTGATCGAGGTCATCGCCTGGTCCACAAGGAGGTGGGCGGCGGATGACTGCGCCTGGTGGGTGCGCGCTCATCTTGAGGTGGGCGTGGCCGAGTCCGGCCGGGTCCAGCTGTGGCCAGTGTGGGGTGTGCAGCTGGCCGTCCGGGACCGGGATGGGACCGTCATCTTCGAGGATGACGAACACGGCCCGCTGATCAGGATCTTGATCCGCTGGTACATGGACTGGGAGGGCCGGCGGGCGGTCCGTGACCGGATCGGCGCCGACCAACCGAATCTTCCTGGCGAGCCACTGACTATGCGCGAGTTCTTGGATCTCGTGACCGCGCGCTGACGCTGCGCTAGGGGAGTCCCCGCCCCCTCTCGCTGAGGGGGACGGGGACTTGCCGTTTCCGCGTTGCGCCGGTCGTCAGCGGGGGATGCTGGGCGCGCACCACCTGCGCCGCGCGTGGCAGGGGGACGGAGACCGCGGCTGGCAGGCCAGAGCCGCGCAGTCTCTGGGCATCTCGCCGCAAGCAGTAGCGAATCTCCTGGCCGCCGATGAGCGGCGGGCTGAAGCTCGCCGTAGGGCCGCCAGGCAGGACCACAGCTGAGACCCTCCGTCATCCGGGGTGTCGAAAGGAGGACCAATGCGAGCAAAAGACATCCTTCTCGCCGCGGGCGCTACAGCCGGCGCCATCGCCGCCGCCATCGCCATCACGGCAGGGCTCCACGCGGCAGAGCCCACCGCTGAGGAGCGGAAAGCCCGGACGGAATCCGCAATCAACGGCGACACCAGGGCCGTGGTGCTGGATGTCGAAGGGGAGAAGCTCCCGTGCGTCGTGTGGCTCGGAAGCCGCATGGGCGGGATCTCCTGCGACTGGGCAAGATGGGGTCAAACGCCCACCCCGGCCCCTGCCAACTAGCAAGGCGAGAAACCGCCAACTCGAAAGGGACAATGATGATCGTCAACTTGACCCCCCACCCCATTCACGTCTACGCGCCGGACACCCCGGATGTGGTCGGCCCGGAGCACAAGCCTCTCTGCACCATCCCGCCGTGCGGCACCTACGCCCGCATCACCACCACCCGCACCCTCAGCGGCACCATCGCGGTCGGCGGCTGGTTGGAGGTCCCCCTCGTGGACACAACCTACGGAGAGGTCGAGGGCCTCCCCGACCCCGAGCCGGGGGTCTTCTACCTGGTGAGCCTGGCGTGTGCCACGGAGCTGCGGCACTCCGGGCGGGACGATCTCATCGTCGTCGACAGGCCTGTGCGCAACTCGGAAGGAACGGTTGTGGGTGCACGCGGTTTCGGCCGTGTCGCGGCCCAGCGGCTGATCGGCCCCGCCTACGACTAGCCGTCGCGCGCCGCGCCGACACGCTCGCCGCGTGTGTAGGAAGGCCCGCCCCTCGCGACGAGGGGCGGGCCTTTGTGTTGGGTTTTTGCCTGTGGGGTGGCGGGGTCGGCTTTCTCCTCTGCCTTCAGGCGGAGGGGGTCAGCCGCCTCCTCCTCTCCTTGCTGGTTCGATGCCGGCCTCCCTGGCCAGCCTCCGTATGTATGCGGCGGTGAACGGGGATCTGTCGGCGACGTCGGTTGGGCGTGCGCCGCCGCGTAGGGCGTTGAGTGCGGCCGTGATGGCTGCCTGGCGTGCTTCTTTGTGTGCTTGTTCGGTTTTGCGGTATCGGCGTGTGGCGCGGGTGAGCGCTTCCAGGGGGTCAAGGTCCATCATGTGCAACAGGGTATCGCAAACGTGTTGCGCCGTCCATCCGGCTGTGCTACTGTTTAAC
>DATCKH010000042.1:0-10861 GCA_036562425.1 Thermaerobacter sp. | reverse complement strand
ACCCACCTGGCGAGCCGCGGGCGCCTCCGGCAACTGGTCCAGGCGATAGTCACCGCCCTTAACGTACCACGCCGGCCGGACCGTGTAGACGAGCCGGACGGCCGTATCTTCGTCAAAGATGGTCACGAAGTCCACGCACTCCAAGGCCGCCACCAGCAAGGCCCGCTGCTGCTGGGGGACCAGCGGCCGGCCTGGTCCCTTCAGGCGGCGCACGGAGGCGTCGGAGTTGATCCCGACCACGAGCACGTCGCCCAGCGAGCGGGCGGTCTCCAGGGTCTTGAGATGCCCGGCGTGCAGCAGGTCGAAGCACCCGTTGGTCAGGACGACCGCCCCCCGGCCGGTGAGGAGGCGGGGCAGTTCCTCCAGGCTCACCACCTTGGTGTGGGCCGGCCGCGGGCGAGCCGGGTCCACCGCTCCCGGGGCCGCGGCCGGAACCGCAGCCGGCACCGTGCCGCGATCCTCCGGCTGGCCGCGACCCTCCTGCCGGCCGGACCGCCGGTCAGGCTGCCGGCTCGCCCCTCTTTCAGCCAACCAGGATCCCCTCCCTACCAGCGGCTTCTTGCAACTCCGCCTGGGTGACCGGCTCGGTGCCCGGCTTGCGCACCGCCAGGCTGCCGGCCAGATTGGCCAGCCGGGCCGCGGCCGGCACGTCCAGGCCCGAGCCCAGCCCCAGCGCCAGGACGGCCGCCACGGTGTCGCCGGCGCCGGTTACATCGTAGACCGCGGCAGGATCGACGGCGGGCAGGTGCAGGGGCGGGCGCCCCGGCAGCAGCACCGCCATGCCGTCGGGACCCATGGTCACCACCAGGGCGTGGAACTCGCCCTCCGCCAGGACCGCCCGGCCCGCCCGCGTGATGTCCTCGTAGGTCTCCAGCGGGCTCCCCCAAGCCTCGGCCAGTTCCTCCGTGTTGGGCGTCGCCACCGTCGCGCCCCGGTAGGAGAGCAGGCGATGGCGCGAGTCCACCACCACCGGGCGAGAGCCGGCCAGGCGCCGGACCAGCGGCCACAGGTCCGTGGTCAGGTCGCTGAGGCCATAGTCGGCCAGCACGATGGCATCGGCCCGGGCCACCGCCGCGGCCAGCGCCTCCTTCAGGTCCTCCCAGGTGGCGTCCTCACCATCCTGACCAGGCAATCCCGGATCCGGACGGGACCCGGCGCCGCCGGCATGTAAGGGCGGAAGCAGCGGGCCCGGGTCCGCCGCCTCCGGCCGGCGGCCGGGAACCACGTCCAGGCGCAGGACCTGCTGGGCCGGCGCCGCCGGGGGCGCCGCCACGAAGCGGGCTTTGAGCGGCGTGGTCCGGCCCGGCCGCACGCTCCCGGGTAGCAATTCGACCCCCACGGATCGCAACCGCTCCACCAGGGCACGGCCCCAGCCGTCGTCCCCGACGGCGCCGGCCAGCAGCGCCCGGCCCCCGAGGGCGGCGACGCTGCGGGCGCAATGGGCCGCGCCCCCCGGCATGATCACCTGGCGCTCATACTCCAGAATCAGCACGGGCGCCTCGCGGGAGATCCGGCGCGGGACGCCGTAAACCCACAGGTCAGCGATGGCGTCGCCGATCACCAGGATGGTACGGGCGGCAAAGCCTGCCACGATGTCCACCGCGGCTGCCGCTGGCGCGCACTGTGAGCGCTGGAACATGGTTCTCCCCGTGCCCTTGTGGCCCGAATGACCCGAATGCTCAAGGCGGCTCCCTCACGGCCCGGCCTGGCCTGGCCTGGAGACGCCCTCCTGACCCGAGACCCCCCTTTTCTGCCAATTCAACTCCGCCGCCTGTCCACCTCGTGGTGGAAGCCGCCCGGCTGGTTGAGCCGCCCGGCACGGCTGGTCAGCGAGAAGCAGCCAGCAACTCGGTGGCTGCCGCCAGGACGGCCTCCACGCTGATGGTCCGCATCGCCTCGCAGCGGCACTCGGTAGCCTGCAGGTAGCGCAGCGGTCCGTTCAGCCAGCGGATGCAGCGCCGCCCGCGGTTGCACGTGCCCACCACGATGCGGTGACGCGGGTCGAGGGGAGCGAAGTTGCGCGGGTCGGATGGCCCGAACAGTCCGACCACCGGCGTCCCGACCGCTTCGGCCATGTGTAGCGGGCCGCTGTCGTTGCCGATCATGAGATCCACCCGCTCGAGGACGGCGGCCGTCTCCAGCAGTGGGAGCCGGCCCGTCAGGTCCAGCAGGGGGACCGCCCGCACGCGGCGGGCGATTTCGGCCGAGAGCGGCACGTCGTCGGGGCCGCCCACCAGCACCACGCTGGCCCCGAAACGGGCGGCCAGGCGCTCCGCCAGTTCGGCGAAGCGCTCGGGCGGCCAGCGCTTGGCCGGGAAGTGGTCGGCACCGGCGTGCATGGCCACGACGGGCCGCCGCAAGGGGGCCAGGAGTTCCCGGGCGCGGGCCTTCTCGGCGGGCCCCGTGTACAGCTCCATGTGCAGCCCATCGGGCCGGGCGCCTACCTCGGCAACCACGCCCAGGCAGTATTCGATGGCATGCCGGTTCCGGGCGTCGGATACCGGTCGCCCGTAGAGGCGGCCGAGGCGGCGGGTATCCAAAACATGAAAGCCGATCCGCTCGGCCGCGCGAAAGAAGGGGGTGACCCAGGTACCGAAGTGAGAGAGGCCGACGCCCAGGTCAAAGCGCCGGTCGAGCATGCGCAAGGGAAAGACCGCCAGGTCCAGGCCGCTGGGGCACGCCACCACGTGGTTGACGTGGGGGTTGTACCGCAGCAACGGCTCGTTGGACGACCAGCAGAGCACCGTGATCTCCGCCTCGGGAAAGCGGCGGCGCAGGGCGCGCAGGGCCGGCGTGGCGAACAGGGTGTCGCCCAGCGGGCACAGCAGCACGACCAGGATGGTGCGCACGGTCCCGATACCGGGCGCCAGCCCGGCAG
The DNA here is from genome assembly GCA_036562425.1 of Thermaerobacter sp. Classification (GTDB taxonomy): domain Bacteria; phylum Bacillota; class Sulfobacillia; order Thermaerobacterales; family Thermaerobacteraceae; genus ZC4RG37. Next base: position 7,983 of record DATCKH010000042.1, on the reverse strand, counting down.
TGGCGCAACCATCCCGGCCTACCGGCAGGCGGGCTTTCATCAGGCTTCGTCCCAGCAAGGGCCGTTGCCCCCTTTCCACGCGACCGGCCATTCAGCCCCCGGGGCTCCACCGCCGGGGTTCGGTCCTGAACCCGTATCGGACACTGTCCGGGGTTCCCGGACGATCACGGGCGAAATCGGCCGTTTTCCGGTCAATTGCTATTTTAGCCACTGTTCCATACCCGGAGGTCAGGGCCGGCTCAGCCCTGGCCGGCCGGGTCCCGGCGCGCCATGCCCAGCCGCGGCGGGTGGGTGAGGTGAGGGGGTGTTGAGCCCGGTTGAGCCCGGAAGGGCCCCCGGGGCGTTGTGACGTTGCCCGGATTGGCCCACGCGGCCCGCGGCCGGGGGTCACGCTGCCAGGCAGCGGAAAGGAGCTGGAAGTCAATTGCCAGCACCTCGGTCACGCGGTACGCTGGGGCTGGGGCGTGGGGAGAAGGGGGGATGACCGTGGGCAACCGCGGGGCGGGCGGCATCGCCCGCCGCTGGATGGCGGTGGTGGCTCTCCTGCTCCTGGCAGGAGCCGGAGTGGCGGCCTGGTGGAACCGGGACGAGCTGGCAGATCGCTTCTTCCGTCCCGGGGAGCCGCCACCGGAGGCTGTCGAGACCGCGCGGGAGAAGGCCGGCACCATCGCCCTGGAACCGGGCCGGGCCGCGAAGATGGTGGCCCAGCTGCATGCCCGCCTCAACGACCTGGTGGGCTGGGGCCGCGCCCGCTCGGTGGACTGGGAACGTCTCGCCCGGGAGGAACCCGGCTTGACGGAGCCCCTGGACCAGCTCGTCGGCGCGACCGCTGATCCCAAGCTTAAAGCGGACTTCCAGGTCGCCCGCGAACTCATCCGGCGGGCGGTGGCGGAGCGGGATTCCCGGGCGCTCCTCTACGCGCACCGCGTCCTGCACGACCTGGACTGCCGCGTGTTCGAAGTCCACTGCACGGAGACGTACTGGGGATTCACCGTGAGCCTGGAAGGTTCCGATAACCCGGCCGTGCGGTACCTGGGGGACGATCACCCCATCCGTGCCTACTTGCGCGAGCAGGGCGCGGGCAACGAGCAGGACGCGTCCGCACAGTAGGAGTGATCACGGAGCAGGGTGGGCTCACGCGGTCAGGTGGGTCCAGAGAATCTCCCCGTCGGGCGTGATCCAGCGCGTGCGGGCGCTGGCCGAGCCGGAGAGCGCCACGGAAGGCGAGAGGGGCTTGCCGCCGAAGCTGTACAGTCTGAGGACACGGCGCCGGCAGCCGCTGCTGACCCCGGTACAGATTTCCTCTTCCCCTTCCTCCTGGCTGAGGACCAGGCCGTCCTGGCCGGTCGCCGCCACTTCCCGGGCCGCCACGCCCATTTCGCCGCCACCGGCTGCGGTGGGTCGTCGCAACAGCAGTGCCGCTGCCTCCATGACCCGCAAGCCCTCGTGCCGCAGCCGGGCGCGCCCGTTGCCCCCTCTTCCGGCGATAGGCAGGTGACGGGCCAGGACCACCGTCACCCCCAGCGTCATGGCGGCACCGATCGCGTCCGGGTAGGAGACCCCTGGCCAGGCCGCCTCGCCGGCACCTTCGCTTTTCCCGTCCCCGGCCGGCACGCACACGGCCGCGTGCCCGGGTGAAGCCGGGATCCGAGCGGCCAGCGTCACCGCCACGGCGGCGGCAGACGCGTGGGTACCGCCCCTGCCGGCGGCATCCAGCCAGGCTGGATGATCCGCCGGCACCGGCCGCGGCCGCGACGTAGCCCAGAGGGCGCGCACCAGATCGGCGTCGGGCAGCAGTAGAAGGTCCGCCTCGCCGGCCACGGGGAAACCGGCAGCCCGGGCGTTGGCGATCGCGGTGCCGCTCGCTGCGGCCAGCAGGGCGGACGCGGGGTACACCCGTGCCGGATCCCCCGCGGCCGCGGAGCCCTCAGCTGCCCGGACTGCGCCGGCGGCATGAACGCCGCCGGCGGCCCGGCCCTCGCCGGCAGGACTGTAGACCCGGCCGGCCCGGTCCGGCCAGTCCTCATCCTCACCCGCCGCCAGGCCCGCCCAGGCGTCCTCCACGTGGATCACCGCTGCCACGCTCGGAACGGCCGCCCAGCTTGCTGCCGCGCCCGGGTCTCGCCCGCTCACCAGCACGGCACGGACCCCGGCGGCGGCAACCCTCGCCGCCAGGTTCCCGGGTACTGCCGGTTCATCCCGCCCCGGTGGCGCCCACAGGGCCACCGCGCCCAGCCGCTTGGCGGCGGCCAGGTAACAGGCAGCCGCCGGCGAGGGCGGCAACCGCAGCAACACGCGATCACCCTCGCCGGTTCCCAGTTCCGTGAGGGCATGAGCGGCTTTGACCACGGCCAGGAGGAACTGCTTGCGGGTCAGGACACGGGGGGAACGAGAACCGTCCCTGGTGATGTCCACCAGCGCGGCCTCGTCCCCCCGGCCTGCGGCGACATGCCGGTCCACCTCGTTGAAGCAGGCATTGGTGAGACCGGACGAAAGGGGTGAAGGCGCGGCCGCGGGTGCCGCGGTGCCGGGAGCGGCCCCCGCCGTGCGGCCACCGCTCTCCGCGGGGCCGTTCCCCGCCGGCACAGGCTGGCCGGCCGGGCCCGGGAACTGCCGGGGTGTGTCCCCGCCCACCGCCAGGCCGCAGCAGCACCCGGCTTGCGGATGCCCCGGCCAGGCGGGACCGTACGGGATCTCCAGCGGCAAGGCGGCGACAGCGTGGAGTCCCGTCCAGCGGTGACCTCGCTCCGGCGGCGTGACCCAGGCATGAAGGGCGCCGTCATACCAGTGAATGGCGGTTCCCAGCTGACGGCCTCCGCCCGCCGGGCGAGACGCCACGTCCAGTGGTTCCCAGGTCCGCTCCATGGGCGGCGCCCCCGTTTCCGCGGTCTCGACCCGCACCGTTGCGCTCGAATGATACGGGGCCAGCGGCGCGGCCCGCCAGCGATCTCGGGTAAAGGGTACCCGCCGGCGGCCCAGTGACACGGGAGGCAGCCCGAGCGGTCAACGGCGCGGCGGGCAGCCCTCACGGCCGGCCCAACGCCATTCACCCCATGAAAACGACCGTTCACCCCGGAAAACGTCCGGCTCGCGGCGCCCTGGACACCAGGGTGACCGGCAGCGGGCCCGCGCCGGGCGAATCGAGCCGCGTAACCGCCAGGCGAATCAGGCCGGGGGAAGCCGGGTCCGCGATGCGGGATGGCAGCCAGGCCGGGACCGGGGGCTGGCCGCGGGCCGGGACGCGGCCTTCCGGCCGCTGAACCATTGACAAGGGCCGCCAGCAGGTATAGCGTGAAGGCGAACGATTCAACGATTGTGGAAACGTGGAAGGAGGAACCGCCCCGTGCCCGCATCCCGGCCCAAGCCCCGCACGGAACATGCTGACACCTGTGCCACCTTCGCCCCCGACCAGGAGCGCGTCGCGTCCCTGCGCCGCCGCCTGGCGGAGGTGGCCGGCCTTTCACGGCTTTTCCAGGCCCTGGCCGACGAGACGCGAACCCGGATCGTCTACCTGCTGGCCGCCCAGGAGCTGTGCGTGTGCGACCTGGCGGCCATCCTGGACCTGTCGCTGCCCGCCGTATCCCACCACCTGCGGCTGCTGAAGGCGCTACGCCTCGTCCAATCCCGCCGGGAAGGCAAGAACGTCTACTACTCCCTGGCCGACGAGCACGTGCTGCGGCTCATCCAGGTGGCGCGGGAGCATTACGCGGAAGAAGCGGCGCAGGCCAGCATCCGCCCCACCGGCACCCACCGGTAGCGCGACAGGGCGCCGGGACCGGCCCCCGGGTGGAGCGCCAGGGAACGCCGGGGGGCGGGGCTCGCGGGGCCCCGGATCGCCGGGACTCGCAGAGCGCCAGGGGATCCCCCAGGAACGCGAGCCGTGACGTGCCAGGAGGGTCGCCAGTGGCCAAGGCTGTAGGGGAGGAACGCGTGGGGACCTACATCATCGAGGGCATCGACTGCGCGGACTGCGCGCGGCGGGTGGAGGAAGCCCTGCGCCGCGAGCCGGGCCTGGAACAAGCCACGGTGAGCTTCGCCACCGGCACCGTCCTCCTGCCACCGGAAGGACTGGAGCGGGCCCGGGAGATCCTCGCCCGGGTGGAACCGGGCGCCCGCATCGTTGTCCCGGCCGCTGACGCCCCCATGACCCCGGGCGGCACCCAGAACCAGGCCGGGCACGCGACCGCCGCAGGCCCCGCCGGGCGAGCGGCCGCCGGGGAGCTGGCCCGGCGCGTGGCGGAAATCATCACGGCCACCCTGCTGTTTCTGGCCGGCACCTTCCTCCACCCCCGGGCCCACGGCACCCCACTGGCCGCGGGCGTGGACATTCTCCTGCTGGCGGTTTACGCGTGGACGGGGCGGGGGGTGCTCGGGCGCGCCGCCCGCAACGCCCGCCACGGCCGGTTCTTCGACGAGAACTTCCTGATGACCGTCGCCACCGCGGGCGCCATCGCCCTGCATGAGCTGCCCGAGGCCGTCGCCGTCATGCTCTTCTATTCCGTGGGCGAGTTCTTCCAGGACCTGGCCGTGCAGCGCTCCCGCCGCTCCATCCGGGCCCTGGTGGACCTGCGGCCCGACTTCGCCCGCGTGCGCCGGGGCGGCGCCGTGGCCATCGTGCCGCCCCGTACGGTGGCCGTGGGGGAGGAAATTGAGGTCCGGCCCGGCGAGCGCATTCCCCTGGACGGGATCGTGGTAGAGGGCGATTCCTTTGTAGACACCTCGGCCCTCACCGGCGAGCCCGTGCCACGGCGGGTGGCCCCCGGCGACGAGGTCCTGGCGGGCACGGTCAACACGCGGGGCGTGCTGGTCGTGCGGGTAACGCGGCCCATGGAACAGTCGTCGGCCACCCGCATCCTCCACCTGATCGAAAGCGCCGCGGCGCGCAAGGCGCCGGCGGAGCGATTCATCACCACTTTCGCCCGGTTCTACACGCCGCTGGTGGTGGGGACGGCCCTGGCCGTGGCGCTCCTCCCGCCCCTGGTGTTACCGGGGGCCACGCTGGGCGAGTGGGCCCGCCGGGCGCTGGTGCTGCTGGTCATTTCCTGCCCCTGCGCGCTGGTGGTGTCCATCCCGCTGGGCTATTTCGCCGGCCTGGGCGCCGCCTCGCGGCGGGGCGTCCTGGTGAAGGGCGCCCACTTCCTGGACGCCCTGGCACGGCTGGAGACGGTGGTCTGGGACAAGACGGGCACGCTGACCCGGGGCACCTTCGAGGTGCTGGAGGTCACGGTCTACAACGGGTTCAGCCGGGAGCGCGTGCTGGAGCTGGCCGCCCACGCCGAGGCCTTCTCCGGCCACCCCATCGCTGCCGCCATTGCCCGGGCCTACGGCCGGCCGGTGGACGAGAGTCGCGTCTCCGCCTACCAGGAGGTGGCCGGTTGCGGCGCCCTGGCCCGGGTGGACGGGCGGCCGGTGATCGCCGGCAATGAGCGGCTGCTGGACCGGGAGGGCATCCGCCTCGAAGGCGGTGACAGCGAGGCCGGCGGTACGGTGGTGTTCGTGGCAGTAGACGGCGTGCTGGCCGGCCGCATCGTCATCGCCGACGAGATCAAGCCCGCGTCGGCGGAAGCGGTGACGGCCCTGCGCGCCTGCGGCGTGCGGCGCCATGTGATGCTGACCGGCGACCGCGGCCCCGTCGCCGAGCGCGTCGCTCGGGCGCTGGGGCTGGACGAGGTGCACGCCGGCCTGCTGCCCGAGGACAAGGTCGCCCTGCTGGAACGGATGAAGGCGGCGCGGCGCCGCCACCCCGGGCGGGCCGGTACGCTGGCCTTCGTGGGCGACGGCCTGAACGACGCCCCGGTGCTGGCCCGGGCCGACATTGGCGTCGCCATGGGCGGCCTCGGCTCCGAGGCCGCCATCGAGGCGGCGGACGTGGTCATCATGGATGACAACCCGGCCAAGCTGGCGGCCGCCGTGTCCGTCGCCCGCGGCACACGCCGGGTCGTGCAGCAGAACATCGCGCTGGCGCTGGGGGTGAAGCTCCTCTTCGTCCTGCTGGGTACGGCGGGCGTGGCTTCGATGTGGGAGGCGGTCTTCGCCGACGTCGGCGTGTCCCTGCTGGCCATCCTCAACGCCATGCGCGTGCTGCGCGCCCGGTAGAGTGCCGGCCTGGCCGGCGACCGGCTCTCCCCCGCAGCGGCGTGGGGCCCCGGCCGGAGCGCGCCCGGCCGCAAGGCGCGGGCCGGGGAGCGCTTCGCCCCCCGGCCCGCCGCCCCGCGCGCAGTGAGCCTCATGCCGCCGGCGCCCGCCTGCGCGGCGGCACGGGCGCCCGCGCGGTGGAGTGTGCCACTGGTGCCCGGGTGGCCTGCATACCTTCGCGCCGCGGCTCGCATACGCCGTCAGCCGCGGGTGGGCACGCCGCGAGGCCCCGGGTGCTGCGGGTGCCCGCCAGCAGGTAGCAGCTCAGCGGCGATGGTGACCGGACTGGCGGCCGTGGGCAGAGGCCTGGTTGCTCAACGTCGAGCCCTGCTGCGCGTGCGACAACGTCTGGCTGGCGTGCGTATCAGCCGTCATCGTCCCGTAGGCGTAGGCATGGGAACCGTACCCGTGGGCGCTGCCACTCTGGTACGCATAGCCCCCGCTGGCGGGCCGGGCGTACGAGCCGGCGCCCGCGGTCGCCGGGTGGAAGCCGGTGGCGGCCGCGGCCTGGCCGACTTGCATCACCTGCCCCAGCTTGCCCGCGTACTCGCTGATGGCGGCCTGGTCCGCCTTCGGATGCGCGTAGATCCCCCGCTGGTCCAGCCACCGGTAATGCTCCTGGGCCATCCGCAAGTGCTCCCCCGCCAGCTGGTACAGGTAGCTCCGGGCCGGCTCGGCGCACTCGCTGGCCGCCCAGATGCACTGCACGGCGAAGGTCTTGCACTGGCGCAGGCAGTCCGCGGCCATCACCACGTCCAGGGCCTGCTGGCCACCGGCCTGGCCGTAGGCCGTGTGACCGGCCCCCGGGTTCCCGTGGGCCTGCCAGGAAGCGCCCTGGCCGGCCTGGCCCGTGACGGGAATATGAGCCTGCCAGCTCCCCTGCCAGCCTGCCTGCCAGGAACCGGCCTGCCCGTGCGCGCCCGGCTGCTGCAGGAACTGCATCAGGCGCTGGGCCGCCTGCTGGAAGTCACCGGCGTGGCGCTCGAGGGTGCTACGGAGCTGGGGGTCGTGGCAGGACGGGGCCAGCGCGCGCAGCTTGGTGGCAGCCACCGCGTGGTCCCGGCACACCTCCCAGAGCTCGGCCGCCATGTGCTGTGTGATATGGGACACGCCACCCACCTCCGGAGTCGGAATGCACACACCGCCAAAGCCGCGGACATCCACGGCCGCTGGTAGTATGCGCGCCCCCTCTCGACGGAATCCCGAGCTCCGGCACCCAGACTCGCAGGGGTCGCCGGTACGCCGCGCGCCCTCCCGGGCGGGACAAACCGGCACGGGACGAACCGGCACCGCCACGCCGGGCGCGGTGCAGCGGTGGAGAATCCGCTGGTCGTGTATGATGGAGGCGCGGGCGCTGAAGGCAGCGCCCGGGCTCCGGCGAAGCCGGCCGCCGCCGGGGCGTAGCGCTGACGGGGTACGGCACCACCGCGCAACCGGGAGGTACGCCACGATGGGCCTGCTGACGCTGCTTCTGTTCCTGTTGCTCGCCCTGCCCATGCTGTTTTTCCTGACCTATGCCCAGGTGGCGACCTTCTCCTTCGCCCGCCTGGGTCTGAGCCCGGCGGGCGCGTTCCTTCTGTTCACCCTGTCGTTGCTGGGCGGTGCCATCAATATCCCCTTGTGGCGCGAGCAAGTCTGGCTTGAACCCCCGCCCTTTTTCCGCTTTCCGTTCTTTTTCCTGTTCCCGTTCTGGGAACCGCCCCGGGTGGCCGAGCGCGTGCTGGCGGTGAACGTCGGCGGTGCCATCATCCCCACGCTGTTCAGCCTCTACCTCCTGGACCGCGCGCCGCTGCCGTCCACCATCGTGGCCCTGGCGGTAGTGACGGCGGCTTGCAAGGCCCTGGCCCG
>DATCKH010000028.1:0-27002 GCA_036562425.1 Thermaerobacter sp. | reverse complement strand
GGCACCTTGTAGCGGGCCAGGCGCTCGCGGCAGAAGGCGATGATCTCCTCCTCCGTGGCCGTCTCACCGGGCCGCAGCACCACGAAGGCCTTGACGATCTCCCCGCGGTAGGGGTCCGGCACCCCGATGACGGCCGCTTCCAGCACCTTGGGGTGCTCGTAGAGGACCTCCTCCACCTCGCGGGGGTAGATGTTGTAGCCGCCGCTGATGATCATCTCCTTCTTCCGGTCCACGATCCGGAAGTAGCCGTCCTCGTCCATGGTGGCGATGTCGCCGGTATAGAGCCAGCCGTCCCGCAGGACCCGGGCCGTTTCCTCGGGCCGGTTCCAGTACCCCTTCATCACCTGGGGGCCCCGGACGCACAGCTCGCCCACCTCGCCGGGCCCCAGCACCTTCGTCCCCGTCTCGATGTCGACGATGCGGGCGTCGGTGTCGGGCAAGGGCAAGCCGATGGTGCCGTTACGCTTGTTCTCGTCGGGCGGGTTGGCGTGGGTGACCGGGGAGGCCTCGGTCAGCCCGTAGCCTTCGACGAGCTGGCCGCCCGTGCTGGCCTCGAAACGCTGCTGCACCTCCAGGGGCAGCGGGGCCGCACCGCTGACGCAGGCCTCGATGGAGGAGACGTCGATCTTGCGGAAGCGGGGGTGATTCATGAGCGCCACGTACATGGTGGGCACGCCGGGCACCATGGTCGGCCTGTACCTGGCGATGGCCTTCAGCACCATGTCCGCGTCGAACCGGGGCAGGGGCACCATGGTGCACTGGAGGGCCACCGCCAGGTTCATCACCGTGGTCATGCCGTAGGAGTGGAAGAAGGGCATGACGCCGAGGATCACCTGCTGGTGGGCCTCGTCCCAGCGCCCGCGCAGCGTCCACTCCGCCGTCTGCAGGACGTTGGCCACCAGGTTGCGGTGGGTGAGCATGGCGCCCTTGGCCCGGCCGGTGGTGCCGCCGGTGTACTGCAGCAGGGCCAGGTCGTCGGGCCCCACGGCGACGGGAGGCGGTGCCGGCGGGGCATCCTGGAGGAGCCGCTCCAGCCACAACACGGGCTCGGAGGGTGCGATCTCCACCCAGTTGCCTTCCCTCCTGGCCTTGAGCGGGTAGAGCTTCCGCAGCAGCGGTGACATGAACGCGTTGATCCGGGTGACGATGACCCGCTCGAGGGGGGTGCGGTCGCGAACCTCCCGGACCGTCCGGTACATGAGATCCAGGGCCACGATGGTCCTGGCGCCGGAGTCATTGAGCTGGAACTCCAGCTCCCGGGCCGTATACAGGGGATTGCAGTTCACCACCACGGCGCCGGCTTTCAGCGCCCCGTAGTAGGCGATGACGAACTGCGGGCAGTTGGGCATCATCAGGGCGATGCGGTCACCGGGGCGGACGCCCAGGGCGGCCAGGGCCCCGGCGAAGCGGTTGGCGAGCTCGTCCAGCCGGCCGTAGGTCAGCGTCTTGCCGAAGAAGTGGATGGCCGGGTGCCGGGGGCGCGCCGCGGCCGCCTCCTCCAGCAGCCGGTGCAGCGGCACGCCGGGGTAGTCCAGGTGTGGCCGCACGCCCGCCGGGTAGAACTTCAACCACGGGCGCCGGCGCAACTCCTCTTCCGTGACCAGGTCACAGGCGCGGAAGGCGGGACCGGCAACGCCGGCACCGGCGACGGAGACCGCGGCAGTACCGGCGCCGCCCGCTCCGGTGGACGAACCGGCCGTCGCCGCCGTAGAGGAACCGGCTCCGGCCGCCTTGCCCGCCGGCCGGGGCGGCTGCCAGGCGACGATCAGCGACCCGCCGGCGATCCCCATGATGGCACCGACGATCAATCCTCCCAGCGCGCCGAAGATGGACAGGATGGAGAACAGGATGACCAGGATGCCCAGGTAAGTGGAAGCCGCGGGGAGCAACAGCGCCCCGAGGGCCGTGGCGATGATCAGGCCGGAGAACAGGTAGCCGAGAAAGATGTAGGTGCCCGGCAGGAAGGCCACGGGAAACAAATTGAGAGGCATCCAGGAGATCACGAGGCCTGCCAGCAGGGAAAGCACGGCGCCCCAGAAGGGACGCTGGGCCTTCCACGCCCCAAAGCCCCCGGCGGGCGCAGGAGGTGCGGCCCGCCGCGCGGGCCGGGGATTCCCCTTCCCGCCTGGTCCGGGTGCGGTACCGGGACGTGCACCCAGCGCAGCGCCGGTACCGCCGGGTGTCCGGCTTGCCTGCCGCAAGGTCATTTGGGCTTCACTCCCCTCTCGCGGTGCGCACGGGTACCCAGGCGCGCGACCCTCCCATTTCCCCCAGGTTCACGCCTTGTGGGAGCGCAGCACGCGCCACAGCGCGTAGGCGGCGACCGCCAGCGAGCCCCACAGGCCGGCGGCAGCGATGCCTGCCAGGCCCGGGAGTTGCTGCAACGCGGAGCCGCCAAAGGCGACCAGGATCGACGAGCCGAGGAAGAACGATCCCGCCAGGATGCCCAGCGTGGCCCGGTTGACCATCCGGTTGATCGCCCGGGCGGTGTCCTCGCTCAGGCGGCCCTCCACCGGCAGCTTGAAGTCGTTCCAGGCCAGCCGCTCCAGGATCCTGTTCAGCCGCCGGGGGAGGGTGGTCACCAGCTCGGCCGTCTCGGCGATCAGGGCGGCGTTGGCCCGGTAATTGAAGCGGCGGGCCAGCAGGCGGCGCAGGATCTGCACGTCCGCGGTTTCGACCACCGTGTGATAGCTGATCTCCGGGCACAGCCACCGCGCCGTCCCCTCCGCCGCCGACCACCCCTTGGCCCACAGCGAAAGGCCGGTGGGGATCCGGCAGTGGTTTTCCATGGCGATGCGGATCTCTTCCAGCAGCAGGTGGCCCCAGTTGTGGGGACTGGCCTGGTCGGTGTCGACGAACTGGATGTACAGGGAGCGGAGCTGGTCTTTCAGGCGGCCGGGGTCGGTGTAGGGGGTGGGTTCGAAGACGTCCAGCATCACTTCCGCGGCGTCTTCCGCCTGGTTGAGGCGGATGTGCAGCAGGTGGCGGAAGATGGCCTCGGTGTGCAGGGCGTCCATGCGCCCCACCATGCCCCAGTCGATGACGTAGATCTTCTTGCTCCGCCGGTCGACCATCAGGTTGGAGCCGTGGGGATCGGCGTGGTAGCGGCCGTCGAGGAACTCCTTGATGTAGAGGTGGGCCAGGTCCATCATCCGCTCGAAGCGTTCCTCGAAGGTGAAGAAGTCGACAGGGAAGTCTTTGATGTTCCAGCCGTCCACGTACTCGGTGATCAGCACGCGGCGGGTGGCCAGGTACACCTCGGGTACCGCGACGGTGGCGAATTCCTCCACCAGGCGGCGGCCGTCCTCGGTGTGGCGGGCCTCGATGCGCATGTCCAGCTCACTGGTGACGCTGCTGTAGTAGTCCCGGATCAGGCCCGGCAGGTTGGCCGACGCCGCCACGGGCGGTGGCAGCAGCTTCTGGAGCCGGCGGGCCAGTTTCTCGATGTTGGCGATGTCGGTCTGGAAGAGCTTGTCGACCAGCGGCCGGACCACCTTGACGGCACACAGGCGCCCGTCCCGGAGCTGGGCGCGGTAGACCTGGGCCAGGGACGCGGAACCGATGGGGTCGGGGTCGATCCAGGCGAAGGTTCGCAGGCCTTCGGGCAGCTCGTCGTCCAGCACCGCCGCCATGTAGGGGAAAGGCATGGGCGGAACCTCGTCCAGGAGCCTGGCCAGTTCCGCGGTGATGGGCTCGGGGATGAGCTCCTGCCGCGTGACCAGCACCTGGCCCAGCTTGATGAAGGTCGGACCCAGTTCCTGGAAGGCCAGCCTCAGGCGCCGGCCGATCTGGCGCAGGCGTTCCTCATCATCGCGGGCCCGGCGCTGGCCCGGCCGCAGCAGGTGGCGGTCCCGCAGGAGGTGCAAGAGACCATGCCGGGCCAGGGTGCGCAGCACCGCCCGCAGTCGCTTGCGGGGTGTGATCCCCGCGGCCAGCGCGGCCAGTTCCTCCTTGACCCGGTTCTTCTCCTGGGCCCAGCGTTCCGACGACCACCAGTCCCCGGAGAACTCCACCCGCCGGCGGCCATCCCGGGTCTGCTCCTGGGGCAGAGGCGTGGTCGTGGCCATCCGCATCCCCCTCGTGTGTGTGAGGGCCCCGTGTACCCGGCTGGCGCCGGTTGACCGCGCTTCGCACAAGAGAGAACGCCCCGCGTCTGCATCCGTCGATCCGCCCCGGTTTGACAAATGTTATTCGGATGTCGGTCCGGCCTTTCGGGGGTGGGCGCCGGAGCGTGCCCGGCGCCGGACTTCCCGCAGGATCCATTTGGGGGCTTCCACGGGCACGCCCCGTTGTTCAAAGGCCGCTAGAGCGTCGATGGGGTCGCGGGGTGTAATGATGAACGGCCCGCCCCGGCGCGGGTGGACGCGGATTCCCTGCCCGCGGTCGCTGGAGGCCAGCAAGTGCTGGCGGCCCAGGCCGGCGAGGTAGAACAGGCCCACGGCGTAGCCCGGGAAGTAGGCGGCCAGCAGGCGGAGGCCGCCGCCCAGCTCCACGTATTCCACCCGCTGGAGGTCGTCCCAGGGGACGGTCCGGCTGCCCGCCAGGGTCCGAATGAACATCCCCTCTGGTGTCAGGTAGTAACCCAGCCGGCTGCGGGCCAGGGCACCAAGGAAGACGAGGGCGAGCCCGCCGGCGAAGACCCAGGGGATACGGGAGACGAAGGCCAGTACTCCGAACAGGCCCAGCACCAGGGCCGTCCATATTTGCTCGTCGCGGGCCGGGGCCGGCTCCAGGACCCGGCTCGCCTGGCGGGCTGCTTCCGTCGCCTGGCCGCTGTCACGAGGTGCGGGCACCGTGCTTTCCTCCCACGCTCTCACTGCGGATGTTCCCTCACTCCGGCTGTTCCTCACTCCCGGTGTTCCGTTGCTCCGGCCGCTCCGGTCGTGGCTGGACCTGCCCGCCGGCCGGTTCGTCCGGCCCCGCGGCGGGCGCGACGCCCAGTGCCCGGCAAATCGCCAGGTAGTCTGCCCATGTATCTAGGTCCTGGTGGATGGCCGGGCAGTCAACCTCCACGGTGACCACGGCATCGCGGTGGCGTTGCAGGACCGGGCGCGCCCCCGTATCGCCCTGCACCGCCATGATCTCGGGGAAGAGTTCCCGGGAGACCAGCACGGGCATGCCCGGCTGGCCGCCCGAAACGGGGCGCACCGCCAGGGGCGGTGGCACCTGCTCCTGGAAACGGGCGATGAGGCGGTCGATCAGCGCCGGAGGGATCAGCGGCTGATCGCCCAGGACCGTGACGGATGCCCGGATCTCCGGCGCCCGTTTAAGAAGCGCCTGCAATCCTACTCGCAACGAGGAACTCTGGCCCCGTTCCGGGTGGGGGTTGACCACGACCGTCACGCGGTCGTCCCGCAGCCGGGGCTGGCCGGCGGCGGCCACCGCCGGGCTCACCACGACCACCACGGGACTCACCCGGCTGGCCAGGACCGCCGCCAGGGTCGTTTCCAGCACGGTCCGGTCACCCAGGGGCAGCAACTGCTTGGCCCGTCCCAGGCGGGTCGACAGGCCGGCCGCCAGCACCACCGCGCCAACCACGGCAAGCACCTGCCTCCAGCCAGTACGCAGGGGAGCGAAATATAGAAGCCTCGAGAAACGGTTCGCCCGCTCGCAGGCCGTTCCCTCTGTGTGGCCCCCAATTCCCCGAATCCTTCAAGGGGAGGGGGCCCCGCGCAAAAAATCGTCACGGCATGGTCATAAGAGGCAGGATACCGCCGAATAGCATTTAATGAACATTCGGTAAGTACGAAGAGGGCTGCCGTGACCGTGCACAAGATCCTCGATCCGCCCCGGGAAACCATCCTGTACCGCGCTGCCGAGCTCTTCGCCCGGCAGGGCTATCCGGCGACGACCATGCGCGATCTCGCCGCCGCCCTCGGCGTGACGCCGGCAGCGCTCTACTACCACTTCCGGAGCAAGGACGACCTGCTGCTGGGGGTGATGCTCCACGGCATCCAGATGGTTCACGAGCGGGTGCGGCGCGCCATGGAGCGCGAGCCCACCGTCGCCCAGCGCATCTGGGCGGGGTTGCGGGCGCACCTGCTGGCTTGCCTGGAGTACCAGCAGTTCGTGGCGGTGATCTTGCAGGAAAGCCGCTACCTGAGCCCGGAGGCGGCCCGGGCCGTCATCGCGGCCAGGGACGCCTACGAAGACCTCTGGGCCCGGGCGCTGGCGGAAGGGCAGCGAGAGGGGCTCTTCCAGCCGCATGTGGACCTCCGCCTCCTGCGCCTGTTCGGGTTCGGTGCCATGAACTGGGTGGCGGTGTGGTACCGGCCCGGCGGCGGCAGGGAACCGGAGGAGATCGCCGATGCCTTCCTGCTCTACATGGCCAGGGGGGTGTTACGCGCCGACATCGCCGATCTGGTAATCCAGCAGGTGGCCCGGCAAGCGGACCTGGCATGCGGCCGGGCGGGGCCCGCGTGCGGGGCCGAAAACCAGCCCCCTGGCAGCGCCGGCGGGAAGGGCGCCGGCGGGCCCGGTGGCCGGTCACCGAGGGGAGCCCCATAAAGGGAGTTCTTGCGACCGCGACGGCGTCAACTGCTGACGTCAACTGGTTCTTCCAAAATCGGGTGTCCATGGTCAATGGCTGTTTCGGGATGGAGGGGTGTGCCGATGGCATATCCGGCATTTTCGGAGGAATGGGCCAAGGCGTACAAGGACCGTATCAACGAGAACGTCACCTACCGCGAAGCGGCCCGGACCTGGGAGTGGCCGCTGGCCCTGGTGCTGGAGGCCGACCCGTCCCTGGGCGTGGAGGAAGACCGCGCCATCGTGCTCGACCTGTACCGGGGCGAGTGCCGGGACGCCCGGATCGCGACCCGGGACGAACTGGACGGGGTGCCCTACGTCATCAGCGCCGACGCCTACACCTGGAAGCAGGTGATGGACGGCCAGCTGGACCCGCTGGCGGCGATGATGCGCGGCAAGCTGAAGATCGTCAAGGGGGACATGGGCGTCCTGTCCGGATACGTCATCGCCGCCAAGGAGCTGGTGACCTGCGCCCAGAAGGTGGAGACCGAGTTCCCGGAGGGAGTGGCCTAGGGATGAAGGCCGTCACCTACCGGGGCGTGGGGGAGGTAGCCGTCGAGGAGGTTCCCGAGCCCCGGCTCCGGGAACCGGGCGACGCCCTGGTCCGGGTCACCTGCTGCGCCATCTGCGGTTCCGACCTGCACATCTACCACGGCCAGATCCCCGGCATTATTCCCGGCTTCGTCTGCGGCCACGAGTTTACGGGCGTGGTGGAAGAAACCGGACCCGGCGTCCGCGGATTCCGTCCGGGCGACCGGGTGGTGGGCACCTTCCACGTCGCCTGTGGCACCTGCCGGGCCTGCAGGCGGGGCGCCTACAACCAGTGCGTGGAGTACGGCGTGTTCGGCTACGGCGTCGCCATGGGCAACCTGGCCGGCTCGCAGGCGGAGTACGTGCGCGTTCCCCACGCCGACGTCAACCTGCGGCGGATTCCGGAGGAACTGGACGACGAGCGGGCCCTCTTCTGCGGCGACATCCTGACCACGGCTTACGGCGCCCTGCGCAACGCCGGCCTGCAGCCCGGGGAGACGGTGGCCGTCATCGGGTGCGGGCCGGTGGGGCTCATGGCCGTGCAGAGCGCCTTCGCCCAGGGGGCCGCCCGGGTCTTCGCCATCGATCTCCTGCGCGACAGGGCCGAGCTGGCGGAAAGGCTGGGCGCGGTGCCCATCGTGGCCGGGGAGACGAACCCCGTCAGCCGGGTGAACCAGCTCACCGGCGGCGAGGGTGCCGACGTGGTCATCGAGGCGGTCGGTGGCCCCCGCACCGTCGCCCTGGCCTTCGAGCTGGTGCGGGGCGGGGGCCGGATCGTGGCCGTGGGTGTGACCACGGCCGAGAGCTTCGCCTTTCCCCTGGGCACCAGCCTGACCCGCGACATCACCTTCCGGATCGGCCTGGCCAACATCCACCGCGACATCGACACGACGCTGGCCCTGGTGGCCGCGGGCCGGATCGACCCGGCGGTCATCATCAGCCACCGGCTGCCTCTCTCCGAAGCGCCGGTGGGCTACCGGTTGTTCGACGACCGCGAGGCGATGAAGGTGCTGCTGTTGCCCGGTCAGTAACCGGGAACACGCCATGAGGGGAGAGTGGGGGATGTCCATGTCCGGGACGGACGCCCGTCGCGAGGGGTTCGTGACCACCAGCACCCGCGGCCTCCGGCACGACCTGCCGCCCATGCGGCTCTATCACAAGGCCAAGCGGTTCGGCGTGTGGGACCCGCGGGCCATCGACTTCCGCCGCGACCGTGAGGACTGGCAGGTCCTCAACGACGAGCAGAGGGATGCCTTGCTGCGCCTGGTCTCTCTGTTCTCGGCCGGCGAGGAATCGGTGACCCTGGATCTCCTGCCCCTGATCATGGTGATCGCCCGTGAGGGCCGGCTGGAGGAGGAGATGTACCTCACCACCTTCCTCTGGGAAGAGGCCAAGCACACCGAGTTCTTCCGCCGGTTCCTGGACGAGGTGGCGGAAACGACCGCCGATCTCCACCACTACCACACGCCCAGCTACAAGAAGATCTTCTACGAGGAACTGCCGCGGGCGATGAACCGCCTGCTGACGGACCCCTCGCCCGCCGCCCAGGCCGAGGCCGCCGTTACCTACAACCTGATCGTGGAGGGCGTCCTGGCCGAGACCGGCTATTACGCCTTCTACCAGACACTGCACCGCCAGGGGCTGATGCCCGGACTCATCGAGGGCATCCGCAACCTGCAGCGGGATGAATCGCGGCACATCGCCTACGGTGTGTTCCTCCTGTCGCGGCTGGTGGCTGAGGACGATTCCATCTGGAACGTCATCGACCGGCGGCTGAACTATCTGCTGCCTTACGCGCTGGGCGTCACCCACGAGATCTACGCCGCCTACGGTAACAACCATCCCTTCAACGTGGACCAGCAAGAGTTCGTCAATTACGCCATCAAGCAGTTCAGCCTGCGGGCGGAGCGGATCGAGCAGGCGCGGGGCAAGTCCCTGGCGGAGATCTACCGGCTGGCCACTTTAGACGTGGAAGAACCGGGCGAACCGGCGCCCTCCGGGGCAGCCGGCGCAGCGGGACAGTCTGCGGCGCCGGGTGGGGAGGCGGAGTCCGGGGGGCCCGGCGAGGGAGGAACGGCCGCATGACCCGCATGGCGGAAAAGGAAGGGCTCCAGCCACCCGGTGACGGGTCCCGGCCGCCGGGTGATCCCGCGCCCGGGAGCGGGCCCGGTGCGGCGGGCGCGAGCACCGCCGGCCGGGCCCGCACGGCCACCCTGAACCTGCCCTTCGTCTCCCCCGGGGTCCGGGAGTGGTTGCAGGTACCCCACAAGCTGTTCATCGGCGGGCGCTGGGAGGAGGCGCGGTCCGGTCGCCTCCTGCCCGTGACGGACCCGGCCACCGGCGATCTCCTGGCCGAGGTCTGGGAAGCCGGCGAGGAGGACGTGGACCGGGCCGTCCAGGCGGCCCGCCGCGCCCTGGAAGGGGCGTGGGGGCGGCTGCCACCCGCCGAGCGGGCCCGCCTGCTCTGGAAGCTGGCCGACCTATTGGAGGAACATGCTGCGGAGTTCGCCCAGCTGGAATCCCTCAACACGGGCAAGCCGGTGACGGAGACCACCATGGCCGACGTACCCCTGGCCGTGGAACACTTCCGCTACTTCGCCGGCTGGGCCACCAAGTGGACCGGGCAGACGTTGCCCGTTTCCTTCCCGGGCGAGTACCTGGCCTACACGCGCCGGGAACCGGTGGGCGTCGTGGGGGCCATCGTGCCGTGGAACTTCCCGCTGCTCATCGCCGCCTGGAAGCTGGCGCCGGCCCTGGCCACGGGCAACACGGTGGTGCTGAAGCCCAGCGAGCTCACGCCCTTGACCGCCCTGCGCCTGGCCGAGCTGGTGCGGGAGGCCGGCTTCCCGCCGGGGACGGTCAACGTCGTGCCGGGATACGGGGAACCGGCGGGCCGGGCCCTGGTGGAGCACCCCGGGGTCGACAAGATCTCCTTCACGGGGTCGCCCGCCGTGGGCCGCCGGATCATGACCGCCGCGGCTCGCGACTTCAAGCGCGTGACCCTGGAGCTGGGGGGCAAGTCGCCGAACATCGTCTTCCCGGACGCCGACCTCGACAGCGCCGTGGCCGGGGCCATGATGGGCATCTTCTTCAACCAGGGTGAGGTGTGCTGCGCGGGCTCCCGCCTGTTCGTCCACAAGGACCGGTTCGACCGGATGGTGGCGGAGATCGCCGAGCGGGCGGCGGCGCTGCGGCAAGGTCCCGGCGTGCACCCCCTGACCCAGATGGGCCCGCTCATCAGCCGGGCGCACATGGAGCGGGTGCTGGGCTACATCGAGCGGGGCCGGGAGGAGGGTGCCGAGCTGCTGACCGGCGGCGAGCCCAATCCCGAGGCAGGACCCGGGTTCTTCGTCCGGCCGACCGTATTCGTGGGGACCGACCGTATGACCATCGCCCGGGAGGAGATCTTCGGCCCCGTGCTGACGGTCCTGCCCTTCGAGGACGTCGACGAGGTGGTCCGCAGGGCCAATGACACGCCCTACGGGCTGGCTGCCGGTATCTGGACGCGGGACGTGGCCAGGGCTATCAAGGTGGCCCACCGGCTCAAGGCGGGCACGGTATGGATCAACGGCTACAACCTGCTGGACGCCACCAGCCCCTGGGGCGGGTTCAAGCAGAGCGGCATCGGCCGCGAGATGGGGAGCTACGCGCTGGAGCACTATACGGAAGTGAAGAGTGTGTGGGTGAACCTCGGATAGCGTACGGGTGAACGCCGGCTTGCTGCCGGGGCGGGCGAGCCCCCCGTGGTGACAAGAGCATGACGAGGTGCGGGGCCCTTCGGTTCCGCACCTCTTTTTTGTTGGAGCAGACCTGCGCCGGCACCGTCCGCACGGCGTGGTGGGACGTCAGCCGCGGCTGACGGGCTTCGTCTTGCTGGCGATGAGCTCGGCAGGCTCGGGCACCCTTCGGGACGGCACCGCTTTAGGCTCGGGCTTTTCCACAACAGCGCGTCTACTGACTGCCGGAACGGGGCGCAGCAGGAAGAACAGCCCCATCAGACCGAGCAGCGGGAAGAGCACCGCCAACCACCAGTCGGCCATCGGGTACCTCCCCCCTTCCCCCGCAAGATGGGTTTGTTCACGAGTATGCCGGCGAGTGCGCCAGTGACATAGGCACCGCCGACCGCAGCCGCATACAGTGACGGGCGAGCGAGGGCATGCGCTCGGTGCTCTCGTGACGTGCCTCCTACGGGACCGGGGCTGTATCCCAGCAAGAGGCCAGGCCTCAGAGGTTGTTCCCGGGAGGGAGAAGGCTGTGGAAAGCTGGCTGCTGGCCCTCGCGGTGTTTCTGGTAACCTCCATCCTCATCCTGTGGCGTCCCGGGGGCGTTCACGAAGCCATCCCGGCTCTCATCGGGGCGTGCCTGGTGTTCTTGACCGGCCTGGTCAACTGGCACGACGTCGGGACCGTGGCGCGCATCGTATCGAATGCGGCCTTGACGATCATCTCCACGGCCGTCATGGCGCTGGTACTGGACGCCGCCGGCTTCTTCCGATGGGTGGCGGATCGCCTTGCCGATCGTGCCGGCGGGTCGGGCCGCCGGCTCTTCCACCTGGTCCTGGTGCTGAGCATCTGCCTCACGTGGTTCTTGAACAACGACGGCAGCATCCTCATCGGAACCCCGATCATCGCGGCCCTGGTGAGCCGGATGCGGCTATCCAGCAAGGCCAGCCTGGCTTATCTGCTGGGCGGCTGCCTGATGGCCAGCGCCTCGAGCTCACCCGTCGGGGTGAGCAACATGGCGAACCTCGAGGCCATGGCCATCGCCGGCGTCTCGCTGACGGAGCATTTTACTTATGTGGTCTTTCCGGCCGTGCTCGGCATCGCGACGTGCTGGGGCCTCCTCTACGCCACCTTTAGTCGCAATCTCCCCGAGTCCCTTCCTGACTGGGCGGAAGTCACGGGCGGTGCCGGTGACCCAGCACCCTCTGCGCGGCCTGTCCCTTCACCTGCGCCCGGCGCGCAGGCCCGGGGGCAGGGCGGTTCCCCGGCGGGAACGAGGTTCATGTGGTTCGCGGTGGGCGTGGTCGTCGCCGTGCGAGCAGGCGTCTTTCTAGCGTCGGGTGCGGGCATCCCCGTCCCCATCGTGCCGGCGCTCGGAGCGCTGACCTTGCTCCTGGTGGGCTGGAAACGGAAGATCACCAACCCGTGGGCGGTTCTTCCGCAAGCGCCCTGGTTGCTGATGGTCTTTGCATTTGGCATGGATCTGGTGGTGTTTGGGCTCCGCAATTCAGGCATTACCGCTTATCTGGCATCCTTGTTCGCGCCGGTGGTCAACACGGAGCCGCTGGTGGCAAGCGTCTTCCCCGCGGCACTGACGGCTGCCATCTCTTCCCTTCTTAACAACCATCCGGGCATGATCATCGGGAGCATCACACTGGCGGGGATTCCGGACATCAGCCGGCATGCGTTGCTGGTCTCGTATGCGGGCGTGATCGTGGCGGCTGACCTGGCCGCGCTGTTCACGCCCGTCGGTACGCTGGCATCCCTGCTCTGGCTTCATGGCGTGCGCCAGAGGGGGTTCAACTATCACTGGGCCGATTACATGAAAGTGACCGTGCGCGTGATCCCGTTGAGCTTTGCGGTCGCGATCCTGGGCCTCTACGCCATCGCGATCATCGTGATGCGATAGGTCTCTGAGATCTGCACGCTCAGCAACAGTGCTTGTGGGGAATCGCCTCGGCGGCCGGGGTGGGGGCCTTCTCGCCCGCGGGGAGGACGGCCGTCCTGGGTTTGCGTCCATCGCGCCGCATACACGAACTGGCGCTGAGCCAGCCGGGGCTCGAAAGGGGAACGGGCCGGGCCCCGGATAGTGGGGTCTGTACAAGCGTTATTCTCGATCTTGAACACCGATGAGATAGAGCCTTCCGTCGAATCCCCCACGTTCGCGTCGCTTGCGGATCCGGGCCTGCTCCAATTCTGCAATAGTCCGTCCTTCAATATCGAGTAAGGCAAGGATCACTTCGAATACGTCAGCTAGTTCTTCGATTTCACCGGAGGCGATATATTCGTCAACCTCCTCACGGAGCTTTTGTTGCAGGCACTCCCGGTACTCATCATCATGCCGGAGAATCCGTATCACGGGAATCTTGCCCTGGTCCTCAATCAATTCAGGGATGCGGTCACGGACCAGCTTCCCGTAAAGCTGCAAGGCGAGTCACTCCCTGCATGTCTTGGGTGCGTGGTCTTCTATGGACGGGCTGTGACAATCGTAACACGGCCCAGGTTCCGATAAGCTAAAGTTATCCACCGCGGAAGCGGTGCGGGCGAGGGAGATCGATGCCAGGCTCTGACCTCCCTGCTGAACGTGTTGCTTTGCGGCCAGGGGAAAAGCCTGCGGACGGCGAAGTCCCATGACCAGCGCCCACGAAGCCGGTGTCCCCCGGCCGATCAGGCGCCTCAGGAGGTCGTCATCATGACCAACTACGACGTGATCATCGTGGGCGCCGGCCTGGCGGGGCTTCAGTGCGCGCGGCTGCTGGCTGGGCGCGGCCTGCGGGTCTTGCTCGTCGACCGGAAGCCGGCTCCCGACCGGTTCGTCCACACGACCGGGATCTTCGTGCGAAAGACCCTCGAGGACTTCCAGCTCCCCCCGGACTGTCTCGGCCCGGTGGTGCGGGATGTCGTCCTCTATTCACCGGAGGGACGGGTCTTGCATCTCTCCAGCCCCCGCGACGAGTTCCGGGTGGGGCGCCTCCGGCGCTTGTACGCTCGCTGGCTGGAGGAAGCGCGCCGGGCAGGCGCCGACTGGTCCGGTAACACCCACTTTCTCCACTCCGAACCCTCCGGTACCGGGTCGCTGGTCACCCTCCAGACGAAAGGCCGGTACTGGCAGGTGCGGGCCCGGTTCATCGTCGGCGCGGACGGCTGCCGCTCGACGGTGGCGCGGGACCTGGGCCTCG
This sequence comes from Thermaerobacter sp., assembly GCA_036562425.1. GTDB lineage: Bacteria > Bacillota > Sulfobacillia > Thermaerobacterales > Thermaerobacteraceae > ZC4RG37. Next base: position 13,042 of record DATCKH010000028.1, on the reverse strand, counting down.
ACACCAACCGGGAGTGGATCGTGGGGGCGGAGGAGGTGTACAACGGCGTCCCGCTGCAAGGACCGCCAGCCTTTCACTGCTTCCTCGACCCGCGCCTTGCGCCCGGTTACCTCGCTTGGGTCGTGCACGACGGAGAAGAGGTCCACATCGGCGCCGGCGGTTACCCTTCCCGTTTTCACTCTCCGGAAGCCCTGCAGGTGCTAAGGCGGCGGGTGGCCGGGCGGTTCGATCTGTCGCGAGCCCGGCTGGTGGAGCGGCGGGGCGGCCGCATCCCCGTGGGGGGCGTCCTGAACCGCATCGCGTGCCCGCGCGGCCTCCTGGTCGGCGACGCGTCGGGAGCCGTGTCGCCCCTTACGGCGGGCGGCCTGGACCCGTGCCTGCGCCTGTCCGACCTGGCCGCCGAGGTGATCGAGGCTTACCTGTCCTCCGGCGATGTGACGGTTCTTGAACATTACCACGGCGGCCTCTTCCAGGCGCGGTTCTTCTCGCGGCTCTGGATGCGGCGGGCCATGGCGGCTTTTCGGCACCCGCTATGGTACGAACTGGCCTGCGCCGCCTTTCGCCGCACGCCCTTGCGCTGGGTCGCCTGGCACATCTTCTTCGGGCGGGGTTCCTTCCCCAGCGTGGAACCGTGGAAAGAAGCGGTCCGCCTTCGTTGGGGGGCTGACCTCTCGAGCTTCCCCGGGTCTTCGTGAGCCGCATGGCTCATGCCCCCGCGGTACCTCCCCGGTCGCCGCGTGCCACGGGCGTTACGCCCGCCAGCTCTGGCGCAGGGCGATGATCAGCGCTCCGACGGCCAGCAGCCCGCTGACACCCCCGAGGGCCATGGCGCTCGCGCCCCAGGCCACGGCGGTCATGCCCAGAAGCGACGCGATGCCCGGCGCCGAGCGCAGGCTGGCCGCCAGGAAGCCCAGGACCACGGCCGCCCACACCCAGCCGGGACCCCGGAGGCGGCCGCCGCCGAAACCCGGCAGCATGGTGGGCGCCACGGCCAGGATGAGGAGGGTCATGAAGCCCGCGCCCGTGGCGTGGATGGCCAGGTCAGCGGGAGCCGGGCCCGCTCCCAACCGTACACCCCACGCCTGCAGCCCCTGGAGCACCAGGATGAGGCCCGCCAGGGTGGCCCACACGTAGGCGCCAACGGCTCCGGCGCCCGCCGGATCGCGCCACCAGGCGTAGCGCCCCCTGTCGCCGGGGAAGGACAGCCTGCGCGTGAAGACGTGAACCGCCGCTGTTCCTGTCAACATGGCGGCTCCCCACAGGACGGCGGCCGCGCCGGTGAGGGCGGGAGGTCGCGAACCCGTGGCGAGGTGGATGGCACCCGCCAGCGCCCCCACGAGAACGCCCGTCCCGAGCAGGATCCCGGTCCAGCGCAGCAGGCGCGGGTCGGCCGGGCTCACGCGGAAGAACAGGGAGAAAACCCGCGCGGACATGGCCAGCGAGATTCCGGCGATGAAACCGAACAGCGCGATTTCCAGGGCGAGCCGGTCGAGGGCCGGGGGGATCACCGGCAGCCGCGCGCTCGCCGGGGCTGCGGCCGTGCCCGGCGGAGATCCGGCGGCGGTCACGGAACCCGCGGCCACCACGGCACCCGCCGCCCACGCGATCAGGGAGACGGCGAAGGAGCCGAAGGCGATGGCAAGCAGCGGGGCCACCTGGCCGAAGGCCTTCTTTGTCGACAAGGGTGGCCCGGCGCGCAAGCTCAGTCCGAGCATGATGACGAGGCCGGTCCCGGCCGCCGCCTCCAGCACGGCACCCAGGGCGAAGGCCGCCAGCCCGATCTGGACGGGGAATGGGAGGCCGTGTCCCGCCGCGCCCGGCAGGCCCGGAGCGCCCGGCGCGCCTGCGGCCGTCGCCTGGACCAGGGCGGCCAGCACCTGCCCGGCGACGCGCAGCGCCAGCCCAGCCGCGTAGGTCCAGAACAAGGGTGGAATCCAGCCCGGCCGCGCGAGCTGGCTGCCCCGCAAGCGCGGCAGGAACTGCAGGGCCACGCCCAGGATCATGGCCCCTCCCCAGCCCGCCAGTTGCGCGTGGCCGTGAGCCTGAGCGAGGGCGGGGTAGACCTCCAGCAGCGACGAGCCGTTGCGCGCCGCCGCCGCCAGCAGGCCTCCGAGAAAGAATCCGGGCACCAGTGCCGCCGCCAGGGACAGGTCGACGAAAGGGAGCCATGGCCAGCGCTCCCGCCGTTGGGGGCCTTTGGAGTTCTTCCCGGCCTCCGCTCCGCGCGCCTGTTTCGTGGCAACCCGCGTAACCGTTGTCGACATCCGAGACGGCACCTCCACGGTCCTCCCGGGGACAGCAGCCGTTCGCGCCGTGACCGGACTCGCGTCATGAGCGGACTCCGGAAAGGGAGTCCCCGAACGCATGGCCGCGGCTTACCCGCCCCGGTGGACCCATCCCTGCTATTATCGCCGGGCGCTCGGCCCGCACCCGGCATCGCCCGCTATTGTCGTCGATGCCCCGCCGCGCATCTGTGTTCCCGGTCACAGCGACCGCGGGCGGCACCGATGGGAGTATGAATGCCCGGCGCGCGGCCCCATACTACGGCGGAGAGGAGTGATTGGCGTGATCTACGTCATCTGCGAGCCCTGCATCGGGGTGAAGGACAAGTCCTGCCAGGAGGTCTGCCCCGTGGACTGCATCTACGAGGGCGATGACCAGCTCTACATCAATCCGGAAGAATGCATTGGCTGCAGTGCCTGCGCGGCCGTGTGCCCCGTGGAGGCCATCTACGACGAGGACGAGGTTCCCGACAAGTGGAAGCACTACATCGAGAAGAACCGCAAGTTCTTTGAACAATCGTGAACGGGCGGCCGCCGCCGGCCGGGGAGGCCGGTGGCGGCCGCCGGCGCTCTCATCCTTCCCCACCGGCGAGCTGGCGATACTACCCCTTACTCCCTCCAACCTGCTCTCTCCATCCTGGACCTGCTCTCTCCATCCCGGCATGCTGTCGTGGGGCCCGGTCGGGAGACCCTCGCCGGCCTGGCAGCGGGATCGAGGAACCGCGCGCTTGCACGGCCGTCGCGGCAACGCGTTGTAACAGTCATCACAGCGAGGGCCGGCCGGCATGTTACGGTAAATGGGGGCCGTGCCGCCCGGCCCGTCCGGTCGCGGCCGGACGCAGGCTCCCGGAGTCCGCTCTAACATGAGGCCGGGCGATGGCCGCAGGGGCGCTGGCGGTTCAGTGAGAGGACGGCGGGGGTGTCGTACGGGGCAGGGCCGGTCGTCCGGCCGGGATGATTCGAGGATGGGGAGAGAGGAACGGTGACCTGGTACAAGGCGGTCGTGTTCTTACACATCATGAGCGCGATGTTCTGGGTCGGCGGCATCTTGTTCTTGAGCCTGGTGATCGTCCCTGCGGCGCGCCGGTACGACGATGCTACCCGCTCCCGCCTGCTGGTCGACGTCGGCCGGCGTTTTCGCGTGGCCGGCTGGATCGCCCTCGGGGTGCTGGCGCTGACGGGACTCATCCAGATGAGCGCGCGCGGTGCGACCGCGTCCAACGTGCTGGACGGGAGCTTCTTTTCGGGCCCCTTCGGCCGGGTCCTCGGCACTAAGCTTATCTTCGTCTTGCTCATGGTACTTGCCACCGCGGTACACGACTTCGTTGCGGGTCCGGCGGCCGAACGGGCTGCGCAGGAGGGCGGCGACCCGCGGCGCCTCCGGCGCACGGCGGGATGGCTGGCGCGCGTCACGGCCCTGCTGGCTCTGATCGTCGTGGCACTGGCCGTGGACCTCGTCCGTTAGGAGCATGGCCATTCCCGCCGCTTCCGGCCGAACCGTCTTGCCCATGACCGCGTCCGCCCGGTGGTGCCAGCCTCCGCCCGGGCTGGCCTGAACCGCTTGTCGCCGCCCGCGCGGCGGTCACCTCTGTGCGTCCGGGATTCAACCAGTAATCAGGATCAAATCTTCAGCTTGCACTCAGCTTCCGCTCAGCGCCCGTTCAGCCTCCACCCCCACGATGCCGGGTGGAGGTGTTGCATATGAGGCGGTCTCCAGCCGGCCGGTTCCTCCTCGCCGCGGGCCTGCTGGTGGTCCTGGGGTTGGTGTTGTGGGTCGTTTACCCCCAGGCGGGGGCAACGTCGGGGGCGCGATCCAGCGCGGCGTCATCCGGCGACGGTTCGCACCAAACGGCGGCGCAGGGCGAGGCCGCCAGCGATTACGAAGTGTTCCCCGCTGGCACCGGCTCGGAGGGCCAGCAGCAGTTGCCGGAAGGCCAGCAGTTGGCGAAGTACCGGGTGGAGAACGGCGTCAAGGTGTTCGAGCTCACGGCGCTGCCTGCCGGTGAAGTGGTCGACGGGCGACAAGGAGCATGAGGCCTGGACCTTCAACGGTACCGTGCCCGGACCGCAGATCCGGGTCAAGGAAGGTGACCGGGTCCGTGTCATTGTGAAGAACAAGCTACCCGAGCCGACCGTGGTGCACTGGCACGGCATGCATGTGACCAACGCCATGGACGGCGTGCCCATGGTCACCCAGGATCCGATCCCGCCCGGCGGCGAGTTCGTCTATGAATTCGTGGCGAAGCCCAGCGGTACCCATATGTATCACACCCATTTCAACGTGCTGAAGCAGGAGGGCAAGGGCCTGTTCGGCACCCTGATCGTGGAACCGCGCGAGCCGGAGCCGTGGTCCTATGACAAGGAATACAGCCTCATGATCGCCGATGGCGAGCTGGGTTACACCATCAACGGCAAGTCCTTCCCCCACACCGTGCCCATCAAGCTCAAGGTCGGCGAGACGGCGCGCTTCCGGCTGATGAACATCGGGAACCAGATCCACCCGATGCACCTGCACGGCTTCGACTTCAAGGTCATCGCCAAGGACGGCCGGCCGCTGCCTCAGCCCATCGAGGCCAACACCCTGGACCTGATGCCGGGTGACACGGCGGACGTTCTGGTGACCTTTGACCGGCCCGGTACGTGGGTGTGGCACTGCCACGTCATCTCCCATGTGGAGGACTCCAAGGGCAACATGATGGGCCTGATCCAGGTCATCCAGGTGGAAGAGTAACCGTTCCGGGTCGCCGGGCCACACGGGGCCGGCGGTAAGAGGGCAGGTCCAGCGCAGGAAGCGCCGGGGCAGCCACCGCCCCGGCGCTTCGCTCTGCGTGGCCCCGGGGATCGGCCGGTCTGGAAGCGAATCTCGTGCCGGCGCCCGCTGGCTTCAATTCGGCTGGTACCGGCGAGGGCAGCCCGCGGAGACGGCTACGTACGATACCCTATTGACGGTACCTCCGGTATCAGCGGCGCGCTGGCCGCGCTTCACGGGCAGGACCTTAGGCAGTCCGACACCCGCGGCGCCGGCCGGCTGTGCCGTCGGACGCCCGTGCGGAACGCCGGGAAACCTGCTACGCGAGGGAGAACTCAAGGGGGGGACGGGTCCATGGGAATCTTCGGCCGGTTGATGGGGCATGCCGGGGAAGCCGACATCGAGCGGGTGGAGGAGGAGTACGGGCGCCTTCTCACCCCCGGGGAGCGGGTCGAAGGCGCCTACCAGGTGATCCGGGACCTGTTCATTTTCACGAACAAGCGCCTGATCCTCGTCGATAAGCAGGGCCTGACCGGTAAGAAGGTGGAGTACCATTCCATTCCCTACCGGAGCATCACCCGCTTCAGCATCGAGACCGCGGGGCACTTCGACCTCGAGGCTGAACTCAAGATCTGGATCACCGGCCATGCCGAGCCGCTGGTGAAGACCTTCGATCGGAGCCTGGACATCTATAAGCTCCAGAGCATCCTGGCGGCCTACGTTCTTGGGTAATACAGCCCGGAAGAACACGGCCGGTCCCCCACGGCGCGGCCCGCGCTCCTGGCAGCCGTGCCGCCCCGGATGGCCGTGGCTGCTGGTCGTGGCTACGGCCTGCTCGTGTTTCGCGGGCCGCTCGCGCGTGTGCGAAGGCGCCGCGCGGGGCGAAAATCCGGCAAGCCGCACCCTCCGAGCGGCGCGCTCACCGAGCAGCCCGCTCACCGTTGTGTCTCACGCTTCGCAAATGCCCGGCCGGGTTCCCACGGCGTGCCCAATGCCGGGAGCAACCAGCGGTCCAGGCCGATCCACCCCGCCACGCGCCATCCCAGGACGATGGCCGTCGCCACGGCGAACATGATCGGATTCGCCCCGGACGTGCCGGCCAGCAGGAAGCTGAAATTCATGAAGCTCCCGAAGAACGCGGCGATGCCGGTGAGAAATCCGAGAAGCAAGCCAAGCCCCACCAGGACCTCGCCGTAGGCCACCAGGCGCGCCCAGAAGGGCGCATTGGGCAGGACCACGTTCTTGAGGAACGAGGCGTACCATCCGGTCACCTCGGGGTGCTCGCCGCCCGCGCGCTGCAACGCACCCTGGATGAAACCCGTGATGGCGGCACCCGCCTGGGGACCCGTCCAGGCGGGGTTACCTACCTTGCCCAGGCCCGCCTCCAGCCACTGCCAGCCCAGCCACAGGCGTGGGATCAGCCATACCCAGGCCGAGCGCGGGTCCGCCAGCAGCCAGCGGACCGGTGCGGGCTCCTGCAGGGCACGGACTTCCACGGGCTACCTCCTCTCAGCTCATCCCGACGATCATTCCGACGATAATGGGGCGATAACGCGACTTTTACAAGTTTGCCCCCGGGTTGCCGTGATATCCGCTGGCTGGGCGGCGATCGCTGTTTTGCGGGTACCGGCCAGCGACCGGCGGGGAGGTCAGGTAAGCACGACTTCCTTCCCCAGCTGGCGGAGGGAGGCTATAGCGTCGGCGGGCGCGTGCTCGTCGGTGATGATGGTGTGGACGTCGTCAATGCTGCTGATTCGGGAGAGGGAGACCCGGCCGAACTTCGTATGATCGGCGACCACGATCACCTTGCGGGCCCTGCGCAGCATGGTTCGATTGATCACGGCTTCGTCCAGGTTGGGTGTGGTGATGCCATGTTCGATGCTCAGCCCGTCCACTCCCAGGAATGCCTTGTCCACGAAAAGATCGGCCAGGTTCTGCAGGGCCATCGGTCCCACCAGGGCCAGCGAGCGGTTTCTCAGTTGTCCTCCCACGACCAGTAAGCGAATGTCTGGGTTGCCCGCCAGCGTCCGGATGACGGGGAGTGAATTGGTCACCACGGTGACCTTGCGCCGCCTGGTCAGCAACCGGGCAATGGCCGCCGTGGTGGATCCGGCGTTCAGGGCGATGACATCCCCATCGTGGATCATTTCCACCGCGGCTGAGGCAATGCGTTGCTTTTCCTCGGCTTGACGGGCTTCTTTGGCGGCTAGCGCCGGTTCCTCCAGAAGGTCACCAATGGCAATGGCCCCACCCCGGGTCCTCGTGATCAGGCCCCGTTCTTCCAACTGTGCCAGGTAGCGGCGCACGGTCACGGCCGAGACGCCAAGGTGTGCACTGAGTTCGGCCACTGTAGCGAAGCGTACTCTTCGGAGATGGTCGAGGATCGCCCGGCTCCTGTCCATGTTCGTCACATGCTGGCCTCCCGGTGGACCCACGGCTGTGGCATGGCCGCGAGCCCTGAGCTCCGTGGGAGCCCGATGGGCTTTGCCTTAAACTGTAGCACGTTTCGCCATCGATCAAGGCCTGGTCCAGAATTTCGTCTTTAGGTGCATCAAACGGGGTATCCTGCACGCACGCGAAAGATACTTGATCGATTACGAAAGGAATCGGTTTCACTGGCGTTGAATACCATCTCCGGTCCCGGGATGGGGCCCCCGCGGCACGGGCGTGGCCCCGGCGCTAAGCACAGGAGTGGCTTTCCGGGCACGAGGGGGGACCGGCTTGGTACCAGCGGAGCCCGTCCATCTCGACGATCTCGATGCTCTACGGAAGCTGGATCGAGCAGGAGCCCTTCCCCTCACCGACGACTATGAGCAGCAGTTCCGCCGGGCGTGGGCTTTGATCGACCAGGTAGACCTGTCACCTCTGGACCCGCCGGCGCGGATCCTCATCCTGGGCACGGGTGGGGGCTCTGCGGCAGCGGCCAACCTGCTCCGCACGTACCTATATGACCGGTGTCAAGTCCCCATAGAGGTTTGCCAGGCGTACGAGCCTCCCGCCTTCACCAGCCCCGGCACGCTGGTTCTGGCTATCAGCTATTCAGGGAATACCGAGGAGACGCTGCACGCGTATGAACGTGCCGTGGCTGCCGGTGCGGCGTGCCTTGCTGTCACGGCGGGCGGAGAACTGGCAGAACGGGCGCAGCGTTACGGCCATCCGCTCATTCGCGTCCCTGGTGGTCTCATGCCGCGCATGGCCATTGGTTACCTGTTCATGTCCCTCCTCGCCATCTGCCAGCGCCTGGGGCTGATCGGGATACCCGCCGAGGAGTTGGACGAGGAGCTACACGGTCTTTATGAGGTTCTGGCGGAGGGGCGGCGCCGTTATGGAGCGACCGTGCCGGCGGGCGGCAATGAAGCCAAACAGATCGCGCTGGCGCTGCGCGGGTACATTCCTGTGATATATGGCCTGAATCCGTATACAGGCTCGGTTGCGGAAAGGTGGAAGCGGCAACTGGGCGAGAACAGCAAGGTCATGGCCTTCGCCAATGTGTTGCCGGACGTCCATCACGATGAGGCTGTGGGATGGGAGATGGAGGGGGAGTTGTTTACTCGACTCTTCTTCGTGCTTTTGACCGACGAACAATCTCCCCGAGTACTTCAGCAGCGTGTGAGCGCGACGTGTGAAGTGTTGAAAGGCCGAGCGGGCGGTGTTCGCATCGTGCGCGCTCACGGCCGGGGGCGGCTGGCCAGGTTGTTCTCGCTCGTACATCTCGGTGACTACGTAAGCCTTTACCTCGCCCTGTTACGCGGAATCGACCCCACGCCCGTTCCCATGATCGATTACTTCAAGGCGGTGCTGTCGCGGTCATGAAGCGCGATGGTGTGCTCGCCGGTGTAGATCTCGGTGGCACCAATCTCCGCGCCGGCCTGATCTCTCCGGAAGGCCAGGTGCTATGGAGGCACGCCGTCCCCACACCGCAGCGGCGAGAGCCCGAGCGGATCGCCGACACCATCGTCCATGTCCTGGAACGCGGTCTGAAAGAGATCGGGGCTGATAAGCACCATCTTATAGGCGTGGGAGCGGGTATTACCGGCCCTGTGCGCAGGGAAGGCGGGGTCGCCCTGCTGTCACCGAACTTCGGCTGGCGCGACGTCCCATTTGCCGACCTACTGCGAGCGCGCCTGCCAGCGGGAGTCCCGGTTTGCGTTGACAACGACGTGCGGGTGGTCATGTACGGAGAGTGGCAGTTCGGGGCCGGGCGGGATTTGGCGAATTTCATGTGTGTCACGGTGGGAACCGGCGTCGGCGCCGCCCTGCTCTTGAACGGGAGGCCCTACTACGGAGTCTGGGATGCCGCCGGAGAAATCGGCCATTACATCCTTGATCCCCAAGGACCGGAGTGCGGGTGCGGCAACCGCGGGTGCCTGGAACAATACGCATCGGCCTCAGCGGTGGAACGAGAAGCCGCGCGGTTCGGGTTGTCGCGCGGCGATGGCTCGCCGATGTCGGCGGCGGAAGTGGCCGCGGCGGCCCGGGCGGGAGAGCCGCGGGCCCAGAAGGTACTGGCACGGGCAGCAGCCGCTCTGGCGCAAGGACTGGCAGTGTCTGCAAACCTGCTCAGCCTGGAGAGCATCATTATCGGCGGTGGCCTGTCACGGGCCGGTGAAGCGTTCTGGGGGCCCCTGCGGCGTGAAGTTGGCCGCCGCGTGATGCCCATCCATCGTCGGCGGCTAGAACTGGTACCCGCGGCACTCGGTGATGACGCGGGAGTACTCGGGGCGGCGTGGCTCGCAGGGTGGCAAAGTGGTCTCATTCATCCGCAACGCTATGACACCCGAATGCCAGCGACGGGCAAGTCGACACACGGCAGAGAGGGGGGATAGCAAGGGGCCGCATACAACTGCGTGTTAATCGGGACCTGGTCCGAACACATCGGGATTCGGCGTGAAGAAGCGTGGTGCCGGGAACCGATCGCCATCGGTGGGAGGGGAGTACGGTGCGTCGCTGGCCGATCCTGGCCTTGCTGCTCGTCATTGCCGTCCTCGTGGCGGCCTGTGGCCAGCAACCGGCGCAGTCCGGTGCGGGAGGGCAGGCACAGCAAGGGGGGCAGCCACAGAGTTCGGAAGAACAGGCCGTCGAGATCTTTAGCTGGTGGACGGGAGCCGGGGAAGAAGCCGGCTTGCTGGCCTTGATCGACCTGTTCAAGAAGCAGAATCCCGGAATCGAGGTCATCAACGCGGCCGTCGCCGGCGGGGCTGGTACCAATGCCAAGGCCGTCCTGGCGAGCCGGATGCAGGCGGGCAATCCACCCGATACGTTTCAAGTGCACGCTGGACGAGAGTTGCTGGACACGTGGGTAGCCGCCGGTAAGATGGAGCCCCTGAACTTCCTCTATGACGAGGAAGGCTGGTGGGACAAGTTCCCCAAGGATCTCATCGACATGTTGAGCAAGGATGGCCAGGTCTACTCCGTCCCGGTCAACATCCACCGCGGTAACGTCCTCTGGTACAACACGAAGGTGTTCGAACAGCACGGGTTGAAGCCGCCCACGACTTTCGAGGAGTTTTTCCAGGTCGCCGACGCGTTGAAGGCAAAAGGGGTTACCCCCCTGGCTCTGGGCGATAAGGAACCGTGGACCCTGTTGCATCTCTGGGAGGATATCCTGCTGGGCGTGGCCGGGCCGGACGGGTACAAGGCCCTGTTCGACGGATCCAAGCCCTGGGATAGCCCTGAAGTACGCCAGTCCCTTGAGATCTTGGGGCGGATGCTCAAGTACGTCAATGAGGACCATGCGGCTCGCAACTGGCAGGATGCGGCGAAGCTCGTTGCGGACGGGCAGGCCGCGATGAACGTGATGGGAGACTGGGTCAAGGGGTACTACACTGTCGATCTGAAGCTGAAGCCTGAAGAAGACTTTGGATGGTTGCCGACGCCCAATACGAAGGGCAGTTTCATGGTGGTCTCCGACACGTTTGGCCTGCCGGCCGGTATCAAGCACCGTGAGGCTACCATCAAGTGGTTAAAGCTCCTGGGATCAGTGGAGGGTCAGGACACCTTCAATCCCTTGAAGGGGTCGATCCCCGCGCGCCTCGATGCCGATGCCAGCAAGTATGATGCCTACGGTAAGTCGACCATGGAGGACTTCAAGACGAACCAGCTGGTGCCCAGCCTGGCTCACGGCAGTGCCGCAGCGCCCGGATTCACGGAACAGGCGACCCAGGTGATCCGTGTCTTTGCCACGACGGGGGACGTCGAATCCGCCCTGCAGGGGCTCACTAGCGCGGCCCAACAGTACCTGGGCAAGTAAATTGGCGGCGAGTCTCGGGTTGGAGGAAATCATGTGGCGGGCGTGGGGCCGGGGTGAGCGTATCCCCGGCCCCGGGGCCCGCTTGAGGGGTCGGTTCCGTTGAAGGCCAGCCTGAGCGGCGCGAAGCCACGGTTCAACCTTGAACGTGGGTTACCCATTCTGCTGTTGTTGCCCTCGCTCGTGGCGATCGGTGTCTTCGTCTACGGGTTCATCGGTTGGACCGGGTATGTCTCGCTTTCGCAGTGGAACACCTTTGTGCGCGATCTATCCTTTGCGGGTCTCGACAACTACCGGATCCTCTTTTCGGACTTCAGGTTCCGCGCCGATCTTCGCAACACCGTTGTGTTCACGGTTGTATTCACCGCTACATGCCTCGTCATCGGCATGCTCCTGGCCTGCCTGCTAGACCAGCGTCCACGCGGGGAGGCATTCTTTCGGAATCTCTTCCTGTTTCCCATGTCCCTGTCCTTTGTGGTCACGGGTGTAGTATGGCAATGGTTGCTCAACCCCAGCACGGGCGTCAACCTCTTGTTGAAGAAATTGGGCATGTTGGCCCTGCCCCTGTGGTATGTCGACACTCGCGTGCTGCCTGGCGGGTGGTCGTGGGGTCAGGTACCGCTAGGGGTACCCGTCGCGCTGCTGGCCGTCGTCCTGGCTGCCGTCTGGCAGATGTCGGGGTTTTCTATGGCCATCTTCCTTGCAGCCCTGCAAGGCATTCCTGAGGAAGTCCGCGAGGCGGCGCACATCGACGGTGCGACAGGATGGAAGCTATACCGCTATGTCCTCCTACCCTTGTTGTGGCCGGCCGCCTTTACGGTGACCATCGTACTGGGGCATGTGTCACTGAAGGTGTTCGACCTGGTCTATGCCATGACTGGCTCCGGGGCGGCCTACGTGACGGACATGCCCAGCGTGTACATGTTCGAGACCACGTTCCGTGGCAACCGATTCGCCCAGGGCGCCGCGATTTCCATGATCATGCTGCTGATGACGATGGCCATCTTTGTGCCGTATCTACTGTGGCGGGAGAGGCAGGGTGACAGAAGTGACTAGGCGCTTGTTTTTGTACTTCATCTTGCTGCTTTTTTGCGTCTTCACGCTGATCCCTGTCTACGTAATGGTATTGACTTCGCTGAAGACCACAGCCGAGGCATCGCTGGACCAGATGTGGAGCCTGCCAGCCAGCGCGAATTTGGAGAGTTACCGTATTGCCTTTACGAAGCTCGCTCCCCATTTCATGAACACTTTCAAGGTCGTCATCCCGGTAACCGTCATCTCCGCCGTCGTCGGGTCAGTGAACGGCTATGTACTGGCGCGCTGGCGGTTTCGCGGTTCACAGGCGTTGTTCACGGCCTTGCTGGTGGGGATGTTCATCCCTTATCAGAGTGTTCTCATCCCGCTGATCACGTTGCTCCAGTCACTGGGATTGTACAATACACTGGCGGGTCTAGTTGTCGTTCACGTGATCTACGGGATTCCCATCACAACCCTGATCTTTCGAAACTTCTATGCCAGCATTCCCAAGGAGATCACGGAGGCGGCTCTTCTGGACGGTGCCGGAGTCTTACGGCAGTACCGCCACATCATCCTCCCCCTGTCCGCGCCCGCTGCCGTGGTGGTGGCGATCTGGCAGTTTACGTCCGCATGGAATGATTTCCTGTTTGCTGTCTCCATCACGGGCCCCGACCGCCAACCAGTCATGGTGGCCCTGCAAAATCTCTCGGGTAGCCAGATTGTCCAGTGGAATGTCCAGATGGCGGC
>DATCKH010000023.1:0-8380 GCA_036562425.1 Thermaerobacter sp. | reverse complement strand
TAGGACCGTGGCCACCATCACCAGCACGAACATCGCACCGCCGAGGACGGCCACGATGGCACCGATCCCGACCCCGGCCAGCGCCATCTCCACCCGGGGATTCTGGAACAAGGTCACGGGGATGGCCGCCCCCTGATAGGTCACGTCCCACAGGCGGCGCGGTACCCCCAGCTTGCCGGCCATCATCATGCTGCCCGTGAGGATCGCCAGGCCCAGGGAGTACACATAGGGCTGGAGCCTCGCCAGGCCGGGGAAGGCCAGCGGGCGCCGGCTGATGAGCGGCACCAGGTAGTAGGCGATGCCCATGAAAGCCACGGTGGTGCCCGCCACCACGGTGGAGTGGAAGTGCCCCGGTACGAACAGGGTGTTGTGAACCAGCATGTTCAGCTGCATCTGGCCCGAGAGCACACCCGTGACACCGCCCACGAAGCCGAACCACAGGATGGAACACACCAGGGCGGCGAAGCCGGGTTCACTCCACGGGGCCCGCCGCAGCCAGGTAAAGAGGCCCTGCGTGTAGCCGCGCTCCCGCTGCGCCACTTCGATGGAGCTCGGGATGGAGAAGGCGTGGATCATGCTGGCCAGGGTCGCCAGGTAGAAGAAGTAGCTGGTGTTCATGATCCGGTTGCTGGTGCCCAGGCCCGGATCGACCAGCAGGTGATGGATCGACCCCAGCTGGATGAAGGCGATGTAGAGGACAAAGGCCACGCGGGTCAGGCCTTCGTGCAGCGGGCGCGCGCCGGTGGTCAGGCTGGCCAGGGCGTACCACACCCCGACCATCGCCGCCAGGTTGACCTGCTGGGCACCGTGACCGAACCCCCAGAACAGGAGCCGGTACACCCCGGGATCCACTTCCGGCAGGAGGCCGATGGTCCAAAGGAACACGGGGATGAGAGCGAGAGCCCCGCTCACCAGCGTGAACACCGCCAGGACCGCCGCCGCCAGGAAGGCATAGCTGACCAGCGGCAGCGAGCCCTGGATCCTGCCCTCGGCCCTGGCCATGAGCACCGAGGCGAAGAACACGCCCACGGCCAGCAGCGCTCCCACGGCGAAGACGATCAGCCCCAGGTAGAACACGGGGTGGCCTTTCAGGGGCGGATACGCGGTCAGCATCACGTTCGCCTTGCCGGTGAGCATGGCCCACTCGGTGGCCAGGGCCCCTGCCAGCATCAGGCCGTACGCGATCCAGGCCAGGCGGGGCGCCACCAGGCGGGCATTCAAGAGCACGGCACCACCGAAGTAGAGACCGGCCACCTCAAAGAAGAGGATCCAGAACACCAGCATCGTGGTGCCGTGGGCCGTGGTGAAGCGGTAGAACAGCTCGGCCGGTAGCAGGTGCACCGCCTGCCAGCGGGTCAGGCCGATCAGCAGCGCCAGGAGCCCGCCCAGGGCCAGGAAGGCCACGGCCGTCACGGCATTGGCCATGATCAGCCGCTCCGCCGGCCGGTGCACCGCCAGGCCGGTCACCGGACAGGTCCTGAACTCCGCATCGCCCGCCCGCGCGGGTGCTGCCTCCCACTGGGCCACTGCGGAAGGGGAAGTCATCGCGACCCCTCCTTATTCTCAAGCGACTTCTCAACCGACGTCCTTAGTCGACCACGATGATCTTCCCGGTCATCACATGGTGGCCGACGCCGCAATACTCGTTGCAGACCAGCGAGTACTCACCGCTCTTCTCGGGGGTCAGGTTGATGACATAGACGTAGCCCGGCAGCACCTGAAAGTTGAGGTTCACCGGTTGCAAGGAGAAGCCGTGCTGCACGTCGGTGGATGACAAGTAGATGCGGTAGGTCTCCCCCCGCTTGAGGCGCAGGATGGGCCTGAACTGGTAGGCCATCGCCTGCAGGTAGACCTCGCCACCCGGCGGGGGCTCCACCACGGGTACGCCGTTTTCTTCACCCACCTGGTACTCCTGGATGAAAGCCTCCACAGCCTGGCGGAAGTCCTCTGGGGCTATGCGGTAACTCTCGATCGGCGTGTTCTGTTCCCCGAAGGCCGGCCACGCCCACATCATGACGAACATGAAGATTGCCCAGACCAGCGCCACGCTGACCCAGATCCGCTCCGTGCGCCCCAGGGGCTTCCACCACACCCGCGGCGGCGGCTGCAAGGCGGTATGCCCCGGGCCTGCAGGGTTGGAGCCCTCCATCGGTGTCCCGCTACGATCACCGGCCATTGCGCGCACCTCCTCCGCACCCTGACCCAGCCCTTCCCCTCAGGGCCGGGCGGTGAAGCCACCCGCGGCCCCGCGATCACCGCCGGCCCTACTTCGGGAATAGCGGCAGCTGGGCCAGCTCGATCAGACCCCAGACGATGTACAGCACCACCGGCACCACCAGCCCCAGGCCCAGCAGGAAGAACTCGTTATCCAGCAGCAGTTGGGGCCAGGGGATCCGCTCATTGGCCGGCTCCTGCCCGCCGGCAGGCTCTGCCATCCCGCTCACCTCCCCGTCAGGGCATGCCCGCTTTGCGAAGGGCGGCCGCGGCCATGGTCACGAGAACCACGCCCAGGTACGGGCCGGAGGCCTTATAGACCCACCAGGCCAGGCGGTCCCGGCCCGGACCGGCCATGGCCAGGGTGAGAGCCAGGAAACCCGCCCCCGCTGCCGTTAGCACCGCTGTGTGCGGCAGGGCGTAAAAGCCCCACGCCGCCGGAAGGAGGGTGACGCCCACCAGCAGCAGCGTGTTGGCAACCGTCACCACCACGGCGGCCTTGCGGCTCGCAAGGACGGGCAGCATCGGGATGCCCGCGCGGGCGTACTGGTCGCGCAGGGCGAGGGACAGGGGCCAGAAATGGGAGGGAGTCCACAGGAACAGAAGGGCTAGCAGCAACCACCCCTCGGGCGTCAGGTCCGGGCGCTGGGCCCGCCATCCGGCCAGCACCATCAAGCTGCCTGCCGCGCCACCGATCACGATGTTCCAGACCGTCCGCCGCTTGAGCCACAGCGTGTACACGCCGGCGTAGACGGCCACGCCGGCCAGCAGCACGCCCCCGACCCGGGCATCCAGCAAGACGAAACCGGCGGCCACGCCGGCCGCCGACAGCATCACGCCCAGATAAAGCGCCAGGACGGCCTTCATCCTGCCGGCGGGTAGCGGCCGAGCCGCGGTACGCTCCATGAGGGCATCGATGTCCCGGTCGAAGTACTGGTTGAGCGCAGCGGCTCCCGCAGCCGCCAGGGAGCCGGCCAGGACGAACCCCAGCAACCGGCCGAGGTCCGGTACCCCGCGGGCGGCGACGACCGCGGCCATGATCCCGCTGAACACCAGCATCGCCACGATGCGGGGCTTACACAGGACCAGGGCGTCCCGCACGCGGGCGGCCACCGATCCGCGCCCCACCACCCGCCCGCTGGCCGCCAACCGCCCTGCGCCAGCCGGCGACCGGGGGCCCGGCGCCGGGTGGCTGCCCGGCCATGAGGCGGTGCCCGGCCGGTCCGGTGCCGGGAGATCCTGCACCCGCCCCGGGGTTTCCGCCCATCGCCCCACCTGCGCGGCTGAAGGTGGCACGGTCCGCCCTCCTTCCACCCGCATTGCCACGGGTCTCCAGCCTCACGCTATGAAGCGATACGGTGGGGCCGATGTGACTCAGATCACAGAAAACAGTCACTTGATGCTTGGAACCTACTTAAATCGGACAACTACCCGGGGTCATTCGACGATAATAGGCCCATTTCTAAAATCAGGATGGAAATCTGTTGCTGGCTCACTTGAGAAAAGATCTGACACTCACTTGAGTTCTGGAATCGCTACCCCTTGCCGGTCGGGACGGTAGAATCCAGCCACCCGCGCCGCCGGGCCCTCCTAGCCGTGTTGACGTGACCGTGTTCGTCGGCCAGTGTAGTATTAGCATTAGTTAGCTATTCTAAATGTTGGTGGAACCACAAGCCCCCAAGCCCGTATCGAAGGAGAGACTCGCCATGCCGGCCGCCATCCCGCCCGAGGCCTGTGCCCGCGAGATCATGGACACGGTGCCCCGCGTCATGCAACTGATCCGCGCCGAGATGCGGCGCCACCGGCCGGGGCAGCTCTCGGTGCCGCAGTTCCGGGCACTGCTGTTCCTGGACCGGCACCCGGAGGCCTCCCTCTCCGCCCTGGCCGAGCACCTGGGAGTCTCCCGGCCAACGGCCTCGGTGCTGGTCGAACGCCTGGTCCAGCGGGGCCTGGTCGCCCGCGAAACCGATCCGGCCGAACGGCGGCGGGCGATGTTGCGGCTGACGCCCGCCGGGCAGCGGCAACTGGCCGAGGCACGGCAGCACACTCTGGCACGGCTGGCGGAGCGGTTGGCGGGCTTGGGGGATGCAGAGCTGGCCCGCCTCCTGGAAGGGCTCCGGCTCCTGCAGCGCCTCATGGGGGAGGTGTCCGAGGGGTGACGACGCCGGCGGCCATGACCCCGCAACCGCGGCGGGAGGCGCCCGCCGCGGTGGAGGCCATCGGCCTGACCCGCGCCCGTACCTGGACTTCCTGGCCCCGGGCGTGCTGGCCCAGAGCACCCTCTTCGTAGCGATCTTCTACGGCATCTCGCTGATCTGGGAGCGGGACCTGGGTCTGCTGCACAAGTACATGGTCAGTCCTGCCCCGCGGGAGGCCCTGGTGCTGGGGAAGGCGCTGTCGGCAGGCGTGCGGGCGCTGGCCCAGGCAGCCGTGGTCTACGCCCTGGCGCTGGCCCTCGGCGTCCGGGCCCGGCTGGCGCCGGCACCCCTGGCGGGGGTACTCTTTACGGTCATCCTGGGCTCTGCGGTGTTCTCCACCTTTTCCCTGGTGGTGGCCTGCCTGGTGCGGACCCGGGAGCGGTTCATGGGCATCGGCCAGGTCCTGACCATGCCCCTGTTCTTCGCCAGCAACGCCATCTACCCCGTGAGCCTCATGCCTGGATGGCTGCGGGCGGTGGCGGCGGTCAACCCGCTGACCTATCAGGTGGACGCGTTGCGCGCGTGGATGATCGCGGGCGGCACCAGCCTCTTCGGTCCCGGGCGGGACCTGGCTTTCCTGCTGGCCGTCCTGGTGGTACTGGTGGCCGTGGCGGCCCGCCTCTACCCGCGGGCGGTTGCCTGAGCGGAGGGAGCGATGGCTGCGGAAACCAGGCTGCTGACGGCGGTGGCCTGCGCCACCCTGCTGAACCCGCTGAACTCGTCGATGATCGCGGTGGCGCTGCCCCAGATCGCCGCGGACTTTGGCGTCTCTTTCCCGCGGCTGACCTGGCTCATCGCCACCTATTACCTGGCCAGCGCCATCATCCAGCCGGTGGCGGGGAAGATCAGCGACCTCTTCGGGCGCCGCCGCGTCTTCTTCGGCGGCCTGGCGCTGGTCGCCCTCGCGTCGGCCCTGGCTCCCCGCGCTCCGACGCTGGGGGCCCTGATCGCCTTCCGCATCCTCCAGGCGGTGGGTAGCTCCAGCCTCTACCCGGCGGGGATGAGCGTCATCCGCGAGCGCTTCACCCACCAGCAGGGACAGGCCCTGGGCGTGCTGGCGGTCTTCGCCTCCACGTCCGCCGCCCTAGGCCCCTCCCTGGGCGGGCTGCTGGTGCAGTGGGGCGGCTGGCCGGCCATCTTCTCCGTCAATTTCGTACCCATCGCCATCAGCCTCGCCCTCGGCCTGGGCTCCTTCCCGGCCGACAGGCCGCAGGACGAACCGGCTCCCGAGAGCGGGCGGCGCGGGCCAGCCCCGGTGCCCCGCGCGGTGCGCCCGTGGCTGGCGGCCCTGGAACGGCTGGACCCCGCCGGCGTCTTCTGGTTTAGCGCCACGGTGCTGGCGGGGCTGTACGGGCTCCTCTCCCTGGAGCAGCCCCGGCCGGCGTGGTGGGCCCTGCCCGCCGCGCTGGGGCTGGCGGCTCTGTTCACCCGCCACGAGCTGGCGCGGGCCGGGAACGGGCGCGAGCCTTTCGTGGACCTGCGCGTCTTCCGCCGTGACCCTGCCCGCACCCGCATCTACCTGGCCTGGATCTCGTCCAACGTGGCGTTCTACTCGATCTTCTTCGGCATGCCCGCCTACTTCCAGGAGGTGCGCCACCTGGACGCAGGCCGCACCGGGCTGATGATGCTCTCCGTGGCGGGTGTCGGCAGCGTGGCCTCGCCCCTGATCGGCCGCTGGGTCGATCGCTACGGTCACCGGCCCGTGCTCCTGGCCGGTGCCGCCAGCCTGCTGGCGGGCGCCGCCGCCCTGGCCGCGGCGGGCCCGGGGGCGCCCGTGGGTCTCCTGTTCGCCCCCCTGGCCGTTCTGGGCACCAGCAACGGGATCAACAACCTGGCCCTGCAGGCCGCCCTGTACCGTTTCGTGCCCAGGGAGGAAACCGGGGCCGCCTCAGGCCTGTACATGACCTGCCGCTACATCGGGACCATCCTCGCCAGCAGCCTGCTGGGCCTCCTGTTCAACGGGAGCGCGGGCCCGGCGGTATTGCGGGAACTGGCACTGGCTCTGCTGGTGCCAGGCGTGCTGGTATGGGTCCTGGTTCGCGGCATCCCGCAGCGCGGGGTGGAAGAGAACGGCGTCCTGGCCGCCCGGCCCTGAGAGCCAGGCGCCGGGCCCTGCTCCGCCGCGAACGCGCGGCCGCCGGGTCGTGGCCGGCGTTGCGGCACACGGGGTGGCCTGCTTCGGTGATTCGCGGCGGGGCACCGCTCATCAGCTCTCCGGGTACCGCTCCAGCTGCTTCTCCAGGCGCCGCAGGACCTGGCGTCCCAGGCGCTTCTCCGCCTCGATGCGGAAAGTTTCCCAGTCGTCGTATCCGAACTGCCGCGCAAGCTGAAGCTCCATCTGCCGGCGCGTCGGGCGCGGGCCGCCCCCGGCCGAGCCGGCCCGGCCATTTCCTGGTTCGTCCACGTGCTCACCCCCACGGGTAACGTGCCTGGCCGCGGCCTGCCCCATACCGGCGACACTCGGCCGCGGGCAGGAAGCACCGGAATGGCTTCGGGCCCTCCCGGTATCCCCGGGCTGCCGGCCGCCAAGGAACAGGGCACCGCCTCGCGAAACCTTGGACAAGCCCCGGAACGACAAGCCCCGGAGACCGAATCCACGCCGAACCGGGACAACATGGACGAACGGGACGGGACCCGGCCCCGGCACGGGCCGCGGACACGGCCCGGAATAAGGCGGGATCCGGGTACGGCACGAAACTGATAGGACCGCGAAACAACGCCGGCAGGACCGCGGTACGAAACTGGGCGGCACAAGAAAGGGGAGACCCGCAGCGATGGCAGAAGGAGACGGCCACAAGAACGGTGCGGCGCCCGGCGCCCCGGCGCGCAATCCCGGCGTCACGATGGCCGTGGAGCGTACCGGCGGGCCCGGCGGCATCCACAGCCCCGAGCTCGACCTGGGCGGTATCCGCGTGCGCTGGCTTTATGACAACGACTTCCACCTCGACGGCGGCGCCATGTTCGGCGTCGTGCCCAAGGTCCTCTGGTCGCGGCGCTACCCTTGTGACGAGCGGAACTTCATCCCCCTGGTGACCTGTCCCATCCTGGTGGAGGCAGGCGGGATGCGCATTCTGATCGACACCGGGCTCGGCGACAAGTTGAACGAGAAACAGCGGCGCAACTTCGGCGTGCGCGGCCCGTCGCACCTGGAAGAATCCCTGGCGGCCCTCGGACTGGCGCCCGAGGACATCGACGTGGTCGTCCTCACCCACTTCGACTTCGACCACGCCAGCGGCGTCTCGTATCGGGACGAACACGGGCAGCTGCGGCCGCGCTTCCCCCGGGCGCGCCACGTCATCCAGGCGGCGGAATGGGACGACGCGCGCCACCCGGACCTGCGCACGGCCAACACCTACTGGCGCGAGAACTGGGAGCCCCTGGCCGAGGCCGGGTTGGTGGAACCGCTGGACGGCGAGGCGAGCCTGGCCCCGGGCGTGCGGGTGGTGCCCACGGGCGGCCACACCCGCGGACATCAAGTGGTGCTCCTGGAGGGCAGCCGCGCCACCGCCCTCCACCTGGCCGACCTGCTGCCGACCCATGGCCATCGCAACCCGCTGTTGGTCATGGCCTACGACAACTTCCCCCTGACCTCGGTGGAACAGAAGCGGCGCTGGCTGGAGGCGGCCGTGGCCGGCGGCTGGTGGATCCTGTTCTACCACGATCCCTTCGTGCTGGCGGCGCGCCCCGATGAGGAGGGCTGGGCCGAGCTGGTGCGCACGGGCCGCCGCGGCCTGCCGGGCGACACGGAGTCGCCGGCTACGGGCCACCTGCCCCGAGACGCCGAGTGACCGGGAACGCACCCCTGCCCCCAGACGCCGGGTCGCCCGGGAGGCGCCACTCGCCCCCGGACGCGGCGTCACCGGCCCCGCTGCAGGGCCGCGGCGGGAATACCGGCGCCGCACCGGTGACACCTTAGACATCGCGGAAGGAGGTATCACCGGTGCCAGAATTCAGCGAGGTTTTCCGCC
>DATCKH010000014.1:0-5364 GCA_036562425.1 Thermaerobacter sp. | reverse complement strand
GATCCAGTCGGCACCCTGTTCCAGGGCCTTGACGCTCGCCACGATCCGCGCCCCGATCACCGGATGCCGCTTCATCTCCTCGAATTCCTCGTGCGTATACCGCCCGGCCTTGTTGAGGACCTCGTCCCGAATCCCGATCTTACCGATGTCGTGGAGAATGGCGGCGTACTGCAGAATCTCGAGTTCGTGGTCGTTCATACCGAGCCGCTTGCCGATCTCGACGGAGAGGCGCGCCACGCGGTCCGCGTGCCCGTAGGTATAGCGATCCTTGGCTTCCAGTGCCACCGCCAACGCCCGAATGGTGCCGACAAACATGTGGTACACGTCGACGTAGCGTTGGAAGGAAAATCGGGCAGCCATAAGAGGGAGAAGAAAGAGAGTGACGCCAAGGACGCCAACAAAATTGAAAATCACTGCGATCAGATACGCGAGCGGAAACAGCGCAAGGTAGTTGACGACGAGAGGCGTCTTTAGCTCATGCAATGCTCTTCGTAATGGCATTCGCTTGGAACTGAGAGTAGTTAGATATGCCACAAAAAAAGCTCCATTAACCAGAAAATATACTAGGCTGCTTATAATGAATGCACCTAATGCCGGTCCACTCACGATGCTGCGCCCACCGCTTAGACTATCAAATACCAGCGCTGAGACACCGGCAGCCATTCCGAGTTGTAGTCTGTTATACAAAACGGCTCCTAATGGCGTGTTCCCCGAAAAGTCCAAGGGACTAACCGTACCAAACACAGCCACAAAAATTCCCGGCCAGAATCCTTGAGAGATAACAGTAGCAAATGTAGTGACAAAGCCTATGGAGATGGAGCCCTTCAATGTTGGTAGACTGATTTGGTAGGCTTCCGTCAAAAGGGTAGCAAGCAAGAAGAAAACTACGTTAGATACATTGGTGGACTCTTGGGGAAGGAAGACGAGAAAGGCTAGCCCGATCACAGTGACTACGTACAGGGCATAGGCTCGCAATGATTGTAGCCACCCAATCCCCTTTGACAAGTCTTCCGTCCCCCAAAAATGCCGGTTGCTGTGGACCGGCCCTTGGGTTCAGCCGCGGACCTGGAAGTTAGAGCCAGCAGCAAGAACCAGGGTGGTCAGAAGAAGCAGAACCTTGATCACACGGGCCATGATCAGATCGCTCCGCTTAGAAAGCCCCTATGACGACCGCTCGGCCGCCCAGGAGCGCGCTCCGCTCATGGCCACGCTAGGGGGCGCCGGTCCACAGCAACCCAAACCTGTTTACAAACTTTGGGCCGGTTACATATCGGCAAGTATTGCCATCGCGGCCTATAGTTCACACATTCGCACTCTTGACTTCAGTTCCTCCCGGCACCATCCGTTCAATCAGTGCAAACAACCGGTTCACCGCGTCCAGCACCGCCCGGCACGCGGCTTCGGTCTCGTCGGCGCGGATGAAGGCACTCCCGATGAACTCCTGGGGAGCCAGCGCACCACCGCCGGCGGTAATACCCACCAGTGCCGCCTGAAGATGCCCCAACGCGACGCGCTGCACTGCGAAAACCTCGATCTCGATCATCCGTGACAGGGCATGAACCACGGCCTGCGCGGTGGCCAGGGCAGCGAGCCGAAAGGCCGCTCCGGGGCGCCGGGCCCCCTGTGCCTCGCCCCGGAAGACGCGCTCGCCGCGGCCCAACTCCACCGTGATCGCCAGGCGGCCGTCCCCCGTCTCCAGCCGGTGGCGAAGGAGGCGCAGGCGCGCGTCGCCGTATTCCTCGCCGGCACCCACCCGGGTGACCTGGATGATGGAAGGTTCGACCGTAGCGTCAAAGCTGATGGCCATGAGGGACTGCACGTCGCGAACCAGTTGGGCCTGGGCCCGGCCGGGTCCTGCCAGGAGGTGGACTTCCCGCACCTTGCCCGCGAGATCCACCTCCACGTGGCAAGAAATCACGCCCGGCAACCCCAACAAGGCCGCTTCCATTATCCGTGCCGTGTGCTGGGACCATGACGCCTGTCCTGACACCGGTCATTCCTCCTGCTTGTGGGGGGCGGCGAGATGGACACGCCGGTTGCCCCGGGCTAGAAAATTTTTCTTCCGCACCAGTTCTCGGAGTCCCTTTCACGGCATGGTCCCATTTACCCGACAGGTGAGGTGGTGGCGCGGGCGAGACGGGTGGGACCGGTGGGCTGTGATCCCGCTCGCTGGACCGGTGGGCTGTGATCCCGCTCACTGGACGTCTCACGGACACACCCGGCGTATGACCCTGCCACCGGGCCGGCCGCGCAGGGGGGGACCGTTCTCGGCCGATGGGCCAGCAGCCCGGTCTGAGGGAATGACGAGCGCTCCAAGCGCCTGCAGGAAGGTGCGGGCGGGCACTCGCCCCAGGTGGCCGGAAGGGTGGATAGACACGGGCGACGCGCTAGCGGCGCTGCGGTCGCCCGCCCGCACCCGCCGGTCTGAACTCAGAGGGTTCGAGCCATGCCCGCGAGACTCAGTACTCGGGCTCGATCAACCCGTAGTCGCCGTCACGCCGGCGGTACACCACGTTGACCTCGCCGGTGGCGGCATTGGAGAAGACGAAGAAGTCGTGGCCCAGAAGGTTCATCTGCAGGATGGCTTCCTCGACCGTCATCGGCTTGACGGCAAAGCGCTTGGTGCGCACCACACGCGGCTCCTCGTCCGGCTCCTCCCATTCTTCTTCGCCGGCCTCGAGCTCGGCGGCGACACCCGCCGGCTCCTCCAGTCGCCGTGCCTTGCGGTTCAACCGGGTCTTGTACTTGCGAATCTGGCGTTCGAGTTTGTCCACGACCAGGTCGATGGAGGCGTACATGTCTTCCGATTCTTCTTCGGCGCGGAGGAGCAGGTCGCTGGAGGGAAGCGGGATCGTCACCTCGACGATGTGCCGATCCCGTTCGATACTGAGGGTCACCTTGGCCTGGAGCGGTTCGTCGAAATATTTGGCGACCTTGCCGATCTTCTTGCGGGCGTACTCCTTGAGGGCGTCTGTGACGTCGATGTTCTTGCCGTATATGGAGATGTTCATGACCCTCACTCCCTTCCCCCGGCCGACCGGGGAATCTGTAGATAAAGTTCCCCGCAGGGTCGCTGCCTTCCTACGAACCGGCCCGGCCTCCCGGACCGGAACGCGGGCCAGAACGGCCCTCGGGCTGGTATATTGCGGCAACGGTCGCCTTCATCACTCGGTGGAATTGTGGACAGTCGTCTCGCCGCCCCCTGTGGATAAGTGGATGAACTGTTGATAACCTGCCCGCGACGATCACGCGAGGCTCCTCGGGAAACCCACTCGTCCACCGTGTGGCTGGGGACAAGCCCGGATCCAGTGATTGGTGGGCGCGACACCACATGCTTACAACCTTCGACAACCACAAGCGACCCCCGCAGCCTCCCGCGGACGGGCACCAAAGGACGAGGGGCGCCCGTCCACAACGGAACGGGCGCCCCGGTCCTTCGCATCGCCTGCCGGCTCCGGTGGCACGCCCGGATACCGGCCGCTAATGTTCGGATCCAACGGTCGTTAACGTTCGGATACGACGTTCGGCTGCCAGCACCGGGATTTACCGGATGCTTTCCACGAACCGCAGCCCATCGGCCAGGAGCCGCTCGACCTCCTCCGGGGACTCGGCTTCCGCGTACACCCGCACGAGGGGTTCGGTACCGGACGGCCGGAACAGGATCCAGCGGCTGGGTCCCAGGATCAGCTTGTAACCGTCGAGCGGATCGACCCGCTCCACTGAAAAACCGCCCAGGCTCGCCGGCGGATCCGCGGCCAGGCGCTCCAGCAGCCGCTGCTTGGCCTCTCCCGCAAGGTGCAGATCTCGCCGCTGGAAGAAGTGGGGGCCGATCTCAGCCATCAGGGCGGCCACCTGCTCGCCCAGAGTGCGGCCGCGGACCGCCATGATCTCGGCCAGCAGCAGGTTGCAGAGAAGGCCGTCCCGCTCGGGCATGTGGTTCTTGATCCCGATACCGCCGCTCTCCTCGCCGCCAATGAGGACGTCTTCTTTCAAGGCGTACTCGGCAACGTGCTTGAAACCGATGGGGGTCTCCCGGAAGGGCAGCCCGTACCGGGCCGCCAGCTTGTCGACCATGCGGGTGCCGGCGAACGTCTTGATCACCGACCCCCGCCACCCGCGCACCTCGACCAGGTGCTGCAGCAGCAGGGCGAAGATCCGCTGGGCATCCAGGACCTCGCCGGTGGCGTCCACGGCGCCGACCCGGTCCCCATCCCCGTCGGTCACGAACGCCGCCTGGGCCCCGTAAGCCCGTACGGCCTCCACCGCCGGTCCCAGGTTGCGAGCGATAGGCTCTGGCGCCAGCCCGCCGAAGCCGGGGTTGTAGTCACCACGGATCTCCGTAACCTCTGCCCCCGCCTCGGCGAGTAGCCGGGCCAGGATGCCGCGGGCTGCCCCGTGCATGGGGTCGACCACCACCCGCAGGCGCGCTGCCCGGATCCGCTCGAAGTCCACCACGCGGCGCAACTGGTCCATGTAGGGCGTTATCAGGTCGGCCTGCTCCAGCAGGCCGCGGCGTTCCGCTTCTGCCAGGTCGAGCCCTGCGTCCGGTTCCTGCCCGGGCCTCGCCGCCGCCTCGCGGCGGGCCAGGATCTCCTCAACACGGCGGGTTTCCTCCGGCAGGGCCGGTCCCCCGAACCAACCCTTCAGTTTGAAACCGTTGTACTCCGGGGGGTTGTGACTGGCGGTGATCATGACACCCGCTCCCAACCCTCGCTGAACCACGGCCCAGCTGAGGGCGGGCGTGGGGCACGCGGTGCGCGAGAGGACCACCGGGATGCCGGCCGCGGTCAGCACCGATGCCACGGCCCCGGCAAAGCGGTCAGAGAGGAAGCGGCAATCATACCCGACGGCTACGCCCTGCCCGGCCCGGCCCGCTTCCTGCAAGTATTCGGCCAGGGCCCAGGCGACCCGGCGGACGTTCGCGAAGGTGAACCCCTCTGCGATCACCGCCCGCCAGCCGTCGGTCCCAAACTTGATGGTGTTCACCCGGCGCTCACCCCGGGTGAACCGTTCGTAACCGCGTGGCCGGTTCCTCCCCGCCGGATAGCCCGTTTCGGCGCGCTAGTGAAGGAAATTCCCGGTGGGCACCGGCAGCGGCTGGTCCCCGGTAGTCAGCGGAGAAAATCCATCAAGGTCGGCTGGATGATGCGGGCGCCGGCCATGAGTGCGGCGCGGTAGGCGGCCTCGCTGACGGAGAGGCGCATGACCGTTTCGGCGACGTCTACATCCTCCACCTCGCTGAGCAACCGCTCGCTGTCGATGCGAATCTCGGTCATGCGGTTCAAGCCCAGCTCGATGCGGTTGACCTTGGCGCCCACCTCGGCCCGCAGGCGCAGCACCTGGTCGATGGCGCCGTCCAGCTCG
>DATCKH010000244.1:0-6196 GCA_036562425.1 Thermaerobacter sp. | reverse complement strand
CGTCACCGCGAGGGCCGCGGACCGAACTCCCGCTCGATGGTGTTCCAGAAGGGGTCGTCTTCGTAGCCCAGGCGCCAGATGGCGATGCCCCCGAGGCCGTGCTTGCGCACCATCTGAATCCGTTCGGCCAGTACCCGCTCGTCCAGGTACCAGACTTCCCGCTGCTGGCCGCCCTCGCCGGCGTAGACGAAGTGCGGGTTGCCGCTGCGGCGGTCACGCTCGGGGGTGATCCGGTGGCGCTCCAGGATGCGGCGCACCTGCCACAGGGGCACCGGCGTGGAATTGGCCTCGTTGCCGGGGCCGGCCCCTGCCGGCCAGTCGTACCCGTACGCGCCGACGCCCAGCAGGATCGCCTGCCGCGGCACCCCGTTCCGGATCATCTCCCGGATGTTGGCCTCCACCCAGGGGCCGGGCGAGACCGGGCCGGGCTGGCTGCCCAGGTAGTGCCGGTCATACGCCATCAGGATGACCCGGTCCGCGTGCCGGGCGAACACCTGCCAGTTGTGACCCCCATGGACGGAAGGGTCGACGTCCACCTTGGGGAAGGCCGAGACGTCCAGGCGCTTGTCCCGTGGCAGAGCCCGGTCCAGTTCCTGGATGAACTGGGACATCATCGGCTCTGCCTCCGGCGGCAGGAGCTCGAAGTCGACGTTGATCCCGTCGTAACCCCGCTTGCGGATTTCCTCCACCAGAGCCGCCACGGCCCGCTGGCGCGCCTGCGGGTCGACCAGGAAGCCCGCCTCGTTGCCGCCGCTCTGCAGCAGGTTCACCAGGGGGACCACGGTGATCCCGTGCCGGCGGGCGAAGGCGAGGACTTCGTCCCGGACCTCCAGGGCATCCAGGCTCCCGTCGGAGCGGACGGAGTACCAAAACGGGCTGATGGTATCGATCAGGTCCGGGCGGCGCCGTACGGACGGGAAGGAGTCGCCGAACACCGGCGACCACCCGTTCTCGAAGAAGCCCAGCACCTCCGGCCGCTCCCTGGCTGCCGGCTTGCGCAGGGGCCCCGGCTCACCCGCCGGCCCCGGCCCCGTCGCCCGCGGCACCAGGGCCAGGGCGAGCAGCACGACGCCGGCCACGATGGCCCCGACCTGCCAGCGGCGGTCCGTGCGCAAGCGGTCGCCGATCCCGCGGAAGCCAGCCAGGGTCCCCCGCCACCCCCCGAACCCGCCACTGGCGGCAGGGCCCCCTTCCGCGGGTCGCGCCGGGCCAGCCCCTTCACCCGTTCCGCCGGGAGAGCGCTGCTGTCGCTGTCGTCCCTCGTCGCGGCCCTCTCGGCCGTCGCGATCCTCTCGATCCAAACCACGTGCCTCCTTTCGTTGGTGCGGTCCCGGGCGCTCAGCGGCCCTGGCGCTCCGGGTACGGGACCGGGATGAACTGGACGGACGGGCGGCGGCCCCCGGGCTGGGGATAGAGGTCCATGAGCCGGTAGACCGTCTCCGGCAGGCCGCAGCGCACCTCCAGGCCCAGGGCCCGCAGCTCGTCGCAGCCGATGGGGAAGTCGTGGGTCCACCGCCCCTCGGTGAGCGCCGTGGCGAGCTGGCGAGCCCGTTCCTCCGGCATGCGGCCCTGCAGGAGCCGGAAGACCGTCTCCCGGACCTGGGCCATGGCCTTCCCGGCCACGTCCCCCAGGACCAGGGTGCGGTCATCCACCTTGTCCGGCCCCTTCTGCCGGATGGCCGCCAGGATGGAGGCGGCGGGATAGCCGCCCAGCTGCGGGTCCACCGGGCCCAGGACCGCGTTCTCGTCCATCCAGATCTCGTCCGCCGCCAGCGCGATCAGGGTACCGCCCGACATGGCATAGTGGGGGACCATGACGGTCACCGGGCCGCGGTGGCGGCGGATGGCCTCGGCGATCTGCTCGGCGGCCAGCACCAGCCCGCCCGGCGTGTGCACGATGAGGTCGATGGGCATGGTCGGCGGCGTGTAGCGGATGGCGCGCAGCACCTGCTCGGAGTCGTCGACGGTGATGTAGCGCGTCAGCGGGATACCCAGCAGGGTCAGCGACTCCTGGCGGTGGATCAGGGTGATCACCCGCGAGCCCCGTTCCTGCTCCAGGCGGCGGATGAGTTGCAGCCGCTGGCTGTTGATCCGCCGTTGCTGCAGCAGCGGGTACAGGGTCCACAGGATAACCAGGAACCAGAAAAAGTTGACCAGAAGACCCCCCATCGCCTCGTTCACACCATCACCGGCCGGCCCAGCGCCCGCGGCCCGCCGCCCGTAGTGTGCGCGCCAGCCCGCCTTTCTATGGAGAAGGAACGGGGCGGGCGCCCTGGCGCTGCGAGACGGCCGTCCCAGCCCGCCGGCACACCCGTCCCGGGGTGGCCATAAGATGGCGTCACAGGCGCACCTCTCATGCCGGAACCCGTGGCAGGCGGCCATCGCCTGCCGCCGAGGACGGGGGGATCCCCATGAGCCTGCACGCACCCTGGCACCGGGCCGTGCTGCCGCCCCTGGCCGCGCGGCCGGCCAGGCCGCGCACCACCGGCCTGACCATGATCATCGACAAGGGCCTGGGGCCCGCGGCCACCGGCGACCTGCTGGTCACCGCCGGCGAGTACATCGACTACTGGAAGCTGGCCTTCGGCACGCCGGCGTTATACCCGCCGGCGGTGTTACGGGAAAAGGTACGGCGCGTCCGCGAGGCTGGGATCGCGGTCTATCCGGGCGGCACCTTTCTGGAGGTCGCCCTGGTCCAGGGCCGTTTCCGCGAATTCGTGGAAGCCGCCCGCGCCGTGGGCTTCACCCACCTGGAAGTCTCGGACGGCACCGTGGAGATGCCCGCCGAGGCCCGGCGGGAACTGATTCAGGCCATCCGCCAGGAGGGCTTCGGCGTTGTCAGCGAGGTGGGCAAGAAGCATCCGGCGGACCGCGTCTCGGCCATCCGGCTCCACCACCAGGTGCTGGACGACCTGGATGCGGGGGCGGAGAAGGTGATCGTGGAAGCGCGGGAGTCGGGCCGGGGCATGGTCATCTACAACGCCCAGGGGCAGGTGGACGAGGATGAGCTGGAGGCCCTGGTGGCAGGCCTCCCCGATCCCGGCGTGCTGATCTTTGAGGCACCTCAGACCCACCAGCAGCAGGACCTGATCCTGCGCTTCGGCCCCGCCGTCAACCTGGGCAACGTTCCGCCCGAGGCCGTGCTGGCTCTGGAGGCGCTGCGCCACGGGCTGCGCGGCGACACCCTGCGCACGGCCCTGTTGAACCGCCCCGAGCTGCGCAGGGTCCGCTTTCCCGTGGAGTGAGGGTGACCGGCCCCATGGGAAGAACCGGTGACACCGCCGCCCCACCCGGCGGGCTTGAGGCGGCCGCCCGCCCGGGCGCCACCACCGCAACGCCACCCCTCGTGGTGGTGGCGGAATTCTGCGCCGCCAGCGGCCTCGAGCGCCTGCGAGCGGCGGGGTGCCAGGTGCTCTACGCGCCGGACCTGGCCCGGGATCCGGCCCGGCTGCGCCGCCAGCTGGCGCGGGCGGACGCGCTCATCGTCCGCAACCAGATCCGCGTCGACGGGGACCTGTTGCGGCACGGGCCGCGGCTGCGCGTCATCGGCCGCCTGGGCACCGGCCTCGATAACATCGACCGCGAGGCCGTGGCCGGGCGCGGCATCACCGTGGTCTACGCGCCGGGCGCCAACGCGCGGGCGGTGGCGGAGTTCGTCCTGGGGCAGATGCTGGCCCTGGCCCGCCGCCTGGTGCCCGCGGCCCGCCTCGGTGCCTCCGGCCAGTGGGCCCGCCAGGCCCTGATGGGCACGGAGCTGTCCGGGGCCGAGGTAGGCATCCTCGGCCTGGGACGCATCGGCCGTGAGCTGGTCCCACTGCTCCGCCCCCTGGTGGCGTCCATCAGCACCTTTCACCCGCGGCGCGGTCCCGCCGATCCCGAATGGTCGCGCCTGGGCGTGCGCTGGCGGCCGCTGGACGACCTGCTGGCCAGCGCCGACTACCTGGTCGTCTTGCTGCCGCTGCGCCCCGACACGCGGCACCTGCTGGATGCCGGCCGCCTCGCCCGCCTGAAGCCCGGCGCGCGCCTGGTGGTGACCGGCCGCGGCGGCGTGGTTGACGAGGCGGCCCTGGCGCGGTTGCTGGAGGCCGGGCGGCTGGCGGGCGCGGCGCTGGACGTACGCGCCCTGGAACCGCCGGGTCCCCGCGATCCCCTGCGTGACCTGCCGGGCGTCCTCCTCACCCCGCACATCGCGGGGCTCACCGCCCAGGCCCAGGATCGGGTGGCCATCATGGTGGCCGCCGACGTGCTCCGGGTCCTGGCCGGACAGCCGGCGCTACACCCCGCCTGGCCCGCGCAGGGTAGCGCGACGGCCGCCGTTGCGCCCCCCGGGGACCGGGGGTAGAATGGGACCGGAATGATTCCACGGGGAGGCCGGTCATGGTCGCGCTGCTTTCATTCCTGAGCAACTGGGTCTTGCCTTTTCTCTTCGTGTTCTTCGTCGGGTGGTGGCTGTGGCTGATCACCCGCCCGCCCAAGCGGGCCTGGTGAACACGGGCGCATAAGAACACAAGCGGACCCTCGCGGGTCCGCCGCGTTTTTCCCGAGCGTTTCGGCGCCGGCGAGGGTCAGCGTTCGTTGTTGCCCGTGTGCCCGCGCTCGATGTCGCCCTGACCGCTCTCCCGGTCCCGGTTCTGGCTTTCCCGCTGGGTGTTGGTATCGGGCGTCATGTCCATGCCCGTCCGGCCCGTTTCCCGCAGGAGCATGCGCCAGTAGTCGTCGTCTTCGTACCCGACGCGCCAGATGGCCACCCCGTAGAGATCGTTGCGGCGGGCGAGCCGCACCTTGCGGGCCACCGAGACCTCGTCCTCGTACCACACGGTGTGGCGCACGCCCTGGCGGTCCGTGTAGGTAAAGTACGGGATCCCGTCCTCGTTGCGCTCCACCTTGATGTCATGGTTCCGGAGCAGGCTCTTCACTTCCCGCAAGGAGACGGGCTCCGCGCGGTCGCGGTTGGACGCCCAGTCGTAACCGTAGGCCGGGATGCCCAGCCAGATCTTGTCCGGCGGGACCCCATCCTCCCGGGCGGCGGCCACTACCTGTCCCACCCACTCCAGGGGCGAGACGGGTCCCGGCCCCGTGAGCTCGCCGTGCCGGTCGTAGGCCATCAGCACGATCCGGGCGTAGCGGGCCAGGGCCTTGTAGTCGTAGACGTCCCGGGAATGCTTCGTCCGGTCCTCCTGGTGCCGGTGCGGAATCACCGAGACGGTGATCGCCTTGTCGCGGGGGAGCTTCTCCCGCAACTCGCGCAGGAAGGCGGTCATGCCCTCCCGGCTGGCGGGTTCGAGGAGCTGGAAGTCGATCTGCGCCCCGCCGTAGCGGTTCCGGCGCACGATCTCCACGATGTTGGCCACCGCGCGGCGGCGCGCCTGCTCGTCGCGGAGGAAGGCATCGGTGCCCCGGTGATTGTTGAACAGGGGCATGAGCTTAATGTTCTCGCGCGCCGCGAGATCCAGGAGATCCTTGTCGCTACGGTCGATGATGGAGCCATCGGCCCGCACGCTATACCAGAAGGGGGCCAGGTACTCCATGTGGTCCTTGTACTTGCGCACCGTGGCCAGGATGTCCTCGCCCCGCTCTTCCTCGGTCTCGTCGTAGAACCCCAGGATGAACAATTGCCCGGGCACCTTGGTCCGGGGCGCGGGCTTGGCGGGGAGCTGGATGTTCTCGTTCCTGGCGCCGGGCCCGGGCTTGGCCACCGGCGACCGGCCCGCCACCATCCAGATGGCGAAGCCCGCCACCAGCGCCGCCACCAGCCAGACCCACACGCGGGTCCGCATGCCACCTCACCTCACTTTCCGGGTGTAGTATGACCCCGGTGTGAGGCGCGGCCCGGCCGTGACAGCAGGGAAGTTCGGCAAATCGCGCAGATTCATCCAGCCCGGCACGCCCGGGCATGGTGAAGGGGAACCAGACCCGGCCGGGGACGGAGCCGGCAGCCCACAGCCGACGGCCCCCGGTCACCGCGCCGGTGACGCTCCGGTCACGCCCGCGGTCACTCCCCCGGTCACTCCCGGCCCGGCGCCCCGGCGCCGGGACCCGGCCCGCCCGCGGCTTCGCCGTGGCGGCGCCGGAATTCTTCCCACGTAATCAAGACGTCGCGGGGCTTGGCGCCCTGGTGCGGGCCGATGTAGCCGCGTTCCTCCATCATGTCGATGAGCCGGCCGGCGCGCGTGTACCCCACCCGCAACCGCCGCTG
>DATCKH010000214.1:0-5818 GCA_036562425.1 Thermaerobacter sp. | reverse complement strand
CGGGCCGCCATCCGGGCGGCCCTTTTCGTTTGGAGGTGGTGCCGCTGGGCGGATCCCGTGAGGCGGCCACGGCCAGGGTGTATTGGGCGATGGCGGTGGGCATGGTCGCGACGCTGCTGCTGTTCACCTTGGGGGCTGTGGCCGACGCTCCGCGTCAAGTGCAGCAGTGTGCCCCCGGCGTCTGGTCGTTCCGGTGGTGGTGGGGCGCTGTGGCCGTTGGCGCGGGGTTTTTGTTCGGCGTGCTCGAAGCAGGGCGTCTTCGCCCCGATGGAGCGACGGTCTCCAGCGCCCGGGGCGTGGTGGCGGCGGCGTCGGTGTCGTCGGCGCTGATGCTGCTCATCGGCGCAAAGCTGATCGGGCGTGCTTACTGGGCGCTCTACGGCGGGCCGCTGCGGGGCGGCCCGGACGCCCCGGCGGAGATGGTGTGGCTCCTTCTCCCGATGGCGGCGGTGGTGGCGCTCCATGAAGCGTGCCATCTCGCGGTCTTTCGATTGTTCGGCGTCCGCGCACGGCTTCGGGTGTCCCTGAGCCCCCGGATCGTGGTTGCAACAGAGTACGACGACGCGGCGGTGGTCCCGGGTGTGCTGGCGGTGGCGCTGGTCGCTCCGCTGGTGATCCTCACGCTGCTTGGGTTGGTGCTTATGTCCTTTCCTTCCCTGGCCCCTTGGGTTGCATGGGCCGTAGCGGCCAACTGGGCCGGGAGCGTGCCGGACCTTGGCCGCCTTGCCATGATGGTGGCCGAATTGCGTTTGGCGCGGCAGAAGGTGGTGGGCCGACGTGGCGCACCCGCAACTTTATGACGCGGTTCATGCGTTGCGGCGCTACGGCCAAGTGAAGGTGCCGGACGAAGCGTTGGCATTCGAGATTGCGGCCAAGGCGCGGCGGAAGGGGCTTGTGGTGCAGGTGGCCCTGTCCGGGTCCGGCTGGTGGGTTGTGCGAGCGCGGGCGCTGTCTCGGCGGGAGGTGTGGAGGCGATAGCCGGCAACGAGGTGAGGCGCGACGACGTGATCGCTGCGATTCGGAAGGCGCTGGCCGAAGGCAAGAAGGTCGTCGTTGCCATCCCGGGCTGTGTGGGCGAGGTGCTGCGTGAGGTGCCGAACGGTGGTTGGTTTTGTGTTAAAACGCCAAAGGCCGTTATGGCCTGGCCCGTCTTTCCCGACGTTCGCCTGCGGATCGAGCATCGGGATGACAGGTTGATCGTGTCTTAGACCGGGTGGTGACCGTTCCATTGCCAATCGCAAGCAGGCCCGTTGCCTACACGGCGACGGGCCTGCTGCGTTTTGGGGGGGCACACGGGTGATTTTCTGGACGAGTGACAATGGCGAGACCCAAATCACGCTGTACCAGGGCCACGTGCTCGACGTGCTCCGCCAGTTGCCGAGCGAGTCCGTGCATTGTGTAGTCACATCGCCGCCGTACTGGGGTTTGCGGGACTATGGGTTGCCGCCGGTGGTTTGGGGCGGCGACCCGGAGTGCAAGCACGAGTGGGGACCCGCGGAGGTTTATCACGGCCATCGCGGCAGCCGTGGACAGGAGCCACAAACGAAGTGGCCCTCCAACACGACCTACCCGCAGCACACCGGCGCGGCGCAATCGTTCTGCGCCCGGTGCGGGGCGTGGCGGGGGCAGCTGGGCCTAGAACCGTCGCCCGACC
Organism: Thermaerobacter sp.; assembly: GCA_036562425.1. Taxonomy (GTDB): domain Bacteria; phylum Bacillota; class Sulfobacillia; order Thermaerobacterales; family Thermaerobacteraceae; genus ZC4RG37. Next base: position 4,164 of record DATCKH010000214.1, on the reverse strand, counting down.
TTTACGTGCAGCACATCGTCGAGATCTTCCGCGAGGTACGCCGCGTGCTGCGCCCGGAGGGGACGCTGTGGCTGAACATGGGGGACACCTATTTGGCCCAGCAAGGGGCGGGCTTCAACGGCCAGCGCCGGTTTGACGAAGCCAACCGGAACATCCGCCTCCCGCGTCCGACGGGCGTGAAGCCCAAAGACCTGCTGGGCATTCCGTGGGCGGTCGCTTTCGCGTTGCGAGCCGACGGCTGGTACTTGCGCTCGGACATCATCATCGCCAAAGCGAACCCCATGCCGGAAAGCGTGAAGGATCGCCCGACCCGGGCGCACGAGTACGTTTTCTTGCTGACAAAGCGGCCCCGGTACTTTTACGACGCGGACGCCATTCGGGAACCGCACACGAAGCAGGGCACGCCGGGGCACCTGCGGGCAGGGGCCGGTCACCGTCACCCGAACCACCAGCGGCTGGCGGGGCGGCTGAGTGCACCGCCCCGGGTGAAGACGGCGGAAACGCCCCACCTGGGCGGGCGAAGGCAGGCCCCCGAGCCCGGCGAGGACGGCGCGTTCCACCCGCTGGGCCGCAACAAGCGGAGCGTATGGACCATCGCAACGGAGCCATTCCCGGACGCCCACTTCGCGGTGATGCCATCCGTAGTGGCGGAGCTGTGTATTCTGGCCGGTACGCCTGCAAAGGTGTGCCCGTCGTGCGGGGCGCCTTGGCGGCGCGGGCGGCCAACCGACGAAGGCGCGCCTGCCGACTGGCGGCCGGACTGCGCGTGCCCGGGCAACGACGGTTCCGGGCGCGCCGTGGTGCTGGATCCCTTCGTCGGCGCGGGAACGGTAGCGCTGGTGGCCCAGCGCCTTGGCCGTTCGGCCATCGGCATCGACCTGAATCCCGACTACCTTGCGATGGCCCGCCGGCGGATCGAAGCGGAACATGTCCAGAGGCGTCTTCCGGTGGGCTTTTAATATGGAGGGACGAACCGCCCGGCGCGTGCCGGGCGGTTGCCGGTGGCCCGGGGCGGACTCGAACCGCCAACGCGATGGTCTTCAGCTATCCGTTCTACCCATTCGCTACCGGGCCGCAGCACTAAGACTTGGCCTTCGCGTTGACCTTGGTTTTTGGCTTCGAGTCCTGATCCTCGCCGTTCTCCATCTTCAGGAACGCCTTGATCTTCGCCACCTCTTCCTCCAGCCGATCCAGGCGCTCGTTGACGGTCAGCGGGCGCCTTTCTTTCGCCAGGGCCTGGACAATGAGATCCTTGCCGGTCATGGAAACCGACTTTTGCCACTGGGTGGCGAGCGCTTCGAGATGCTTGTGATATTCGGGTTCCAGGTAAATGGTCAGGGGAATCTTCCGGCGCGCCATCGGGTCATTCCTCCTCCGCATTACAATCATACAACATGATAAAGTGAGGTGAACCCGGTTGCCAAGGTATGAGGTTGTTTACCGGGCGGCCTTCGGGCCGCCCGTTTTCATGCATGTGGTTGCAAAAACGCCCCAGCGCGCGGCTGAAATCGCGGCGAAACGGCTGGGCGTCCGGTTTGGGCGGTTCGGCGTTTATCAACGGCTGCGCAGCGGTTCGCAGGTTCACGAAGGCGAGGTGCGGGTCGAGAACGGGCGGGCGAGGAAGGGATGATGCCGCGGGCGAGGTGACGGCGTGTGATTAGCTACACGGTGGTTTACCGGTCGGTCTGTGGGCCGTCGGCGTCGATGCGCGTGCGGGCATCTACGCCGGAAAGGGCGGCGGAACAAGCCGCCCGGCGACTGGGCGTAATCGAGGGCCGATTCCGGGTCTACAGGCAGTTCACCAGCCGGGATGTCGTCTACGACGGTGAAATCCAGGTCAACGAAGGCCGGGCAATTCCCCGGCCTTCGTTGCGTTGGTAGGGGGGCCGCAAGCGGCATGCAAGACCGGTCGGTCTCCGTATGGGGTGGCATTGTTGGCGGCTTGGCGGCGTCGTCCTTGGTGGCGGCGCCGCTTTGGTTTGGGTTTGAAGCGAAGTGGGGGGCGGGACGGTTCGCCGCCGGGTGGTGGGCATTATCCGAAAACGTGGGGCGGTTCGCGGCCATTCTGGTTGCGAGCGCTGTGATCCATGAACTGTTGCACGCCATTGGCTGGACGGTAGCGGGCCGAAAGCCTTGGCGGACCATCAGGTTCGGATTCCACTGGTTCAGTCTGTCGCCCTATGCCCATTTGACGGTGCCGATGGCCGCTGGCCCCTACCGGGTGGGCGTTGTTCTTCCAGGGGTGGTTTTGGGGCTGATTCCCGCTATCGTTGCCCTTGTAACGGGCAACGGGGTCTGGCTTGCCTACGGGTTGACCATGATTCTGGCGGCCGGCGCAGACCTGGTGGTCCTGGTGTTGCTCTTGCGCGTGCCGGGGGACCGGCTGGTCCAGGACCATCCAAGGCGTGTCGGTGTCGTTGTGCTCGGTTGACCATGTTCGAATGAGGGGGCGATTCACGGTGCAGAATCAGGCACCCACGCCCTCGGCTGTCCAACTCTCCCTGTTCCCGCCCCCCACGACCCGCCTGGAGCAGATCGATCCGGATCGGATCGACGCCGATCCCGACCAGCCGCGGACCACCTTTGCGCCGGATGACCACCGGCGGCTGATGGCGAGCATTGCGCTACACGGCGTCATGGAGCCGTTGGTCATTGAAGAGGTGGGCGACGGGCGGTATCGGCTGGTGGCGGGCGAACGGCGGCTGCGGGCGGTGCGCGCGGTGCGGGCCGAAGATCACACCAACCCCAGGGTCCAGCGCGTGCCGGCGCTGGTGTATCCGTCGGGCGCGCTGTCTGAATCAGCCCGGGCGGCCTTGCAGCTGGCGGAGAACTTCTTCCGAAGGGATTTGGCGCCGGGTGAACTGGCCCGGGGGTTAATGCGCATCAAGCGGGCAGAGGAGGTGCGGCGGGCGGAGGACGACGCCCGCCGCTTTGGTGTGCTGCCGTCAGACTATGACCCCGCCGCGCCGCTGGCCGATCGGGAGCGCGCGCTAAGGCAGGCGCTGCGCCGCGCGGGGCGCCCGTGGCCCGAAGTGCCGTGGCCCGCGGCGTTTCGTGCAGCGGGGCTGGATCCGCAGGATCCGGCCTTGCGTAGCGTGCGGAAGATCCTCTCCATCCCCGATCCGCTCCTGGACCGTTGTGACCGGATGGGCCTGTCGCGCAGCGCGGCGGAAGCCCTAGCGGAGTTGAGGGACGACGAAAAGGCCGCCGCGCTGCTGGACGCTGTGGAGAAGGCCGGCGACCCCGGGCTGGTCACACCGGCGGTGGACCTGCTGGTGGCGGATCCGTCGTTGGACCCCGCGCGGGCCGTCGAAGTGGTGCTGGCGTCGCGGCGTGCAGTCGATGCCGCGCGGCGGTCGGCCCGTGAGCGGGGGGATGACGGCCAGCTTTCGGTGAGCAAGCCGCCCTGCCCGCCGGCGGAATTCGAGCGGCTGGTGGCAGCGTTGCGACAGGCGGTGGCGCTGCTCGAAACATGGGCCCTCGCGGAATACCAGCGGGGGTCGGTGCGGCTGTGGGTGGAGAGGTTGCTCGATGCAGTTCCAATCGAGTGCCGCACGAATAGGGAAGGCTAGGTTGTGTTCCTCCAGGGAGCGCTGGGAGCGCGGGGTGATTGGCCATGCGTGGAGAATTCCGTTGACGCAGGCGCGATGACAACGTATGATGGTGTCACACAACGTAAACCCGAAGGAGGCCGCCTGATGGCAACGCTGTCGGTTCGTGTGAGCGACGAACTGAAGCGCATTCTCGAAGCGCGCGCGAAGGGGCAGCACCGTCAGCTATCGGACCAGGCCCGGCGTTACCTGGAAATCGGGCTGATTGCGGAAGACAACCCCGATCTGTCTTTTGCCATGATTGAAGCGATTCTGGAGGCGAAGGCGGAACTCGACGCGGGGTTGGCGGAGCCGTACCCGTTTGACGACGAGCCTTCCGATGGAGCCGTACAAGATTGAAGCCGCTCCCCGGTTCAACCGGATGGTCAAGCGGCTTCCGCCCAACTTGAAGCGGGCCTTGGACGAAGAGGTACGGCGCATTGCGGCCAACCCCTACAAAGGGGACCGTAAACGTGGCGTTCTGCGAGATGTGTTTGTGGAGAAATTTCAGGCTGTCAACGATCAATGGCTGATCGCCTATCGGATCGACGAAGAGCGGCGTGTGGTCCAGTTG
>DATCKH010000212.1:0-9977 GCA_036562425.1 Thermaerobacter sp. | reverse complement strand
GACCACCTGATCGATCGAGCCGCCGAGCGCCTGCCGGGTGTGTGGGAGTACCTGCCGGGCGTCATCACGACCAACCTGCAGACGCTGGTCAACTGGGGCCGCAAGAACTCCCTCTGGTACCTGCTGTTCGGCATCGCCTGCTGCGCCATCGAGATGATGGCGGCCGGCGCCTCCCGGGTCGACCTGGACCGGCTGGGCTCGGTGTTCCGCGCCTCGCCGCGCCAGGCGGACCTGATGCTCGTTGCCGGCACCGTCACCGAGAAGATGGCGCCGGTGATCAAGAATCTCTACGACCAGATGAGCGAGCCCAAGTACGTGATCGCCATGGGGGCGTGTGCCTCCAACGGCGGTCCATACTATCAGGGCTACAACGTGGTGGACGGCGTTGATAAGATCGTCCCCGTCGACGTCTACGTGGCGGGCTGCCCGCCCCGGCCCGAAGCCCTCATCTACGCCATCATGAAGCTGCAAGACAAGATCGCTAGGGCGAACGTGCCGGCGTAACGCCTAGATCGCGCAGCCCCGCGCGGAGCGGGGCTCGCGCATGCCTGGGAGCCGCGATGCGGCGCCCGGTACGGCGCGAGGAGTGAAATGGGGGGAGCCACCGGTGCCGGAAAAGCCCGAGGCGGCGCCGCAACAGGCCAAGGAAGACCGCCCGTTGCAGATCCATCAGGACGACAAGCCGCTGCTGGAGGCCCTGCCGCTGCCGCCGGAGGGTACCTTCGTCGATCCCAAGGCGAAGAAGAAGGCCGCGGCGGCGGGGGATGAGGCGGCCGGGGGGGACGCTGCGGCCGGTCCTGCCGCCCACCCGGTGGTGGCCCGCCTGCGGCAGCAGTTCCCCGACGTGTCCCTGGAGCCCGTGGCGCAGACGGTAGATGGCGAGCCCATCGTCACGGTGCCTGCGGAGCGCTGGCTCGAGGTGGCGCGGTTCCTGCGCGACGACCCGGAGCTGGCCTTCGATTATCTCTCGGATCTCTGCGGGGTGGATTACAAGGACGCGCTGCAAGTGGTGTACCACTTGCGGGGCCTGGGCCACGACCGGCGGCTGACGGTGAAGGTCAACGTCAGCAAGGACCGGCCCGAGGTACCCAGCGTGGTCGAGATCTGGCCGGGGGCGGGCTGGCACGAGCGGGAAGCTTTCGACATGTTCGGTATCCGTTTCCTGGGGCACCCGGACCTGCGGCGCATCTTGATGCCGCCGTGGACCCCCGAAGACGTGTTCCCCCTGCGCAAGGACTTCGTCGACCGCCGGCCCAAGCGCGAGCGCAAGGTGCGCCCGCGCTGATCCCCGGGCGCGGTCCCGGTGCGGGCCCGGCCAGGCCGGATGCCCGGCCGGTGGCGGGAGCGAACGCGCGGGCAGATCGGATGCGAGGTGACCTCCTGTGAGCCTGACACGCGAGCCGGCGCAGGAGTTGCAACTGGATCCCCGGCTGGGCGACCGGGTCCGGGTCGAGGACCTGGGCGGCGGCCGCCAGACCATGGTCATGAGTATGGGGCCCCAGCACCCCAGCACCCACGGGGTGTTGCGGGTCGTGCTCACCCTGGATGGCGAGACGGTGGTGGACGCCCAGCCGGACATCGGCTACCTGCACCGGAACTGGGAGAAGATCGCGGAGTACATGACCTACGCCATGACGGTCCCCTTCGCGGACCGCAACGACTACCTGGCTGCAATCACCAACGAGCTGGTGCTGGTGCAGGCGGTCGAGAAGCTGACCGGGATCGAGGTGCCGGAGCGGGCACAGATCCTGCGCATCATCTTTTCCGAGCTGCAGCGGATCACCAGCCACCTCCTGTGGTTCGGGACCTTCGGCTTGGACCTGGGCGCGGTCACGCCCTTCCTCCATGCCTTCACGGCCCGCGAGTACTGCTATCGCCTGTTCGAGAGGGCGACGGGCGCCCGTTTCCTATATGGCTACCTGCGTATCGGTGGTCTACGCAACGACGTGCCCGACGGCTGGATCGACGACCTGCTGGCGTTCCTCGACCAGCTGGAGCGCGAGTACTGGCCGGGGTTCATGAAGCTGCTGGTGGAAAACGAGATCTTCGTGCGCCGCACCAAGGGAATCGGCGTGCTCTCGCGGGAGGACGCCATCGCGTACGCGGCCAGCGGCCCCGTCCTGCGCGGTTCGGGCGTGCGTTACGACGTTCGCAAGGCCGACAACTACCTGCCGTACGACCGCTTCGAGTGGGACGTGCCGGTGGGCGAGAACGGCGATGTCTACGACCGGGCCATTGTACGCATGTACGAGATGCTGGAGAGCGCCAGGATCATCCGGCAGGCGGTCAAGGAACTTCCCGACGGCCCGGTGATGGCCAAGGTACCGCGCGCCATCCGGCCCTACGGCGAGGTATACCACCGCGTGGAAGGCCCGCGCGGCGAGGTAGGGGTCTACCTGGTGGCTGCCGGTGACACCAACGCCTACCGCGCGCGCTGGCGCTCGCCGTGTTTTGTGCACCTGCAGCTGCTGCCGTTGCTGGCCCGGGGCCACCTGGTGGCCGACCTGGTCGCCATCATCGGGAGCATCGACATCGTGCTCGGGGAGGTCGACCGCTGATGCCCGAGTGGCTCGTCGCCGCGCTGTGGGCCGTGCTCAAGGCCAGCATCGCCCTCGCCTTCATCGGCCTCAACTTTATCTTCCTGGTCTGGCTGGAGCGGAAGGTGTCGGCGCGGATCCAGTACCGGGTCGGGCCGTGGCGGGTCGGCAAGCCCCACGGGTGGCTGCAGCTGTTCGCCGACGCCATCAAGATGTTCTCCAAGGAGGACGTCATGCCGGCGGCCGCCGATCGCTGGGTCTGGGCGGCTGCGCCGGTGGTGGTGTTCACGCCGGCGGTGCTGCTGTTCGTCATCCTGCCCGTCGGGCCCAACTTCGGCGTCCAGCCTGACTTCAACCTGGGCCTGCTGTTTCTGAGCGCGGTCTCGTCCTTTACCCTGTTCGGGATCTTCATGGCGGGCTGGGGCTCCAACAACAAGTACTCCCTGATCGGGGCCATGCGCGCGGTGGCGCAGCTGATGGCCTACGAGATCCCGCTGGTCCTGGCGGTGCTGGGCGTCGTGATGATGGCGGGCAGCCTCAGCCTGCAACGCATCGTCGAGGCCCAGAAGGACTACTGGTTCGTCTTTCCCCAGTTCCTGGGCTTCATCGTGTTTCTGATCGCCGCCATCGCGGAGCTGAACCGCACGCCCTTCGACCTGGCCGAGGGCGAGTCGGAACTGGTCGCCGGGTACTTCACGGAGTACAGCGGCATTCGCTGGGGCATGTTCATGTTCGCCGAGTACACCAACCTGTTCACCATGTCGGCCATCGCGGCCAGCCTTTTCTTCGGCGGCTGGAACGGCCCCATCCTGCCCCCGGTGGCCTGGTTCCTGATCAAGACGTACGCCTTCGTCCTGCTGGCCATGTGGATCCGCTGGACGTTGCCGCGCATCCGCATCGATCAGCTCCTGGACCTGGGGTGGAAGTTCCTGGTCCCCGTCGGGTTGTTGAACATCCTGATCACCGGGCTGTTCCTCGTCTGAACGGTGCCCGGACCGCGCGGCCGGCCTGAGTCCCGGCCGCGACCCGGCCTCCCGATAGGAGGACCCGGCGGGGGAACGACGAGGTTGCGAGCGCAAGGGAAAGGCGGTGACTGTGGTGAGCCTCCTGGCCGACATCTGGAGGGCGGCCAAGAGCGTCGTGATCGGGCACGCGGTGACCTGGAAGTCGGCCACGCGCCCGCCCGTCACGGTGAACTACCCGGACGAACGGCCCGACCTGCCCAAGGGCTACCGGGGCATACCGGTGCTCAAGACGAACCTGGAGACGGGCGACCTCAACTGCACGGCGTGCGGCCTGTGCGCCAGGTCGTGCCCGGTGAACGTGATCGAGGTCATCGAGGAGACCGACGAGAACGGCAAGCGCCTCCGCCGGCCGAAGGTGTTCAACATCGACATGTCGCGCTGCATGGTCTGCAACCTGTGTGTGGAGGCGTGCCCGTTCGACGCCCTGGAGATGGCGAACCACTTCGAGATCGCCGATTACTCGGTGCCCAACCTGATCTTCAATAAGGAGCAACTGGCGGAGATCTGGAAGCAGTACGACGCCGTCCGCCTGGCGGGGGGCGAGAAGCCATGACCGGCGCGGCCATCGCGTTCGCCATCCTGGCGGGCATCGTGCTCCTCGGGGCGTGGCGCGTGGTCACCAGCGAGCAGATCACCCACAGCGCCCTCTTTCTGGGCCTGACCTTCGTCGGGATGGCCGGATTGTTCATTCTGTTGCAGGCACCGACCTTCGCCCTGCTGCACGTGCTGGTGTACGTCGGGGCCGTCCTGACGGTGGTCGTGTTCGCCATCATGCTTTCGGACCCGGAGGAACTGCGCGGGCCGCGCCCGGACCAGCCGCTGGGCGAGCGGCTGCGCCGGCGACTGCTGTCGCCCTATTACGGGTGGATCCCGGTGGTGGTGACGGGCGCCCTGGCGGTGGTCATCCTGGTGATGCTGGCCAGGGCCGGCCTGCCGGCGGTACCCCAGGGCGAGCCGGTGACCGACGACCTGGGGGTCATCGGCCGGGAGATGTTCACCCGCTACAGCGTGCCTTTCGAAATCGCATCCGCGGCCCTGCTGGCGGCGCTCATCGGCGCCATCGGCCTGACGCGCCGCGACGTGCGCGAGGCGGATGGCCGGCGCCCGGCGTCCCGCGCGGCGTCCGAGCCGGGGCACCAGCCCCAGGCCCGGGTCGCGGCCGGTGAGGAGGTAGACCGGTGATGGGAGCGGGCATCCCCCTGGCCTATTACCTGGTCCTGGGCACCTTGCTCTTCTGCATCGGGTTGTGGGGCGCCCTGACCAGGACCAACGCCATCCGCATCCTGATGTGCATCGAGCTGGTGCTGAACGCCGTCAACCTTAACCTGGTGGCTCTGAACCGGTACCTCGACCCGGGTTCGGTGGAGGGGCAGATCTTCGGCCTCTTCATCATCGCCATCGCTGCGGCGGAGGCGGCGATCGGCATCGGCATCGTGCTCATGGTCGTGCGCCGGCGCGGCGAGGTGGACATCAACAAGATCCGGCTCATGCGTGGCTGATCGGACAGCGAGGTGAAGGGCGTGGAGTCGGCCTGGCTCATCCCGGTATTTCCCCTGATCGCCTTCGTCCTGACCGTTTTCTTCGGCCGGCGGCTCGGGGAGCGGGCGGGCTGGATCGGGGTCGCGGGTATGCTGGCGGCCACGGTGCTGGCGGCGAGCGTGTTCCGGGACGCCGTGGCGAGCCCGGAAGGGTACGCGGCCTCGTATCCCTGGTTGCGGATCGGTGACTTCGAGGTGCGCGCCGGGTTCCGGGTGGACAACCTGGAAGCGGCGCTGCTGCTCATGGTCTCCTTCGTGAGCCTGATGGTGCACGTGTTCTCGCTGGGGTACATGCATGGCGATGCCCGGTACAACCGGTATTTCTCGCTCATCTCCCTCTTCACGGGCGCCATGCTGGGCCTCGTGATCTCCGACAACGCGGTCTTCTGGCTGCTGTGGTGGGAGATCATGGGGGCCTGCTCGTACCTGCTCATCGGCCACTGGTTCGAGGAGCGGCCGAACCAGGCGGCTGCTTACAAGGCCTTCATCACCACCCGCATCGGCGACGTGCTGATGATGGCCGGGTTCTGGTACATGTTCAAGCTCACCGGCAGCCTGCGCTTCGACGACTGGCAGGCCTGGGTGGAGCACAGCGCCGGTGGTGGGGTGGACTTCACGCGGGCCATGACGGTGGCGGCCCTGCTGATCTTCGGGGGCGCGGTGGGCAAGTCCGCCCAGGCGCCGCTGCACGTGTGGCTTCCGGACGCCATGGCCGGTCCCACGCCGGTCAGCGCCCTGATCCACGCCGCCACCATGGTGGCTGCGGGCGTTTTCCTGATCGCGCGTACTTACTTCATCTTCGCGCAGTCGGCGACGGCCCTGGCGGTGGTCGCCTTCCTGGGTGCCTTCACCGCCTTCCTGGCCGCCACCATCGCCATCGTCCAGTCGGATATCAAGAAGGTGCTGGCGTACTCGACCGTCAGCCAGCTGGGCTACATGGTGATGGCCCTGGGCGTGGGCGGCTACGCCGCCGCCATGTTCCACCTGTGGACCCACGGCTTCTTCAAGGCCCTGCTCTTCCTGGGCTCGGGCGCCGTGATCCACGCCGTCCACACCCAGAACATCCACGAGATGGGCGGGCTGGCCCGCAAGTTGAAGGTTACCGCGCTAACCTTCGCCGTCGGCATGCTGGCGCTGTCCGGGATCTGGCCCTTCTCCGGCTTCTACTCGAAGGACGAGATCCTGCTGGCGGCCTACGACTCCAGCTATCCCGTCCTGTTCTGGGTCGGCGCCGTGACGGCCGGGCTGACCGCCTTCTACATGACGCGGGCGCTGATCCTTACCTTCTTCGGGCAGCCTCGTGACCTGCATCGTTACGAGCATGCCCACGAGGGCGGGCCGGAGCTGACGTGGCCGCTGATCCTGCTGGCCATCCCGGCCCTCACCGCGGGCTTCCTGGCGCCCAAGCTGTTCGGAGCGCCGGTCCACGAATTCATCACCTTCGGCGAGCACGTGGCCGCCCATGAGCCGGAGAGCGTGGTGGTGCTGACCGGCACGCTGTTCTCCGTGGGCGGCATCCTGGCCGGGATCGTGGTCTACGGCCTGCGCTGGATCTCCACTGCGACCCTGCGCGCCGCCCTGGAGACGCCCTACTACGTGTTGCGGGAGAAGTGGTTCTTCGACTGGGCCTATGAGCGGTTCGTCCTGGGTGGATCGGCGCTGCTGGCGCGGCTGGTGGCCGGCTTCGACCGGGCGGTGGTGGACGGGCTGGTCAACGGTGTCGCGCGGCTCACGGTGTGGGTAGGGGACGTGACCCGGCGCTGGTCCACGGGCCTTGTCCACACCTACATGCTGACGCTGTTCGCCGGGGTCGTGGCCCTTGCCCTGCTGATCTTGCAAGTGACGGGAGGCCTGAGGTGATGAGCGCGTCGCTGCCCTACCTGAGCCTGATCCTGGGGGTGCCGGCGCTCGGGGCCCTGATCACCTTGCTGCTGCCGGCCGGGAGCAAGCAGGCCATCCGCACGCTGGGCACCGTGGCCCTGGCGGTGCCGGTCCTGCTGGTGGCCGCGGTGTGGGCGGGCTACGACCCGGCCGTGTCGGGGCCGCAGTTTGTCGAGCGCTACGACTGGATCCCCAGCCTGGGCGCCCAGTACTACCTGGGCGTGGACGGCATCTCCCTGGCCCTGGTGGCGCTGACGGCGCTAGTAGCGCCGCTGGCCGCCCTGGCGTCCTGGAACATCGAGCACCGGGTCAAGGAGTACTGGGTCCTGCTGCAGTTCCTGATCGTGGGCATCTTCGGCGTCTTCCTGGCGCTGGATTACCTGCTGTTCTACGTGTTCTTCGAGCTGTCCCTCATCCCGATGTACTTCCTGATCGGGATCTGGGGCGGGCCGCGGCGGGATTACGCGGCGATGAAGTTCTTCATTTACACCCTGGTGGGCAGCATCGTGCTCATCGTGGGCATCCTGGCGCTGTACTTCCTGACGGGCGCCAGCAGCTTCGACATGATCGAGCTGGCCCAGCGCGCTCCCGCCGCGGTGCCGGAGGCGCTGAAGCTGCCGCTGTTCGTCCTGCTGCTGGCCGGCTTCGCCATCAAGACGCCCATGTGGCCGGTCCACACGTGGTTGCCCGACGCCCACGTGGAGGCGCCGACGCCGATCAGCGTGATCCTGGCGGCGTTGCTCCTGAAGATGGGCACCTACGGCATGATGCGTATCACCTGGCCCACGCTGCCCGACGTGGCGCGGGAACTGTCGGGCGTGCTGGCGGCCTTCGGCGTGATCGCCATCATCTACGGCGCCTTCAGCGCCCTCGGCCAGCGGGACTTCAAGCGGCTGGTGGCCTACTCGTCGGTGAGCCAGATGGGCTTCGTGGTGCTGGCGCTGGCGGCCGCCGCCGGGGCGCAGGCGGCCGGCCTGGAGCCGGCCATCGCCGCCTCGGCAGCCCAGGCGGCCTCGTCCGCGGCGGTGTTCATGATGGTGGCTCACGGGCTCGCCTCGGCGCTGCTGTTCCTGCTGGTCGGCTTCTGGTATGACCGCACGCACACGCGCGACTTCGACAAGCTGGGCGGCATGTTCCGGACCACGCCGGTCGGTGCCACCTTCCTGGCCATCGCGGCCTTCGCCAACCTGGGGCTGCCGGGATTCAGCACCTTCATCGGCGAGTTCTTCTCGCTGATGGGGACGCTGCCGGTGTTCCCGGTGGCGGTCTACGCCGCCCTGGTCGGGCTCGTGGGCGCCGCGATGTACAACCTGACCATGCTGCAGCGGGTGGCCATGGGCGGGCCGCGAGAAGAGTACGCGGGCCTGCCTGACGTGACCGGCCGTGAACTGGTGACGTTCGTCCCGCTGGTCGCCGGCATGCTCCTGCTCGGCTGGTTCCCCGGCGTGGTGATGGACATCCTCAACGCGCCGGTCACGCAGTTCGTCGCCAAGCTGGGAGGGATGTGAGCATGCCGGTCCTGCGCGCCGATGAACTGGTCTTCATCTTGCCGGAGATCATCCTGGCTGCCACGGCGCTGCTCGTGCTCCTGGCCGACGCCTTTGCCGGCGAGGAGCGGGGGGCCGGCGCGCGGCGGGATTGGATCGGCTACCTGGCCGCCGCCGGCGTGGTGGCCGCCATGGTGGCCGTGCGGCGTGATGCCGGCGACCCCGGTGCCATCCTGGGCGGGATGGTGGCCAGGGACGGCTTCACGGCCTTCTTCAAGGCCGTGTTCCTGATCGCGACGGCCCTGGTTGCCCTGATCTCCATCGATTACGTGGCCCGGCGCGGCATCGCCGCGGGCGAGTACTTCAGCCTCTTGCTCCTGGCCACCACGGGCGCGCTGTTCATGGCCGGGGCGGCCAACCTGCTGACCTTTTACGTTGGCCTGGAGCTGCTGTCCCTCAGCTCCTACGCCCTGGCGGGCCTGATGCGGGAGGATCCGCGCTCCCAGGAAGCATCGCTGAAGTACTTCCTGAACGGGGCGCTGAGCTCGGGAATCCTCCTGTTCGGGATCTCCCTGCTGTACGGTGCCACGGGCACCTTTGACCTGATGGAGCTGGCGCAGCAGGTGCAGCAAGTGGCCGGTGCGGGCGCGGGCCAGTGGTCGCTGCTGGTTCTGGGCGCGGCCTTCCTGATCGCTGGGCTCGGTTTCAAGGCGGGCGCCGTGCCCTTCCACCTCTGGCTGCCCGATGCCTATCAGGGGGCGCCGACGCCCATCACCGCCTACCTGGCCGTGGCTTCCGAGGGCGCGGCCTTCGCGGCCATCGTGCGCGTCTTCTTTACGGCGTTCGAGGACGCGGCCCCGGTGTGGCAGACTGCCTTCCTCACCCTGGCCGTGCTGACCATGACGGTGGCCAACGTGGCGGCCCTGCGACAGGTGAACGTCAAGCGGCTTCTGGCCTATTCGTCCATCGCCCACGCGGGATACATCCTGGCCGCCGTGGGCGCGGGCAGCGAGCTCAGCCGGCCGGCGGTCCTGTACTATGTCATGGCCTACGTCTTCATGAACATCGGAGCGTTCGCCGTGGTGACCGCCCTGCAGGCCCAGGGCGAGGGGGAGCAATTGCGAGACTTCGCCGGCCTGGGCCGGCGCGAGCCCGCGCTGGCCGCGCTGCTGGTGGTGTTCCTGGTTTCGCTGATCGGGCTACCCCTCACCGCCGGTTTCATGGCCAAGTTCATGGTCTTCCGGGCGCTGATCGCGGCGGGCAACTACTGGCTGCCGGTGATCATCGCTCTCAACAGCGCGATCTCCGTCGGTTACTACTACAATCTCGTCCGTTACATGTACGTGGTACCGGCGGAGAAGGAGCCGGTACCGGACACGCCCGTGCAGGTACCGGCTCCGGTCTGGACCGTGCTGGCGGTGTGCGCCTTCTTCACGCTGGTGCTGGCCGCCTGGCCGGACGTGTTCCTCCGGTGGACGTCGGTATCGACGATGGTCATGGCCGGGTTCT
>DATCKH010000204.1:0-9210 GCA_036562425.1 Thermaerobacter sp. | reverse complement strand
GGCGGGCGGGGCGGTCTCCGCCCGGGCGGCCGAGCGCCGCGGCTGGCTCCACGGCGGGCTCGCCGGCCTGATCTACGTCCTTGCCGGCAGCGTGCTGGGGCACCTGTTGTTCCCCGGCCAGCCTACCCCCCTAGCTCATCTCGGCCCGCGCATGCTGCTGGGCTTCCTCCTGGGTGCCCTGGGCGGCGCCGCCGGCATGCTGTTTTGATCCGGGCAGGTGACCCGTCCCGTGCACCGCACCGATCCCGTCCGCACCTCGCCTCCCCCGGGACGCCAGCCGGGACCGTCGCCCCGGAGCGGCGTGCCTCGTGCCGCTCGCGGGGTCCTCATGGCCGCCCTGGTGGTAGCGGCCGCCCTGACGGGTTGGGGCGTGGGGCTCCGACTGGACGGTTCGACCGCTCCCTGGACGGGTTTCTCGCGCCTGTTCCCCCACGCCGCTCTGGCAGCCGCGCCGGTGCACGTGGTCCGCCCGGGGGAAACCCTCTTCCGCATCGCCCGCCGGTATGGGGTGAGCGTGGACGATTTGGCGCGCTACAACCAGCTCCGCGACCCGGCCCAGATCCGGGCCGGCCAGCGCCTGCGTATCCCGCCGGACGGGGAGCGAGGTTCAGCCGCGCGCGAACGGACCGCCGCCCCCGCCCCGAAGACCGGCAGTTCGAGAGGGAAGGACGCCAGCGGCAGCGCCAACGGGGACAATGGGGGTGCGCGAGGGAACCCTCCGGCCGGAGAGGAGTCCCGCGGCGGGATCGTGGCCCTCACCTTCGACGACGGGCCCGATCCCGCGACCTGGCCCGGACTCCTCGAGGCCCTGGAGCGGGGCCGGGCCCGGGCCACCTTCTTCCTGGGGGGCGCCCGCGCCCGCGCGCACCCCGAACTGGTCCGCGAGCTGGTCCGCCGCGGCCACCAGGTGGAAAACCACGGCTGGAGCCACGAGGAACCGGCGCCGGCTGGCGAGCGAGAGGTGCGGGCGGCCATCCGCAGAACGGCAGCGCTTCTTCGGGAACTGACGGGCCGGCGGACGATCTACTACCGGCCGCCCGGGGGCCTGCGCGACCCGGCCGTCTTCCGCTGGGCCGAGGCGGAAGGGCACAGGGTACTGCTGTGGACGAACATCGGCGTGCCCGACGTCCCCCCGCCGGCCCCCGGCCAGTTGGCCCCGCGGTTGGCAGCCCATGCCTACAACGGCGCCATCCTGATGCTCCACGCCACCGAGCCGCGGACGGTCCAAGAGCTGCCCGCCATCCTCACCGCGCTGCGGGAAAGGGGCTTCCGCCCGGTCACTGTGGACCAGTTGATGGAGGCGCTGAGCAGGGCCACCGGTGATGCCCCCGCAGCCGGCGGAGCGGCGGGCGACGAGCCAGCCGCCGAAGACGAAAACGGCAAGCCGGCCGGCAATGCGGCCGAAAACAAGAAAGAAGGGTAGGCCGTCCCCATCGCGAACCTCCGAATGGTGCCGATCAGCCCGCGCGGCGTCACCGCCAGCGCGCGGGCCCGGGGCGGCCGGTGACGCGGCCACCGACACGGAGCCAAGGGGGGTATCGTGTGACGGTCTACCTGAACTACATCAACGGCCAGTGGAAGGAGCCCCGGTCCGGCCGGTACGTGGACAACATCAACCCGGCCACCGGCGAGGTACTAGGGCAAGCGGCCGTGGGCACGGAAGAAGACGTGGCCGAGGCCGTGGCGGCCGCCAAGGCGGCCTTCGCCAAGTGGCGCAAGGTACCGGCGCCGCGGCGCGGCGAGATCATCTTCCGGGTGGGAGAGCTCCTGCGGGAGCGCAAGGAAGAGCTGGCCCGCAAGATGACCCAGGAGATGGGCAAGGTCCTGCCCGAGGCACGGGGCGACGTCCAGGAAGGAATCGACATGGCCTACTACATGGCCGGCGAGGGACGGCGGCTGCTGGGCCACACCACGCCCGCGGAGATGCCTGACAAGTTCGCCATGGCGGTCCGCGAGCCCATCGGCGTCGTGGCCGCCATCACGCCCTGGAACTTCCCGCTGGCGATCCCGACCTGGAAGATCATGCCCGCCCTGATTGCCGGCAACACCGTCGTCTTCAAGCCCGCCACCGACACACCCTGGCTGGCCTACGAGCTGGTCAAGATCTTCGAGGAGGCAGGCCTGCCGCCGGGCGTGCTCAACCTGGTCTATGGGCCGGGCCAGACGGTGGGCGAGGCCCTGCTGCGCCATCCCGACGTGCACATGATCTCCTTCACCGGTTCGGTGGAGTCCGGCAAGCACGTCAACGAGGTGGCCGGCGCCCAGCTGAAACGGGTGCACCTGGAGCTGGGTGGGAAGAACGCGGTCATCGTCATGGATGACGCCGACCTGGATCTGGTGGAACAGGCGGTGACCTGGAGCGCCTTCGGCACCACCGGCCAGCGGTGCACCGCCACCAGCCGCCTGCTGGTGCACGAGGCCGTCTACGACGAGGTGGTGGAGCGCCTGGCCGAGCGCGCCCGCAAGCTGCGCCTGGGCAACGGGCTCGATCCCCAGACCGACGTGGGCCCGCTCATCAACGCGCGGGCGGTCGAGAAGGTTTCTTATTATGTCGGCGTCGGCAAGGAAGAAGGAGCCCGGCTGGTGGTCGGCGGCGAACCGGCGACGGAAGGGGAGCTGGCCCGCGGGTTCTTCTTCAAGCCCACCATCTTCGCCGACGTCACACCGGACATGCGCATCGCCAATGAGGAAATCTTCGGCCCGGTGCTGGCCATCATGAAGATCCGGAGCCTGGAAGAGGCCATCGAGATCAACAACAGCGTGCAGTACGGCCTGTCCAGCTCCATCTTTACCAACAACGTGCGCAATGCTTTCGTGGCCATGCGCGATCTGGCCACGGGAATCTGCTATGTCAACCACGGGACCATCGGCGCCGAGATCCACCTGCCCTTCGGCGGCATGCGCAATACGGGCAACGGCCACCGCGAGGCGGGCCAGGCGGCCCTCGAAGTGTACACCGAGTGGAAGGCCATCTACGTAGACTTCAGCGGCAGGCTCCAGCGCGCCCAGATCGACGAGGTCAAGGTGGAGTAGGGGCCGGGCGGCCAGTCCGGACGACTCCAGTCCTCACGCAGCCCGTCCGCACGAGCCGATGGCGGCCGCGGAAAGGTAGCCGGGTCCGGTGTGTCAAACAGGGTTCCTATAGGAACCCTGTTTTGTTGGAGCGCCCGGCCCGCGGAAGCGCATCGTATCCAATCTCGTTCGGTCTCGTTCGGTCGGTTGCCTCCCCGCTCCTGTTGGCGTCCCCGGTTGTTGGCTCCCCCGGTTGCCTATCCCGGCACATGGAGGTGATGTCCGGAGTTGGAACTGACTCGAGACCTGGCCCTGGTGCTCATCGCCGCCGTCGTGGGCGGGGCCGTCACCCAGTGGCTACGGCTGCCACTGGTTGTTGGGTATGTCCTGGCGGGCATCGTCGTCGGCCCGGCCACACCGGGCCCGACCGTAACCTCTGTTCACAACCTCGAACTGCTGGCCGAGATCGGCGTAGCCCTGCTCCTGTTCACCGTAGGCCTCGAGTTCCCCCTGGAGCAGCTGGCCCCCGTCCGGCGGGTGGCCCTGATCGGCACGCCCGTCCAGATCATCCTAACCATCGCGCTGGGATACAGCCTCGGGCGGCTCTTGGGCTGGCCGGCGGGGGAGGCGCTCTGGTTCGGCGCCATTCTCTCGTTTTCCAGCACCGCGGCCGTCCTGAAGGTGCTCATGACCAAAGGCGTGCTGGAGACGCTGGCGGCCCGGGTCACCATCGGCCTGCTTCTCGTCCAGGATCTGGCCGTGATCGTCCTCATGCCGCTCCTGCCTGCGGTCACCGGGCTGGAGGGTGGTCCGGGCAACCTCCTGGCGGCGATTTTGCGGGCCGCGGCCCTGATCGCCGGGGTGGTCTTCCTGGGCCAGCGCGTGTTTCCCCGTATCATCCACCGCCTCGCCCTCTGGAACGCCCGGGAGCTCTTTCTCCTGGGAGTGGTGGCGGCGGGTCTGGGGGTGGGCTATGCCGCCCGCCTGGCCGGCCTGTCCATGGCCATCGGTGCCTTCGCCGCGGGCGTGGTACTGAGCGGTTCGGCTTACAGCTACCAGGCGCTGGCCGAAGTGCGGCCGCTTCGGGACGTTTTCGCCATGGTCTTCTTTGTGTCGCTAGGAATGCTGATCGACCCGGCCATCGTGGGCCGCCAGGCCGGGATCCTGGCGGCCCTGCTTCTCGCCGTACTGGTGGGGAAAGGACTGATCTTCGCGGGAGTGACGCGAGCTTTCGGCTACGGGAACATCGTGCCTTTCGTGACCGGCCTGGGCCTGTGGCAACTGGGAGAGTTCTCCTTCGTCCTGGCCCGCGAGGGGCTGACCGCCGGCGCCATCTCCCCACCGGTATATAACACCACCCTGGCCCTGGCCGTGGCGTCTATCGCCCTGACACCGGTGACGGAAGCGCTGGCGGAGCCCGCTTACCGGTTCTGGCGCCGCAGGGTCGGGACCGAGCCGCTGGCGAACCGCAACCTGCCGGAAGAGGGACTCAACGATCACGTCATCATCGCCGGATTCGGCCGCACAGGCCATTTCCTGGCCAATGTGCTGCGGCGCCTGAACCAGGCCTTCGTCGTGGTGGAATTGGATGCCCAGCGCGCCAGCGAGGCAGCCGGCGAGGGGCTGGCGGTGGTCTTTGGCGACGCCTCGTCTCCGCCCGTTCTCGACGGTGCCGGCGCGACCAGGGCACGCATGGTGGTCCTGACACTGCCCGACCCCGCCACCACCCTCCTGGTGGCGCGCACCGTCCGGTCCATGAACCCGGACGCCCGCATCATCGCCCGGGCCGGCGGGGAAGAAGAGCTACGCGACCTCGCCAAGCTGGGCGTCTACCAGGCCATTCAACCGCAACTGGAGGCCGAGCTCGAGATGGCGAGAGAAGTGCTGACCAGTACGGGCCTGGCAGACCGCGACATCCAGCGCTTCCTGGACCGGGTCCGCCGCGAGCGTTACGCACCGCTCATCGCCGAGGTGCTCGGTGATGAGTTGCTCGAGCCCCTGCGGCGGGTCGCCGCCGAGCTCGAGGTGGACTGGGTCAAGGTGGAGGAGGGAAGCCCCCTCACAGGCCGCTCCATTCGCGAGCTGCGCATCCGGCAGCAGACGGGGGCATCCGTGGTGGCCATCGGCCGCGGCGACACGATCCTGACGAACCCGTCACCCGATACGGTGTTTCAACCCGGAGACACGGTGGTGGTGGTCGGGACGTCCAAGCAGGTGCGCGCCTTCCGGGAGTTCGCCGCCCTGGAGGATGCCGGTGGGGGAGGCGAGGGGAGAGAGCGGTCGCCTCTCAAGGTCGAAACCAGCTGACGAATAGCCGCCTTGAGAGTGGCGGGCCCGGCCGCTGCCGGCGGCCGGGCCCGCCGCGTGTTTTCCCACGGCCCACCTCTGCCTCTCAACTTGCAAGCCCTTCATGTCGCCGCGCCAGGGTGCTGGTAACGCGCTGAGGACGCGTTTACGGTTTACGACGCCTTTATGACGCGGGTTGCTGGCGGGCGGCCCGTAACACCGCCGCATATCCCGGGTCCACCTTGTCGAACCCCAGGCGCCGGTGAGCGGCGATGGTGGCCTCGACGTCGTACCGCACCCGGACGAGGCTCACCTGGGCACGGGCTCCCTCGGGGTCCACTTCCAGCAAGGCGTAGGCCGCCCGCGGGTCGCCGTCGAAGGGCATGCCCACGCTGCCGGGTCCCAGCAACAGTCGCTCCCCGTGGCGCCAGGCCAGCTGCAGGTGGTGGTGGCCGAAGCAGACGACGCCGGCCGTAACGCCCGCCAGCACCTCTTCCAGGGCCACCGGCGCGCCGGCCCCCTGCCCCGCGCCGTTTACCGGCCACGGCAGGATGGGCTCTTCGTCCGATCGGGGCGAGCCGTGCACCAGCAGTACCCGGATCCCGTCCACGGTTGCTTCGATATGACCGGGCAGGTCCCGTAACCAGGCCAGCCGCTCCTCGCCCAGGGCCTCCCGCCACGGGGCGAGCAAGGCACGTGCCTGTTCGGGGACTTCCCCGGCTGCCGCCCCGGCCAGGTACCGGTCGGTGTTCCCCCGCACCGTCGGGATGCCGCGCTGGCGCAACCGGTCGACACATTCCGCGGCGTGCGGCCCCTTGAAGCAGACGTCACCCAGGCAGTAAACGGCATCGGCGGACCGGCGGTCGATGTCGGCCAGGACCGCCTCCAGGGCGGGCAGGTTACCGTGGACGTCGCTGATGATGGCCACCCGCATGCTTCATCCACCCCTTGTTCCTGAACGTGTCATTGACGCGGCGCCTTCGCGATGGCAACTTCAGCAATAGCACCGCCGGCTAGCTCTTTCTACGCAATCTCTTACAGTCCCGCGGCAGGATCCCTCCGCGCGCCGCCGCTGGACGTCGCCAGCGCCCGGGCAGTGCCGGCGATGGCGCCCAGCGCCAGGACCTGCAGGACCACCAGTGAAGCCCAGGCCACGGAGTAATCTCCCGCCAGCTCCACCACATGCCCGAAGGCGGGCGGCGCCAGCATCGTCGCCACGTAGAGGACGGTCATACTAAGTCCGAGGACCGACGCCGACCGGATCCCCGCCTGCTCGGCCACCAGCGTGGTGTAGAGCCCGTTCCAACCCAGGCAGGTGAAGCCGGCCGCGAAGGCCATCGCCACCAGAAGAGCAACGCCCGGAGAGAGACTTCCACCCGCGCCCGCCCCGGTGAACCGGGCCAGCAGCGCCAGGCCGGCAGACACCGCGGCCCCGCAGATGGCTACCACCGCCAGTGGCCGGGTTCGCTCGCCCCTGTACACGCGGTCGGACAACCAGCCCCAGGCCAGGCGGCCGGCCATGCCACCGGCGTGCACGGCCAGGAGCAGCCGCGCCGCGGCGTCCCGCGGCCAGCGGAAGAGGTCTTCTAAGAATAAGGGGAGATATCCCGTGATGCTGAACTGAACCGCTGCCAGCAAGCACGCCATGAGGGTGGTCAAGAGCACCGGGCGGTTGCGGAGGAACCAGCGGGGCAACGCCCAGAACGACTCTCCACCGGCCTGCTCATTGCGGGGGCCGGGCATCCCTTCTTGACAGGGAGGAGGCGTCCTGCGCTTCTGCGTATGCCACCGCGCTGCCTCGCCGCGGGCGGCGCCGGCAACCGCAGGGTGCTCCCTGGGCAGGATCGCGTAGGTAAGCAGGCCGCTGGCGGCACATCCCATGGCGGCGACCAGCAATGCCTGGCGCCAGCCGGCCAGATGGGCAATCCACGCCAGGGCCAGGGCCGCGGCGAAACCACCCGCCGGGAGACCGGCCTGGCGGATGCCCATGGCCAGGCCCCGTTCCCGGACCGGGAACCACCCGATGACCGCCTGGCTGCCGGCCACCTGGCTGGACGGGAAGCCGATGCCGGCCAGTGTGAGCCACACCACAAGGCTTGTAAAGCTCCCACTGGCTGCCGCGGCGGCGGCCAGCAGGCCGGTGATCACCGCACCTGCAGCCATGACCACTCGCTCGCCCAGGCGGTCCGTCAGGCGACCCGTCACGTAGAACGTGAGCAGCGCGCCGAAGTCGAACGCTCCCAGGAGGACACCGGTCTCTCCTAGCGACAGCCCCAGGTCGGCGCGGGCGAAGGGCGCCAGGACCGGGATACCGAACCGGACGAAGGTGAGGCCCGCTTGCTGCAGGGTCGCCGCGGCCAGCAGCAACCACCGCCGCGCGGGGTAGGAGGGGGTCTCGCGGCGGTCACCGGCTACTTGGAGGAAAGACCCGGCGGTGCGGGACGGCGTGCAGGTCGAAGTCGTGGCCATTCCTCTCCCGTCGATAACCCGGCCGCTGCTGCGGCCTCCGGCGGCCGGGCCAGCCACTGGCGGCTGCCCGGCCATCCAGCGCCGGCCGCCCGAGTGACCACTACCCGCCGCCGTGGATACTACTCCATGGATACCAAAGCCACCAGGATGAGGCAACCGCGGCCGGCAGCCGCACCTGGCAACCCTGCTGGAGAACCGCACTGGATAATGGGCCAACAGGGCCGTCGGACGAACCCGTGTCCGGCAGCGGTCCCGCGTTCGGCCTCCAGGGCTTTCCCGCCAACGGACCGCTGCCCCTCATCGAAGTCGTTCCATCGCCTCCCTCAGCCGTCCCTGCGCCACGTGGGCATAGATCTGGGTGGTGGCCACCGTAGCGTGCCCCAGCAGGTCCTTGATGACCAGGAGGTCCACCCCCGCTTCAGCCAGCCGGGTCCCGAAGGTGTGGCGCAGCTTGTGTGCGCTGGCCCGCCACAGGCCGGCCCGCGTCAGGTGTCGCTTTACGGCCACCTGGGCCGCGTTCTTGGTCAGGGGCCGGCCGCTCAGGGTCCACCACAGCGGATCCTGCGGTGCCCGGGGCTTGCGCGGGCCTGGCCACGCCCTGAGATACAGCTGCAGCGCCCCTTGACTGCGCCGGTGGAGAGGGAGGAGGCGCTCCTTGTCGCCCTTGCCGATGACCCGCACCGTTCCGTCCTGGAAGTCGAGGTCGCCCAGCCGCAGGCCGACCGCCTCGCTGATCCGCAGGCCCTGGTAGAGCAGCAAGGTGATGAGAGCGTAGTCGCGCTCCTTCAACCGGGCGTGGTGGGCCTTTTGCCTGGGCGACAGCCCCTCGTCGGACAGGACGGTTTGCAGCAGCCGCTCGGCCTCCGACTCCGACAGATACATAGGCAGCCGCTTGTGCCGCTCGCCGGCGATGGGCCGCTCCAGGCGGGCGAAGGGGTCCCTTGGAATCAGCCCTTCGGCAGCCAGCCATTTGAAGCATCCCCCTACCGACGACAGGCGCCGGGCCCGGGTCGCGGGCGCCAGTGCGCGCTCATCGAGGTGAGCCAGCCATTTGCGAGCCAGGTCGCGGTCGACGGCCGCCAGGTCGTCGGGGCCCAGCTGGTCGAGCGATTTGCGGCGCCGAGCGGACAGCCAGCGGCAGAAATCCAGCAGATCGCGGCGGTACTCAGCCAGCGTGGAGTGGCTCAAGCCGCGTTCGATCCGCTTGGACTCAAGGTACTGCTCCATAGGTTCCGGCAAGGGGGTATCCGGCACCGCCGTCATCACCTCCGGAATCGGTGAGGGGCCCCGGGGAGTCCTGCGGGGTTTGGTTTCGATTACCGCATGATTCGGGGACACGGGGGGTGCCAGCGGGAGTGTTCGGCTCGCCACGGCCTGATCCTGTGTTGCACGGTGCCAGTACTGGGAATGAGCGGAAGGGCGATGCTCGAGCGTGAAGAACTA
>DATCKH010000201.1:0-3135 GCA_036562425.1 Thermaerobacter sp. | reverse complement strand
CGTCCAGGCCAACATCCGGCGGCTGCGCGAGCTGGGTTACGAAGTCCTGGAACCCGAAGAAGGCCCGCTGGCCGAGGGTTACAGTGGCATCGGCCGGTTGCCGGAGCCCCTGACCATCGTGGCCGCGGCGGAACGGTTGGTGGCGCGGCGGCGGGATCTGGCGGGAATGCGCTTTCTGGTCACGGCGGGGCCCACGAGGGAGCCCATCGACCCCGTCCGTTTCATCAGCAACCGCTCCTCGGGCAAGATGGGGTTCGCTCTGGCCGAGGCAGCCCGCGACCGGGGCGCCGCGGTGACGCTGGTGAGCGGGCCGGTATCGCTGCCCGACCCGCCGGGGGTCGAGGTCGTGCGGGTGGAGACGGCCCGGGAGATGCTGGAGGCCGTCCTGGCCCGGGCCGGTGAGGCCGACGCCATCATCAAGGCGGCGGCGGTGGCCGACTTCCGCCCCGCACACCCGTCCGCCCACAAGCTGAAGAAGGCGGCGGTGGCACCCGTGGTGGAGCTGGAGCCCAACACCGACATCCTGCGGGAACTGGGCCAGCGCAAGCGGCCGGGCCAGGTGCTGGTGGGCTTTGCCGCCGAAACGTGTGACTTGCTGGAGAACGCCCAGCGCAAGATCCGCGAGAAGAATCTGGATTTCATCGTCCTCAACGACGTCTCCCAGCCCGGGGCCGGCTTCGAGGTGGATACCAACATCGTCACCCTCGTGTTCGCCGATGGCCGGGTCGAGCCCTTGCCGCAGATGAGCAAGCGGGAGGTGGCCGACGCCATCCTCGACCGCCTGGTCGCCCTGGTGAAGGAGCGATCCTCGTGAGCGGCCCGCTGGCCGAGGTGATCGTCGACATCGCCGCCAGCGACGTCGACCGCGTTTTCCACTACCTGATCCCCTCCCAGCTGGCCGGCCGCCTTCAGGTCGGCCACCGTCTCCTGGTACCCTTCGGCCACCGGCGGGTGGAGGCGACCCTGGTCGGCTTCACTGACCGGACGGACCTCCCACCCGAGCGGCTGCGGCCCATCCTGGCCCTCCGGGATCCGGTGCCGGTGCTCACGCCCGCCCTCATTGAGCTGGCGCGCTGGATGGAGCGGCGATACCTGTGCCTGTTCGTCCAGGCGCTGCGCGCCATGCTGCCGCCCGGCGCCCGGGGGGAAGGGGTGCGCCTGGCACCGCAGCGCTGGGCCCGCCTCAAGGTCGAGCCCGCGCTGATCCGCCCCGAGCTGGAGAAGCTGCGGGCCCGGGCGCCCCGGCAGGCGGCCTTGCTGGACGTGCTGCTGGAGGCCGGCGAGCTTCCCCAGTCCCGCCTGCTCCAGCAGGCCCGGGCCACTCACGGCTCCTTGAAAGCCCTGGTGGAGCGGGGATGGGTGGAGATCTACGACCGGGAGCCGGCTGCCGGTCTGGAGGGGCCCCTCCCGCCCCGGGAAGTGCCGCCGCCGCTAACGCCGGAGCAGGCGGAGGTATGCCGGCGCCTGGAGGAGAGCCTGCGGGGGCGCGGGCCGCGGGTTACGCTGCTGCACGGAGTGACGGGCAGCGGCAAGACCGAGGTGTACCTCCGGGCCATCGCCGGCGTCCTGGCTGCGGGCCGGGGTGCCATCTGCCTGGTGCCGGAAATCGCGCTGACGCCCCAGACGGTGGCGCGCTTCCGCGCCCGCTTCGGGGACCGGGTGGCCGTGCTCCACAGCGCCATGTCGGCCACCGAGCGCCTGGCCACGTGGCGGCGGATTCGGGCGGGCCGGCACCCGGTGGTGGTGGGCGCCCGCTCGGCCATCTTCGCTCCCGTGCCCGAACTGGGTCTCATCATCGTCGATGAGGAGCACGAGAACAGCTACAAGCAGGAAGAGACGCCGCGCTACCACGCCCGCGAGGTGGCCCTGGCCCGGGCGCGCATCGAAGGGGCTGTGGTGATCCTGGGGAGCGCCACGCCCTCGGTGGAGACCTATTACCGCGCCCGGGCGGGGGAAATCGGGCTCTTGCGCCTGTCCCGGCGCGTCGCCGACCGGCCGCTGCCGGCGGTGGAAGTGGTGGACATGCGCCGCGAGTTCGAGGCGGGGAACCGCTCCATCTTCAGCCGCCTCCTGCACGGGCTGATTGAGCAGCGGCTGGCGGCCGGGCAGCAGGTGCTGCTCTTCCTCAACCGCCGCGGCTATCACACCGTGCTCTTGTGCCGGGAGTGCGGGTTCGTCCTGCGCTGTCCCCACTGCGACGTCTCGTTGACCTTCCACCAGTTGCCTTCCGGGCGCATGCAGTGCCGGTGTCATTACTGCGATCACCGGCAGGTGCCTCCCACCGTGTGCCCCGGCTGCGGCGGGCGCACCATCCGGCCCTTCGGCCTGGGCACCCAGCGGGTGGAGGAGTACGCCCGGCAGTTGTTCCCCGGCGCCCGCATCCAGCGCATGGACGCCGACGTGACGGCCCGGCGGGGGACCCACGAGGCGATCTATCGCCGGTTTGCCGCGGGGCAGATCGACATCCTCATCGGCACCCAGATGATCGCCAAGGGCTGGGACGTGCCGGGTGTCACCCTGGTGGGCGTGGTCTCCGCCGACACGGCCCTGCACATGCCCGACTTCCGCCGCCACGAGCGCACGTTCACCCTCCTGGAGCAGGTGGCCGGCCGGGCTGGCCGCGGCCCCGAGCCGGGCGTGGTGGTGATTCAGACCTACACCCCCGAGCACTATTGCCTCGAGGCGGTCCGTAACCATGACTACGAGGCCTTCTTCGCCCGCGAGATCGAGGAACGGCGGGAGCTGTCCTTCCCGCCCTTCAGCCACCTGGTGCGGGCGGTGGTGGCGGGGAACGAGCGCTCCACCGTGGAGCGCGCGGCCGTCCACTTGGCCGGGGTGTGGCGGGAGGAAGTGGCGGCCCGCGCGGTGCCGGGCGGCGAGGTGACGCCGGCGGCGCCGGCCCCCATCGAGCGGCTGCGCGGCCGCTGGCGGTGGCACGTGCTGGCGCGGGCCACCGAGCAGGACGCCCTCCTGGAGGCCACCAGGGCGGCGGCCGCCCGCGTGCGGTCCTCGTGGCCCGCGGGTGTCCTGTTGCAACTGGACGCCGATCCCATGAGCATGCTGTGAGCGGTACGCCGGGGGCCGGCGGCGCGCGGCAGGCGGGGCGCCGGCGGCGTGCGGCAGGCGGGGCGCCGG
>DATCKH010000198.1:0-1903 GCA_036562425.1 Thermaerobacter sp. | reverse complement strand
TCCTCGTCGCCCTCGGCACCTGGCTGGCGGGCGCCCTGGTGGTGCCCGTGGGGGTGGCGAAGGCAACGCCCGTTCAGCACGCCATCAACGTGCTGGCCGCCGTGTGGCTGGGGCCGGGCTGGGCGGTGGCGGTGGCGCTGGTCATCAGCACGCTGCGCAACCTGCTGGGCATCGGGACGCCGCTGGCCTTTCCGGGCAGCCTGTTCGGCGCGGCCCTGGCGGGCCTGTTCTTCCGCATGGCACGGCGACCGGCGGCCGCCGTGGCCGGCGAGATCGTGGGCACCGGCATCCTCGGGGCGATGGTCGCCTTTCCCGTGGCGCGCTGGCTCCTGGGGCACGAGGTGGCCGCCTGGTTCTTCTATATCGTGCCTTTCACCGCCAGCAGCGCGGTGGGTGCGGTGGTCGCCTGGTTCATCCTGCGCCTGGTGCCTGCTTCCGCCGCCGAGCACGGCCCCGCGCGGCGGTAGGAGGGACTGGCCGGAGCCGCGGCAGCGGGCTGGCGGGATCGAGGCGATCGCCGCCAGCGGCAGGAGGCATCACCACAGCCGTACCCAACGGCAGGGAGGGAACACCCTATGCACCCCGTGGGCGGGCCTGGATCCTCTGATACCTCTGACACCTTTGCGAGCCCTACGACCTCTGAGACCTCCCGCGGCCACTCCCCGGCCCAGCCGCCGGACTCCCCGGCAGGGCCCGCGGCGCCCGCGGCTCACGCCGGCCCGGGCGCCGGCTGGGAGGAGGAAGCTGCCCGGAGCCTGCGCCGGGTGCGCCAGGCGCGGCCCCTGATCCACCACCTGACCAACCTGGTGGTGATGCAGTGGACGGCCAACGTCACCCTGGCCCTGGGGGCGTCGCCGATCATGGCGCCGGAACCGGAGGAGTTCCCCGCCATCACCGGCCGGGCGGGCACGCTGGTGATCAACATCGGCAGCCTGCGGGCCAGGGACGTGGAGGACTTCCTGGCCGCCCAGCGGGAGGCCCGGCGGCACGGGGTGCCGGTGATCCTGGACCCGGTGGGCGCCGGCTTCACGCCACTGCGCCTGGAGACCTCCCGCCGCCTCCTGGAGCAGGGTGTGACGGCGGTTCGGGGCAACGGGGCGGAGATCCTCGCCCTGGCCGCCCCGGACCGGGCCGCCGGCCGCAGCCGCGGCGTGGACAGCGAGCGGGTCCCCCTGGAAGAAGTGGCCGGGGCGGCACGGGAACTGGCGACACGCTACGGCTGCACCGTGGTAGCCAGCGGCGCCACCGACCTGGTCACCGACGGCCGGCGCCTGTGGGCGGTGGACAACGGCCATCCCCTGCTGGCGGTGGTCACCGGGGGCGGCTGCGCGGCCACGGCCGCCGTGGCCGTCTTCCTGGCCGGTTCGGAAGACCCGGCCCGGGACGCGGCGCTGGCCATGGCGGTCTACGGGCGGGCCGCGGAACGAGCGGCGTCCAGAGCAGCGGGACCGGGTAGTTTCCAGGCCGCCCTCCTGGACGAGCTCTACGCCCTGGGGGCCGCGGGCACCGCCCGCGTGGACGGCCTCCGCATCCGCGAGGCCTGACCGGCCGGGGCGTGCCCCGGCAAGCCGGGTCGGGGGCACCCCGGCCCTGCGGGCGCCGTGGCCCGGCCTCCTTCGGGGGAACCTGTTCGGACGAACCTTGCTCATTCGGTGAACCTGGGGAAGTGGAACCAGCCATGACGAACCCGTGGGAGTGGTACGAGGCATGACCGGTACCACCAGCCAGCCGCCACGGCCCGCCCCGGCGAGCGGGCAGGCGACCGCCGGTGAAGGCCGGCGGCCCCAGGGGTGGCGAGAGAAGCTGGGGCTTTACCTGGTGTGTGACCTGGGCCTGGCCGGTGATCGGGATGCCGTGAAACTGGTGGAAGAAGCCCTGGCGGCGGGCGTGCGGGCGGTGCAGC
>DATCKH010000040.1:0-12231 GCA_036562425.1 Thermaerobacter sp. | reverse complement strand
ACACCGCCCGCCGCCGTCGGCACCCACTACGCCCGCGGCGAGGAATGATGCCGTCCAGCGGGCACGGCGCCGCACGGCGCCTGGCACCCGCGCCACCCATGCCGAAGCGGCCGCGCCCCCGGCGCGGCCGCTTCGCACATCGCGCAGGCAGGCCGGGCGCATCCCCGGGCAGGGCTGAACCAGACCACCTCCTGTGCTATACTGGTTGTTCGTCAGCATTGCTCCCGGCAGCGGACCGTTTTCCAGGCGGACGCGTCCGCTTCCGTACACGCTGCAAGGGAATCGTCGCCACTGGTTGCCCACCGTCCCGCCGCCCGCCCGCTTCGAGCGGGGCTGGCTTGTTTCCGGGGGCACGGGCGGTAGCGCGAAAGGGTGTCCACCCGCGTGGGTACACGAATGGCGTTCCTCCTGCGCTTCATCCGCCAGCACTGGCGCCCTTACGCTGTCGGCCTCGCGGCCCTGATCGGCACGGACGTCCTCCAGCTGGTGATCCCGCGGCTGATCGGCCGGCTCACCGACGCCCTGGATCGCGGGGCGGTCGACACCCGCGGCCTGCTGGGGTACGTGGCGGCCCTCCTGGGCCTCGCCGTGGGCGTGGCCATCCTGCGGTATCTGTGGCGCATCTACGTCTTCGGGACATCCTGGCGGATCGAGGTGGAGCTGCGGGCCCGGTTCTTCCGGCACCTGCTGGGCCTGTCGGCCAACTATTTCAATCACCACAAGACGGGGGACCTGATGGCCCACGCCACCAACGACCTGCAGGCCGTGCGCATGGCCCTGGGCCCCGGCGTCCTGATGCTGGCGGACTCCGCCTTTCTCAGCGGCGCGACCCTGGCCATCATGCTGTTTACCATCGACTGGCGGCTGACGGTCCTGGGCCTGCTGCCGCTGCCCCTGCTGGCCGTGTCTTCCTGGGCGCTGGGCCGGGCCATCCACGCCCGCTTCGGCCATGTCCAGGGCGTCTTCGGCGACCTCACCGACCGCGTCCAGGAGAACCTGTCGGGCATCCGCGTGATCAAGGCGTTCGCCCGCGCCCGGGCCGAAGAGGAAGCTTTTCGGCGGGTCAACCGGCGGTATGTCGAAACCAACCTGCGCCTGTATCGGGTGGACGCCGCCTTCGACCCCCTGATCGAGTTCCTGACCGCGGTCGGGTTCGTCATCGTCATCGGCTATGGCGGTTCGCTGGTGCTGGACGGCAGCATCAGCCTGGGCGACTTCGTGTCCTTCATCAGCTACCTGGGGATGCTGGTGTGGCCCATGCTGGCCATCGGCTGGGTGGTCAACCTGCTGGAACGAGGCGCGGCTTCCATGGAACGCCTGGAGCGGATCTTCGCCGAGCGCCCCGAGATCACCGACGCCGCCCGGCCGGCACCGGTGCGGCGCCTGCGCGGGCGGATCGAGATCCGCCGCCTGACATTCCGCTACCGGCCGGACCTGCCGCCGGCGCTGGTGGACCTGGACGTCACCATCGAACCCGGCCAGACCCTGGCCCTGATCGGGCGCACCGGCTCCGGCAAGACCACGCTCGCCAATCTCCTGGTGCGGGTCTACGACCCGCCGCCGGGCACCGTGCTGATCGACGGTGTGGACGTGCGGGAGATCCCGCTGGAAGTCCTGCGCCGCGACATCGGTTACGTGCCCCAGGACAACTTCCTCTTCTCCAAGACCGTGGGCGAGAACATCGCCTTCGCCCCCGGCCGCTGGTCGGAAGAACAGATCGTCGCGGCGGCGCGTGCCGCCCAGGTGGAGGATGACATCCGGCGGTTTCCCCGGGGGTTTGACACACCGGTGGGCGAGCGGGGCGTCACGCTGTCCGGCGGCCAGCGCCAGCGGATCGGCATCGCCCGGGCCATCTTGAAGGACCCGCCCATCCTGATCCTGGACGACTGCCTGTCCGCCGTGGACACCCAAACAGAGGCGCGGATCCTGGAACGCCTGCGGGAGATCATGGCGAAGCGCACGACGATCCTGATCTCGCACCGGGTCTCCGCAGTCCAGCACGCCGACCTGATCCTGGTGCTGGACCGGGGCCGTGTCATCGAGCGCGGGACCCATGAGGAACTGCTGGCCCTGGGGGGCGAGTACTATCGCCTGTACCGGCGGCAGCAACTGGAGGAACAGATCGCCGAAGCCGAGTAAGGTGCCGGAGCGCAGCTCGCGCGCCCTGGCACCGGGGGAGGAACCGGCGGCCGGCGCGGCAGCGGCATCCAGCCCGGCCACCGCTGTGGAGGAGCGACCGGAGTGCAGGACTTTCACGAGGAAGACCAGCTAGGCAAGGTCTACGACGGGCGCCTGATGCGCCGGCTGCTGGGCTACGCGCGCCCCTACGCGGGCTCGATCCTGATCAGCATCGTGCTCCTGCTGCTGGTCACCGCCGCCGACCTGGTCGGCCCGGTCCTGGTCAAGACCGCCATCGACGACCACATCCGGGCCTCCGGCCACCCGCGCGTGGCCCTGGACCCGACCACCGTGGCCGGCCTGCCGCCGCGGGCCCGGGCCGAGGCGGTGGCCTTCGAGGGCCGGTTCTTCATCCGCGAGGACCGGCTCCCGGAGGCATGGCGCCACCACCCGGCGGTGACCGGCGCGCCCCGCTACCAGATCCTGCAGGCAGCCGACGGCCAGCATTACCTGGTCCGCGTCGACGGCGAACCCATCGACGCGGCCGGCGCCGCCCTGCGGGTAAGCATCCGCGACGGGCAGCTCGTGCTGGTCGAACCCGGGGACGGCACGGCCGCATCCGGGGGCGCCCACCCCGCCCGCTTGCTGGGCCAGGAAGAACTGCGCCTGCTCCGGCGCCCCGAGCGGGTGGCGGTGGCCCGCCTCGCCTGGCTGTACCTGGCGGTGGCCGCCGGCGGCTTCCTCCTGGCCTACACCCAGGGGTACCTTCTGCAGCGCACGGCGCAGCTGATCGTCGCCAGGATCCGGGAGGACCTGTTCGCCCACCTGCAGCGGATGTCGTTGTCCTACTTCGACCGTAACCCGGTGGGCCGGCTGGTGACGCGGGTCACCAACGACGTGGAGACGCTCAACGAGATGTACTCCAGCGTCCTGGTCAACCTCTTCCGGGACGTGTTCGTGCTGGTTGGTATCGCGGCGGTCATGGTCGCCTACAACGCGCGCCTGGCCATTCTCGGTTTCGCGGTCATGCCCCTGGTGGTGGCGGCGGCCGTCGTGTTCCGCAACCAGGCCCGGGCCGCCTACCGGGAGGTGAGGACCCGCCTGGCGCGGATCAACGCCTTCCTGTCCGAGAATATCTCGGGCATGCGGTTGATCCAGGTCTTCCGGCGGGAGCGGGAGCAGTTCGCCGAGTTCGAGGAGATCAACCACTCGTACCTGCGGGCGACCCTGCGCCAGGTTACCGTCTTCGCCATCTTCCGGCCCGTCATCGACTTACTGTCGTCGCTGGCCCTGGCGCTGATCATCTGGTACGGCGGGCGGCAGGTGATGGGCGGCGAGCTGCAGCTCGGCGTGCTCGTAGCCTTCATCCAGTACCTGCAGCGGTTCTTCCGCCCCATCAACGAGATGGCGGAGAAGTTCAACATCCTGCAGTCGGCGATGGCGTCGTCGGAGCGGATCTTCGCCATCCTGGACACGCCGCCCGGCATCACCGACCCCCCGCGGCCTCGCGTGCCGGCCAGAGTCCGCGGGGCGGTGGAATTCGACCACGTATGGTTCGCCTACGAGGACGAGAACTGGGTCCTGCGGGACGTCTCCTTCCGGATCGAACCGGGCGAGACCGTGGCCTTCGTGGGCCACACGGGCGCCGGCAAGACGTCCATCCTCAACCTGATCGGGCGCTTCTACGACGTCCAGCGGGGCGCCGTGCGGGTCGACGGCATCGACGTCCGGGAGTGGCCCCAGGAGGAGCTGCGCCGCCACATCGCCATCGTGCAACAGGACGTGTTCCTGTTCACGGGCAACATCCGGGAGAACATCCGCCTCTGGAACCAGGAGATCAGCGACGAGAAGGTACGGGAGGCGGCGCGGCTGGCCAACGCGGAAGAGTTCATCCGGCGCTTGCCCCGCGGCTATGACGAGCCCGTGACCGAGCGGGGATCCACGCTCTCCGCCGGCCAGCGCCAGCTCCTGGCCCTCGCCCGTGCTCTCGCCTACGACCCGGCCATCCTGGTGCTGGACGAGGCCACGGCCAACATCGACACCGAGACGGAACAACTGATCCAGGCCGCCTTGCAGCGGCTCACCCGCGGCCGTACGACCCTGATCGTGGCCCACCGGCTCTCGACCATCCAGCACGCCGACCGGATCATCGTCCTGCATCGCGGGCGCATCCGGGAAGTGGGTACCCACCAGGAGCTGCTGGCGCGCCGCGGGCTTTACTACCGGCTCTGGCTCTTGCAGTATGGCATGCAATCGGAGGAAGAGCCCGAAGACCCGCGGGCCCGCATGGCGGCGGGGGGCGACGGCGGCAAGGACGTCGCCTCCTGACCGCCGGCGGCCGTAGACGGGCACGCCGGCCACCCATCCACGGGGGTAGCGACCTGGCGGGAGAACGCGGCTCCTGGTGGGTGCGAGGATACTGGCGCCCGTGGGTGCGAGGACGTTCTGTGGCCCGCGGTGTACTTTGCCATAGCACGAAGGGAGGCGGTGAAGGTGGCGGCTGGACCCTCCCGTGACGCAAGCCGGCCCGGTGCGGAGGCACCCGCCGGGACGCAGGGGGGCGACGCGATCCCACCCCTGCGGATCGCGGTCATCGGCGATTCGGGACGCATCCCCGACCACCTGGCCGCCCTGGCCTACGAGGTGGGGCGAGAGATCGCCCGCCACGGCGCCATCCTCTATAGTGGCGGCCGGGACGGGATCATGGCGGCCGCCTCCCGCGGGGCCCGGGAGGCGGGCGGGCTCACGGTGGGCATCCTGCCGGGTGACGATCCCCGGGAGAGCAACGCCTGGGTCGACGTTCCCGTCACCACGGGGCTGGGAATGGAATGGCGGAGCCTGGTCCTGATCCACTCCGCCGACGCGGTGATCATGATCGGCGGTGGGAACGGCACGCTCGGCGAGCTATCGGCCTCCTACCTCAATGCCCGCCCGGTGGTCATCCTGGCCGGAACCGGCGGCTGGTCCGATCGTATCCGCCAGGTGGCCGTCGACGGGCGCTACGTCGATCACCGCCGAACGGTACCCCTGGAGTTCGCGGCCACTCCGGCCGAAGCGGCGGCGCGGGCCGTCAGGCTGGGCCGGCAGTTCCGGCAGCGCTACTTCCCCGGGCCGGCCCGCTGGACGGGTGCGGGCGAGGCCGGCGGCGGCGCCGGGGACGTCACCGCACCGGCGTAACGACGCCCTCAGATCCCCCGTTCCCATTGGGACTGGGCTCCTCAGCGCCCCGCTTGGCCCTCCCCGGACTCCGGGCCCGGAGCCCCCTGGCCGCCTAGCTGCCGTTCCAGCTCGCGCATGAGCCGGTCCAGCTCGGCCAGCCGCTCGCCGTACCGCTGGTAGTCTCCTTGCTGCAGCGCCTGCCGCGCCTCCCGGTAGACCTCCACCGCCCGGCGCAGGGTGGCCTCCACGCCGGGGGGCAGTGCCCCCGGTGTCTCCGGCGCCCCCGGCACCCCCTGCTCCGTGCCGGGTGACCGCGGCTCGGGCGGTGCCTGGCCGGCTGGCGGCACGCCGTCCTGATCTCCCCGGCGGCTTTCCCCGCCGCGTTCCTCCCCACCACGCCGCGGCACGGCCTCCTCGCCCAGCAGCTGGCGCAAGCCGTCCTCCAGCGTGCCGGCCATGACCACGCGCCGCCCGTCGGAGACGATGACACGCCGGAGCTCGGGGATCTGATTCCCCGTGGCCTGCAGGTAGAGCGGCTCGACGTACAGCAGGCTGTCTTCGATGGGGATCACCAGAAGGTGGCCGCGAATCACCTCGGAGCCGCCGGTGTCCCACAGGGTGAGCTGGGGCGAGATCGCGTCGTCCTGGTCGATCATCGCCTCCACAAACTCCGGCCCGGGCACGAGGCGCTCCTTGGGGAACGTGTAGGCGATCAGCTCGCCGTAGTGCCCCGGGTCCGAGCGCGCCACCAGCAGCGCCACCATGTTGCGGAGCCGCGTCTCCTCCATGTCCCGGCCCGCCCGCACCGGGCTCATGGGCAGCAGCGACACGAACTCCAGCTCCCGCTCCCCAGGAAGCCGCGTGATCACGTAGTAGGGCTGCATCTCCTCCGGTTCCACCGCCTGCCCGTACTTCTCGCGGCTGATGGTCCAGGGGTCCTCCTCGTTGTAGAAGGTGAGCGGGTTCGTCATGTGATAGCGTCCCAGGACCCGGGCCTGCAGCAGCAAGAGCTCGTCGGGGTAGCGCAGGTGCGCCCGCAGTTCCTCGGGCATCTCCGCGGCGGGGCGGAACAATTCCGGGAAGGCCCGGCGGTATGCGGCCAGGATGGGGTCATCGTCGTCCATCGCCCAGAAGATCACGCGCCCGTCGTAGGCGTCGACGGTCACCTTGACGCTGTTGCGCACGTAGTTGACGGGCCGCCCCCGCCAGCTGAACCGCTGGCTGTAGGGGTAGCGATCGGTGGCGGTGTAGCCCTCGATGACCCACCAGACACGGCGCTCACCGCTGGCGGGATCGCGCAGGACCACCGGGTAGGGGTCGTCCCCGTAGATCAGGAAGGGGGCCACCCGCTGCACACGCTCCTCCACCTGCGGTACCAGGTGCAGGCGGCTGTTCGCCGAGATGGCACCCGAGGTGAGCAGGCGCAGGGCCCCCTCCCGCAGGGCGAACACCACCCGGTTCCAGGGGGTCAGGGGAATGCCCGTGTCCCCCTCAAAACGCGTGTAAGCGTTCTCGTCGCTGGAGACGGGGTGGTCGAATTCCCTCTCCCGGGTGCCCGTGACGAAGAAATCGCCGGGCAGCTCGCCGAAATAGATTTGCGGCCGGTCCAGTGCGAAGGCGGGATCGTCGGCCCGGTGCGGCAGGTCCCGGCTCAACAGGACCGGGTCCCCCCGCCCGTCCACGGCGCCGGCCAGCATGGCCACGAGGCCATGCCCGTGGGTATAGAGCAGGTGCCGGTTCACCCAGGTGGGGTTGGGCAGGCGCTGGCGGTCGATCTCCCGTGGCGCCACCAGCACCATGCGGTAGCCGTCCCGGGTGCGGTACCGGTCCGCGTCCGCGTCGGGGAAGCTGTAGTAAGGGCGCAGCGCCTGCTGGTTCGTCAGCACCGGCTGGACCAGGCGCCAGTCCCAGAGCCGGACGTTGGCCAGGATGTCCTCCGCCCCGGCCACGCGGGCGGCGTCCAGGGGCGCCGCCGGGTGGGGGCGGAGGCGGATGCGGTCGATGCCGAAGGCGCGGCGTGTGGCCTCGATGCTGCGGGCGATGAACCGTTCTTCCCGGGCGAACTCGTCGGGAACCACGATCCACCGCTGCACCACCGCCGGCAGGGCGGCGAGGCCGGCAGCGGACACCACCACCCAGGCCGCCAGCGTCCACAGGAGGAAGCGCCATCGCCTCCGGCGGGCTCCGTAGAGAACCGCTGCTCCCGCCGCCAGGGTGATGACGCTGAGGGCCGTGAGGCCGGGAAGCGTGACATGAACGTCGGTGAAGCCGGCGCCGCTCACGGGCCCGCGGGAGGAGTAGACCAGCTCCCAGGCGGCGATGCGGTAACGAGCCGCCTGTAGCACCAACCCCAGGGCGGCCAGCACTGCCAGGTGGGTTCCCGCCGCCGCGAGCGCGGCCCCCGGGGCCGCTCTCGCGCCGTCGACCCGGAGCACCCGGACCCGCGTACCGCCCGGTCCGGTTACCTGCCAGCCCGAGAGGCTCTCGCCCACCGCGCCCCAGAGGGCCAGAAGCGCCGTGACCGCGGCCAGGACGAACACCAGCACCTGGCCAAAGTCCACCATCTCCGCCAGCAGGGGCTGCCAGAAGATCCACCAGGCCAGGGGGCGGCCGAAGAGGGGGTCCGCTGGCCCCGGGTCGGGCAACCCGGCGGCGGCCAGAGCCAGCATCAGGCGCAGGCCCGCAGCGGCTCCCGCAGGAGCCGCCACCACGGCAGCCAGCAGGGGCAAGCCCCACCGTAGCGGCCGGCGGGCGGCCAGCGAGCCCGGCTCCCGGCGGGCCACGGCGGCCAGGTTGGCGACGAACGCGGCTGCCGCCACCAGCCCCGCCGCCAGTGCGCCTCCCAGCCGGTAGAGGAGCAGGCGGTCGAACACCTCTACGTAGCCCCAGCTGGCCAGCAGGACGCGTTCGCTCCACAGGCCCCCAAGCGCCCACGCCGCCAGGACGAGGGC
Source organism: Thermaerobacter sp. (assembly GCA_036562425.1). Taxonomy (GTDB): domain Bacteria; phylum Bacillota; class Sulfobacillia; order Thermaerobacterales; family Thermaerobacteraceae; genus ZC4RG37. Next base: position 4,003 of record DATCKH010000040.1, on the reverse strand, counting down.
GACCGCGATTACCGGCCGAATAGGCCATCGCCGCCGCGCGTGCAAGAGCCTGCCCCCCTTCGCCATGGATGGCGTAACCAGCGACCCCATTCAGGATACAGCAGTACCGGTCCCTTGCAACCGCTCATTCATTATAGACCGGCGCCTCGCCCAGCGGCGCACCGGTGCCTCCGCCCCGCTGCCTCCGCTCCGCCGGGCACGGAAAGGACCGGGTCGGGGGGCGGCGAACCCATACCCGTACGCCAGGTGGTTGCCTTCGAGGTGGCCGCCGGCGGCGAGCTTGACCGGGAGCACCCGCCTGGAGCCCCCATGGCGGTCGTGGGCGGGGTAGCCGCTCCCCGGCTTCTACGACCACCCCGTGAACCCGCTCCGGCTGGTTCACAATGTCGAACGCGGTCATGTCGTCATGTACCACGATGCTCGCCGCTCTTCGCGGGAGGAACGTCCGCCGGAGGAACAGGCCGTGTTCCGTGGGTGAACTCCATCGGGTGCTCACAGGGTCCGGAACTCGAACCCTCGCCGGGCGGGGTTGTAGATCGGGCGCATGTGCACGAAGGGCCCCGGCAGCGGTTGCGGATCGGAAAGAGGTAGGATGGTGCCGGAAAGCAGGAGGCGACCGATCTCCTCGAGGGTCAGCAAGTGCAGATCGCGTCCACCTTCCCACAGGTAGTAGCGCCGGTCCCGGTCCTGGACGATGGTGGCGTCACAGCGATTCAGGAACCGGTACACGGCGTAATAGTGGGCTCGGAAGCTGGTACGGCCGGCAGGTTTGGGCGCCAGGTACATGGTTCACCCCCGGTAGCGACGCTCAAACACCCGGCCGGCGGGCACAGGTGGGGCAACCTCGCTGCCCACCGGCGGTTACCCGCGCACGACGGCATGCTTCGATCTGGTTCGACATGTCAAGCCATGGGCGCAGGCCGGCAGGCTACACTCTTGTTTTCGACAATTCGACGGAGCCGATAAGGGATCGGCAGGGGTTGCATGGATGGACGAAGGAGGAGCGATGAACAAGATGGACCACCACCAGCCGTCCACGGGCGCGGCGGCCACCATCCGGTACACCGATATCAGCACCCCGCTGGGCCAGATGTTCGTGGCCTGGACCCCTCGGGGCATTTGCAGGATCGAACCTGGTGTCTCCGAAGAGGCGTTCCTCCGCTCCTTCCCCGGTACGGCACCGGAGCGGGACGACACGCGCCGCCCGGCGTTGACGGCGTTGCTGGAGCGCTGGTTCCGGGGCGAACCTGTGGACGTCTCCTGGGACCTGAGCGATCTGACGGCCTTCGAGCGGGCGGTGCTGGAGGAAGTGGCCCGGATCCCGCGCGGGGAGGTGCGCACGTACGCCGAGGTCGCCCGGGCGCTGGGCCGGCCCGGGGCCGCCCGCGCGGTGGGCAACGCGCTGGCCAAGAACCCCGTCCCCTTCCTGATCCCGTGCCATCGCGTGGTGCGCGCTGATGGCAGCATCGGGCACTACTCGGGCGGCGGTCCCGCCGTGAAGCGCCGGCTGCTGGTGGCCGAAGGCGCCTTGCCGGCCGGGGAGGACGAACCGGCTCCCGCTGCCGCCCGGGAGGCCACGCCGTGAGCCCTGGCCCGGTCATGGGGCTCGTGCTGACCGGCCTCTGGCTTGCCTGGGTGGCGGGGGTGGAGCCCCGCTGGCTGCAGGTGCGGGCTTACCGGTTGCGGCCGGGTGCGGGCCCCCACCCCATCCCGCCGCCCGCAGCGGCCCGTGCCCGCCTGCCGTCAGGGCACCCCGCGCCCGCCGGTGACCGCGGCGAAGAGAGCGATGGGAAGGGGCGGGTGCTGCGCGTCGCCCACCTCACCGACCTCCACGCCCCCTTCTACCGGATCGACGAAATCCGCCTGCTAGCCGCTTTGCAGGCCTGGGGTCCGGACCTGATCGCCTTCACCGGCGACCTGGCCGACAGCGGCCAGGCTCCCTACGAGGCCGGGCTCCGCCTGCTAGCGCGACTCTCCGCCCGGTGGCCCGTCTATTTCGTCCCTGGCAACCACGACCACCCGGCGGGCTGGCCGGCGCTGGAGCGCCGGCTGCGCGAGGCCGGCATCCGCGTGCTCGTCAACGAGGGGGACTCCTTCCAGATCCGAGGTCGCACCTTCTACATCGCCGGCGTCGATGACCCCCACACCGGTCGCGACCGCCTGGAGCGGGCGCTTGGCGATGCCCCGGCCGGCGTGCCCGTCCTGCTCCTGGCCCATGCCCCCACGGAGCGCATCCGCCGGCTCGCCTCCCAGCGGGGCATCCCGCTGGTGCTGGTGGGCCACACCCACGGCGGGCAGGTGCGCCTGCCGGGGCTGGGTGCCCTGTGGGTGCCGGGACAGGGGTGGTTCCCCCGTTACGACCGCGGCTGGTTCCGCCTCGGCGACGGCCACCTTCTGGTCAACGCGGGGCTGGGCACTCCCAAGCCCTGGATCCGCTGGCTGTGCCCGCCGGAGGTCGTGCTCATCGAGTGGGAGCCCGGCCCGTAATGGCTCCCTCAGCCGCCCCCGCGCCAGGCCTGGTCGAAGAACTCGTACTCCAGGCGCATGGCGGTCTGGTAATGAGAAGCGGTCTCCGGCGTGCCGTCGTCGTAACGGTCCAGCAACTCCTCGAGGCGCCGTGCCAGGGCCTCGAAGTCATCGCTGGCGTAGGTCTCCACCCACTCCCGGTACGGGCTGGCCGGGTTCAGGTGGGGACGCAGGGCGCGGCCCAGGTAGGCGTACAGGCGCATGCAGGGCGTCATGGCCGCCGCGATCCGCCCCACCGGCTCGCTCCACGCCACCCGCAGCAGGAAGTCCGTGTACGCGCGGGTGGCCGGCGCCGGTTCCGGCTCCAGGTCGATGCCCCAGCGAGCGGCATATCCCGCGTGCAGTTCCAGTTCCCCCAGCGCCCCGTCCAGCAGCTCGCGAAAGGCGCCCATGCCGTCCCGGTCGGGTGCCTTGGCGACGGCCAGCGCGTAGGCGCGGGCGAAGGCGGTCAGATAATACGCGTCCTGGCCCACGTAAAAGGCGAACCGCTCCCGGGGCAACTCACCCGACGCGATCCCGCGGACGAAGGGGTGCCGGAGGCAGGCTTCCGCCCAGGCGGCGGACGCCTCCCACGGCTGCCGGGCGCGGCTGCGCCCCGTGTCCCGGCCGCTCCCGGCCTGCCTCGCTCCTCCCGCTTCCAGAGGCCGTTCCATAAGGGTCACCCCCACTCTGGTGTGTTGCCGGGGACTCCCATCCCGGGAGCCAGCCGGCCCCCCACTCCCTCACGCACCCACTAACGCACCCATGAGGCCGCCAGCCACCGGCCGAACCAGCCGGCCAGCACCAGCAGGCTCAGGACACCCGCGCCGTAGGCGACCTCCCGCCACCCTGCCTGCATCCGCCGGTAATAGGTCCGGTCGCGGCTGCCGTCGAAGCCCCGAGCCTGCAGCGCGACGGCGACGCGCTCCGCCTGGCGCACGGCGTAGACCAGCAGGGCCATGCTGTATCGCTTGAAGGCCTCCCAGCGCCCGCGGGGACCGCGCAGCCGGCTCAAACCGCGCACCCCGTAGGCCAGCTGGATCCGGGCCAGCTCATGGCGCAGGAGCGGCATGAAGCGGAGCGCCGCCAGGGCGCCGTAAGCCCAGCGGGGACTGACCCGCAATTGCTGAATGAGACTCAGGACCAGCTCCACCACGTCGGTGGTGCGGGCGAAGAGCAAGCCAAAGGCGCCGAAGTTCAGCATCCGCAGGCCCGCCTCGAGACCCCGCGCCAGGCCTTCGGCCGTGATCCGGTACCACGCGATGCGCGCGACCACCGTCTCGCCGGTGCCATAGGCCGCCAGCGTCCAGGCGCTGGTCGCGGCGATGAGCAGGAAAGGGGCCAGGCCGCGGATCCAGGCCAGCGGCCCGATGCCCCCAAGGACCCATCCCAACAGCACGGGTACTGCCAGCATCGCCGCCAGGGCTGCCGGGTCGTCCACCGCCACGACGCCCGCCAGCGCCACCAGGTGGATGACCAGTTTCCAGGCGGGGTTGAC
>DATCKH010000191.1:0-3425 GCA_036562425.1 Thermaerobacter sp. | reverse complement strand
GCCCTGGCCGTCCCGCGGGGTGACGAAGTCGTCCCGGTGCTCAACAGCTGGGTGGAGGCCTTCGCAGCCGCCGGCAGGCCCGTGGTCTACACCCAGGACTGGCACCCCCAGGGCCACATCAGCTTCCGCGAGCGCGGGGGTCCCTGGCCGGTGCACTGCGTGCAGGGCACGCAGGGAGCGGCCTTCCACCCCGCCCTGGTTGTCCGGGGCACCATATTCCGCAAGGGTTTCGACCGTGACCGTGAGGCCTACAGCGGGTTTGACGGTGCCCCGGCCCGCGGGGAGCGCGACGTGGACCCGGGCACCAGCCTGGCGGATTGGCTCAAGCAACGGGGCGTGCGCAGGCTCTATGTGGGCGGGCTGGCCACCGACTACTGCGTGCGGGCCACCGTCCTGGACGGCCTGAAGGCCGGGTTCGAAGTCTCGGTGCTGGTCCCCGCCGTGCGGGCCGTGGACGTGGAGCCGGGCGACGGCGAGCGCGCCCTCCGGGAGATGCAGGAAAAGGGGGCGAAGCTCGTCGGCTGACGAAGCCGGCCGGTGGCAGGCACCCGATCCCACACCCGACCACGGGCCGAACCGGACCACGGGTCGAACAGGGGCCGAACAACGCCCGCGTCCCCGCGGTCCCGCAACAAGTGACGCCGGCTGCCTGCTCGGGCCGCGGACGGCAGCCGCTGCCTACCGGACGGGCCGCGCAGGCAGCCGGCGCCAGCTGCCGCCAGCGACGGAGGTCGAAACACCAAGGTGACTCCGGTTCAGAAGACGTCCCGACCGGGCCCGTCCAGCGGGCAACCTGCTGTTGATGGCGCGCCGCGCGGCCCCGTCGTCCTTGTGGTGGACGACGAGGACGCGCTACTGGAACTGGTGGCTTACAACCTGCGGCGCAACGACATGCAGCCCGTCCTGGCCCGCAACGGGGCCGAAGCCCTGCGCCTGCTGGAAGAACGGCGGCCCCAAGTCATCGTCCTCGACATCATGCTCCCCGACACCGACGGTTTCACCCTCTGCCGCAACCTGCGCCAGCGCGGCATCTCCACGCCCATCCTGATGCTCACCGCCCGCGACAGCGAGATCGACAAGGTACTGGGACTGGAGCTGGGCGCGGACGACTACGTCACCAAGCCCTTTAGCCCGCGGGAACTGGTAGCCCGCATCAAGGCGCTGCTGCGACGGACCGAGGGGCGGCGACAGCAGATCGGTCCCATCGTCATCGACTACGCCGGGCACGAAGTCTACCGCGACGGGCAGCGGGTGCAGCTCACCCCCACCGAGTTCAAGCTGCTGGCCACGCTGGCGTCGGAACCGGGCCGGGCCTTCTCCCGCCACGAGCTCCTGGACCGGGTGTGGGGCGAGGAAGCCTTCGGCGATCCGCGCACGGTGGACGTCCACGTCCGCCACCTGCGGGAGAAACTGGAGCGGAATCCCAGCCAGCCGGAATGGATCCTCACCGTCCGGGGCCACGGCTACAAGCTCAATGCCCCCGGCGCGGGGCCCGTGTAGGGGCACAGTAACTTACCAGGCGAGTCACTTAGCAAGCAATTTGGAAGGATGCACGAGGAACGATCGTCATGAGCATCCAGCACTGGTTCGAAGTCTGGACGAGACGCCGCATGCCGAAGCCCGGCACCCCAGCCCCTGACTTCGACCTGCCGAAGGCGGGCGTGGGCGATGAGCGCCTGCGGCTCAGCGACCTGCGCGGCCGCCCCGTGGTTCTCCTTTTCTTCCCCTTCGCCTTCAGCCCTGGGTGCTGCAACGAGATCGAGACCTTCTCCCAGCACTACTCGGACTTTGCGGCCCGGGGGACGGAAATCGTCGGCATCAGCGTGGACAGTCCCTTTGCCCTCCAGGCCTGGGCGGAGAAGTATGGCGTGCCCTTTCCGCTGGTCAGCGACTTCAACCGCCGGGTGATCCGGCGCTACGGCGTCGCCATTTCGCGCTGGGGTCTCGAGGGCTTCTCCGACCGGGCGGTGTTCGTGGTGGATGCCGCCGGGGTCGTACGCTGGACGTGGCGGGCGCCGGATCTCGGCTACCTGCCCGAGCCCGCCGAGGTCCTCCGGCGCCTGGACGAGCTGTAGGCGCGGAACTGTAGTCGCGGCCGCGGGACGGTGGCAAGGTGTAAAAAGGCAGGCGAGGACGGACAGTAAGGATGCAACGGGGGGCCGGCACGCCCCCCGTAATCTCCTGATTCCTCCAGGTTGTCTTACCAATCCTCCCGCCAGGCATGCATCTCCTGCACCTGGCTGAGGTAAGCCGACACCTCGGCGTCGCGCCGTGCCTCGTCCCAGCCCAGGATCTCGCCCATGGCCGCCGCGGCCTCGGCCGCAATGCCCCGGCCGTTATCCTCGCTCCAGAGCGCCTCGGGCACCCGGCGCCAGAGCACGTCGCCCAGAGTGCAGGCCATCTCCTCGGCCGCGGCGAAGCGGGCCGCCGCCCGCACGCGGGCAGCCCGAGGCCCGGCCTCCAGGTCCCCCGGCCGCAGGTAACCCAGCACCCGCTCGTACTCGTCGCCAAAGTGCTGGGCCAGCCAGCGCACCTCCTCCACCGGCAGCCCCGTGCGCGACGCGGCCGCCTGCAGGTCGGCATCGGTAGGCGGCCGCTGCCCGCCCGGCAACGGTTCCTCGTCCACCGGCGCGCTGGCGGTCTCGGGGAACACCTTGTCCACGATGTTCCGGGCCATGGCCTTGTAGGCGGTCAGCTTCCCGCCGGCGACGGTGACCAGCCCCGACGGGCTCCAGTAGAGCTCGTAGTCGCGGGAGATGGCGCTGGGGTCGCGGGTGTCGCCGGGATCGATCAGGGGCCGCAGGCCCGCCCAGGCGCTGATCACGTCTTCCGGACCCACGCCGGCGGTCGGGAAATTGCGGCGCACCGCTCCCAGGACATAGCGCACATCGTCGGCCTCGGGGCGGGGCCGTGCGGGATCGTCCTGGTACACGGTATCCGTCGTTCCCGCGTAGGCGAACTTGCCCCGCGGAACCGCGAACATGATCCGCCCGTCCGGGCCCCGCATGGTGACGGCGTGGCGGATGGGCAGGCGATCCCGGGAGAAGGCGATGTGGATCCCCTTGGTCAGCCGCAGCAACCGCCGCGCCTCGGGGTCGTCCAGCCGCCGCACATGGTCCGCCCACGGGCCCGTGGCGTTGAGTACCTTGCGCGCGCGGACCTCGAAGGTGGCCTCGCCGTCCAGGGCGTCCCGCACCCGCGCACCGAGGATCTGGCCGGACGAGTCCTTGATGAACCCCACCACCTCGGCGTGGTTGGCGATCACCGCGCCGGCGGCCACGGCGGACCGGGCCACGGTGGCCGTCAGGCGGGCGTCGTCGGTGACGGCGTCCACGTACATGCCCGCGCCGACCAGCCCCTCCTGCCGGAGGAGCGGCTCCACCTCCCGCACCTGGTCGGGACGAAGGGTGCGGTGGCGCAGCGTG
>DATCKH010000190.1:0-2596 GCA_036562425.1 Thermaerobacter sp. | reverse complement strand
CCCAGAAAGGTCAGCAGCCGCGGGGGCCATGGTTCCCGCCAGCCCACGGTGGAACCCACCAGCTCCATCCCCACCGGGAACAGCAACACCACAGCGGCGACCATGAGGACCAGGCCGTAGATGGTGGCCGAGATCTGAAAGTTGATGGCTTCCTTGCCGTGGGCATCGACGAAGTCGTCGTCCCCGCGCTTGATGAGCCAGACCACGAACGGCCCCAGCAGGTGCCCCAGGCCGGGAAGGATCCACCACGCCAGCGCCGCCAGGTGGCAGAGGACGGCCCAGGTGCGCGACGAGCCGCCCGCCCATTCTGAACCGCCCGCTTGTCGTTGCACGTTGCCCTCCACTCCGGTTCCCCCTCTCCCACCGGGCATTCGCCCAGCTACATGATCGCGCGCCCACCAGCTGGTGCGCACCGCTCATGCGATGACGCTCCCGCCCCAGCAGCACGGGACGTGACGACGGTGCCTGCGATCCGATCGTACAGCGCCTGACGTGTTGGGCTCAGCCACGCACAGGCGAGATTGGCGCCCACCAGGGTCCAGACGAGGGCCAACCCCCATGTCGTCCACGAGGGCGGCGATTGGGGGGCAGCCTTCAAGTGCCAGATGCACGTATGCGCCAGCTCCCAGGGGACGAACTTGAGGGCGGTGCGCCCGGCGGCCCGGAACACGCTCAAACGAGCGCCGTCGCTGCGGGTGACGTGGAGCCCTTGCCTCTGCTTGCCCCAGGTGGCCTGCCGGGCCGACGACTCGGTGAGGATGAAGTACAGGCCGATCGGAAGGGTGACCACGAAGAAAGCGGCCAGCTGCCCGGAGACGGGACCGGCGAAGAGCGCGGCGGTGGCGGGGAAGGAGGCGTACAGCAGCATGCCGGCCGCCACGGTACCTGCGAGATAGCCGGCGATGAGGATGTAGTCGTAGGCGAAGGCGATCACCCGCGAGCGCAAAGGGGCATACGTCCCCGTGACCACGGCCGGGCCGGTCCCCTTTCTCCCCTCAGGCGGGCAGGTTCTCCCTGGGGTTCCGCCGCCGCACGGCACCTTCGATAATGGTGGCGGCCACGTAGGCCAGCACGGCCGCGGCGGCGGCCACCACCTGGAAACGGCTGAGCCCGCCGGGCAGGTCCGCGCCCGGTCGGAAGAAGTCGGCCGTTACCGCCGCCAGGCCCGCCAGGACCACCGCGCCCAGGGCCGTGTGGCCGGGGAAGGCGGCCAGCGCGCGGGCGAGAGTGAGGATCACCGCCGCCAGAATCAGGCCGGCCGCCAGCGGCAGCGCCCGTGCATCGGGCAGTCCCAGGGCCATCACCGCCAGGCCGAGCAGCAGGGGGGCGGCCGCGACATCGAAGACGGCGGGCAGTTCCCGCCAGCGCCGGGCCGCGACGGGGCCGGCCAGCAGCAGCGCCCCCATCACGGCGCCGGCCCCGGCCGTGGGACCGCCCGGCCAGGCCACCAGGAGCCGCGGGCTGTGGACGAAGCTGAGGGGGGAATGCAGGATGTCGGCGAGCTTGGCCCCCAGCAGGAGCCCCACCGCGGCACGGGTGAACAGGCTGTCGACCAGGGCCGGATCCGGCACCGGTGCCCGCGCGCCGTTCCCTGGCCGGTCCCCCGCCGGTTCCTCCACCGGCCCGGCGGCGGGCCGGGCTTGCGATCTCGCTGCTCCTTCGGCAATCTTCACCGCCAGGGTATAGGCCAGGAGCGTTCCTGCCACCGTGAGCAGCGGTCCGGTGGGCAGGGCCAGCGGCCCCAGGCGGATGGCGTCGGGCAGCACGGGAACCGGCAACCTAGGACCCCCCTCACCGGTGCTGGCACATCAGCCGCTTTCACGTGCCTGCCGGATGTAGCGCTCCATCACGGGCACGGTCATGGGCCCGATGTACTTGCCGCGGACGGTCCCGTCGGGGCCGATGAAGTAGCTGGTGGGCAGGTAGACGATCCCGTACCGGCGCCCGACCAGGCTGCCCGCATCGTACGGAACGCGCCAGTTGTAGCCGTTACGCTCCATAAAAGCCTTGACCTCGGACGGCGCGGCCGGGTCGCTGGTGTTGACGCCGAGCACGACCACGTCGGGCAGGTTCTTCTCCACCAGGCGCCGGATCTCGGGCATTTCCTGGCGGCAGGGCTCGCACCAGCTGGCCCAGAAGTTGAGGAACACGACCTTGCCCCTGTAATCGGAGAGGCGCACGGTCCGGCCGTTCAGGTCCTTCAGTTCGAAGTCGGGGGCGCGGCTACCGACGACCACCGGGGCGAAGGGCCCGGTCGTCGCGCCGGTGTCGCCAGGGGCCTGATCGCCCGGCTCTCCCGCCTGGCCGGTGGGCGCCGGGAGCGGGGTGCCGGGTGCGGGCGCCACGGGCTCCTGGGGCCGCAGGCTGCCGCCGAAGAGGAGAACGATGGCCATCAGCAGAATGGCGCCGCCCAGGAGGCGGTTCATCGGTGGACCCCCCGTGGGTTACGCCCGGATCGGCGGGACGGGCGTGGTCGTTCTGATCGCCAACGCATTTGCGTGAGAACCACGTCCATGAGCCACGATCTTGATTGGATCGGGGCCAATCTGATCGCGGCCAATCTATTATAGCGCGGGGCCTGACCCGGGACCTCGGG
>DATCKH010000002.1:0-5927 GCA_036562425.1 Thermaerobacter sp. | reverse complement strand
GCGACGCGGGCCTTCGGCCCCGGTCATCCTGACGTGCCCGAGCCCTACCGCCAGGTGGGCCAGCCCGTCCTGGTCCCCGGCGACATGGGGCGCTACTCCTTCGTGCTGGCAGGAACGGAGGACGCGATGCAGGAGACCTTTGGTTCCAGCTGCCACGGCGCCGGCCGCCGGCTGAGCCGTGGGCAGGCGAAGAAGGTAGCCCGCACGCGTGACACCGTCGACGAACTGGCGCGGCAGGGTATCCTGGTCCGCGCCGCCACCCGCGCCACGGTGGACGAGGAGATCCCCGAGGCCTACAAGGACGTGGCCGACGTGGTGGACGTGGTGGACGGCGCCGGCCTGGGGAAGAAGGTGGCGCGGCTGCGGCCGCTCATCGTGGTCAAAGGCTAGGCCGGCACCGGGGTCACCCGGCAGGGACGAGCGACGAGCGACGCGCGGCAGGCGGCGGCAACGGGATGGCGGCAGCCACCGGGGCGGTCGGCCGGCGGGCAGCGAACCGCGGGAACAGCCGCGATGACGGGAACGGGGTGAACACCCATGGCGGCGTACGCTTACCGGTTCTTCGACCACACAGCCGACGTGGGCGTGGAAGCCGAGGCGGACTCCCGGGAGGAGCTGTTCGCCGCCGTGGCCGAGGCCGTAGTGCACCTGCTGCTGGAACGGCCGCCGCGCCCCGGCGATGCCGGCGACCCGGATGGCAGCGCTGCGAAGGAACGCGTCTTCGAGGCCACGGCACCCGACCTGGAAACGTTGCTGGTACGATGGGTCAACGAGATCCTCTACTGGGTGCAGGTCGAGGAATGGGTGCCCGCCCGCACGGCAGTCACCCTCCGCTCCTCGGCGGGCCGGGATGTCCCCGGGGAAGACACCCGGCAGGAGCGCACTCCGCAGCGGCAGGCCGAAGAGGGCGCCCTGCCCGGGGACGTCCCGAAGGGCGTGCCTGAGGGGGACCCGGACCGCGGGTGGCGGCTGGCGGCCACCTGCGCCGGTGTCCCCCTGGACGTCCGGGTGATGGGATTCCGGGGCGAGATCAAGGCGGCGACCTATCACCAGCTGGCCGTACGGCCGGTGGCCGCGCCCGCTCCCGGCCGCTGGCAGGCCCGCATCATCCTTGATGTTTGAGCACATAGTGCTCGATCGCCCGGTGGAGAAAATCCGGTATCCGCTCGTCGCCGTATTGGGAACGGAACATGGCCACGAAGTCGGGATGCTCCTTGTACATGCGTCCCACTCCGAGCAGGCGCTCGTAAGAGCAGTCGTAATAATTGTTCAGCCACCCGTGCAGGCGTGCGACTTGACGCTGGACGTCCGGATGGTCGTACCCCTGATCCATTAGACTTTTCACGGTGGTGATGATGGAGTCAAACTCCTTTGTCAACTGACTCCATTTCTCCGGGGTGAATTGCCGCACGCGCCGTTCCGACTCCTCCACCACTTCCGCGCCGAAGAGTTTCCGGGCCTCCTGCCGGTACTTCTCGATCCGCTCCCGGTCCAGGCCGGTGAAGAACTCCCTTTCGTCCATTTCCAGCTCTCCTTTCATGTGCTGGATGGTCTTGTCGATGGTCATGACCATCTGGTTGAGTCCTGCGATCCTGCTGAGGAGCAACTGCTTGTGTGCCTCCAGCGCCTTGAGGACGTCGAAGCCCGGCTTGTCGATGATCTCCTTGATTTCTCGAAGGCTGAAACCGAGTTGCTTGGAAAACAGGATCTGTTGCAGGCGCAGGAGCGCCTTGCGGTCGTAGTACCGGTACCCGTTCTCGCCGTAGCGTGTGGGTTTGAGCAGCCCGATCTCGTCATAGTAGTGCAAGGTGCGAACGCTGACCCCAGCGATGTCCGCCAGTTGCTTGACCGTGTAGGGCAATGTCCCGCCTCCTCCACGCCCTCCAGGCCGAGGATAAGGGATCACGTGCACGTGAGGGTCAACAGGGAGTCAGTCCTCATGTTGTGAGGCATTGGTCGACGTTCGTCATGCCAAAGTCTCATGTCTGATGTTGAACCATGGAGCGGGAACAGTGTTGAGGACCTTCACGGTAATGTCTTCCGATAGGGTGGAGGGCACTCATCCCGCCAGCACCAGCGGCTCAGGGCCCGAAACCGGCCCCGGCCCCGCGTAACCGGCCCCTGCCACAACTCAACGCGGGACTCTTCAGGAATATTCTTACAGGTAGGGCTCCTGGGAAAAGTATCACGGTCCCGTCACCGCCCCGGCCGGGCCGGGAACGGCAGGCAGGACCGGGATGGTGAATGTGGCTCTCGCCTCACACCAGCCGCGCCCGCAGGCGGGCACTGACGGTGTCTACCACCAGCACGGTCAGGAGGATGCCCACCAGTACCATGCTCACGTTATCCCAGTTGCGTAGCTGGACGTTGAAGATCAGCGAGGTGCCGATGCCGCCGGCGCCGATCACCCCCACCACGGTGGCGGCGCGGATATTGATCTCGAACCGGTAGAGGGCGTAGGAGAGGAACTCCGGCAGCACCTGGGGCAGGACCCCGTACCAGAAGGTCATGAGCGGCGAGGCGCCCACGGCCTGCAAGGCCTCGATGGGCTCGCGGTCCACCGCCTCCACCGCCTCCGCGTAGAGCTTGCCCACCGTACCGATGGAGTGCAGCCCGACGGCGAGCACCCCCGCGAAGGGCGACGGGCCCACGGCCGCCATGAAGATGATGGCCAGCACCAGCTCCGGGAAAGTCCGCACCGCGTCCAGAATACCCTTGCCCGCCACTGCCAGGGAGGCGCTCACGTTGCGCGCCGCCAGGAAGCCGAAGGGCACGGAAACGAGGGCGGCGATGAGAGTACCCAGGAAGGCGATCTGCAGGCTCTCGATGACGCCCTCGAAGACCTTGCCGGCGTAATCCCAGTTGGGCGAGAGCAGGCCCCGCAGCACGGGGCCGGGATCGCCCACCACTGCCAGGTCGATCCCCCGGAATGCCCAGGCATAGGCCACCACCAGCACCACGAGCACGAGGCCATCACGCACCCAGCGGCGCGGTGGCGGGTCCGGAAACCTCCCGGCCCCGGGAGCCGGCGTGCCCCCGGTCGCCGGTTCTTCCGCGGCCACATGCTCGCGAGCCGCGATATGGACGGCGGCCGCAGGCCGGCCCGGCTCCACCTCGCCCGCGGTGCCGAGGCCGGGACTTCCAGCCCCGGCCGGCCCGGCCCCCCGCCCGCCCGGTGCCGGGCCGGCCTCGCCTTCCACCAGGCGCTGCCGCCACCGGGTGCTGATCACATCCACCAGAACCACCAGCGCAAACAGCACCAGGACGATGGCCATCAGCCGGTCGTAGCGGAAGAAGGTGAGCTGCGTCATCATGGTGGCGCCGATCCCGCCGGCGCCCACAAGACCGAGCACCGTGGAGGTGCGCAGGTTGATCTCGAACATGAACAGCGTGTAGGCGATGTAGTGGGGCAGGACCTGGGGCACCACCGCGTAGACGATCCTGGCCAGCCGCGAGGCGCCGACGGCGTCCAGGGCCTCCAGCGGCCCGGGGTCGATGGTTTCCACCGACTCGCTGGCCAGCTTGGCGATGATGCCCGTGGAAAACAGGGTCAGGGCCAGGACGCCGGCGGTCGGGCCGATGCCCACGGCCGGCACCAGCAGGGCGGCCCACACCAGGTCCGGGATCGACCGGATGAAGTTCATGATGGCGCGGGCCAGCCGGTAGACCCATCCCGAACCGGCCACGTTACGGGCCGAGAGAACGCTCAGCGGCACAGCCAGCACGGCACCGAAGGTGGTGCCTAGCAGCGCCAGGCGCACTGTCTCCAGGAGCGGTTCCACCGTCGCCGGCAGGTAGTCCCAGTCCGGCGGCCACATGCGCCCCAGCATCCGGGCCACCGTGTCCAGCCCGTCCCACAGCCGGGCCAAGCTGATACCGGTCCCGCGGGCGCTCCACGTAGAGAGGATCACCAGCACCGCCAGCCAGGCTACAAAGGATCCCCGCCTGGCGAACCAGGCCGCCAGGCCGGCCCGCTCCAGCTTCCAGGTCGTCGCCGGCCTCACCGGTCACCAGCCTCCCCGGCAAGAGCCGGCGCGGGTGTCTCCCCGGCCCCGCCTCGGAAGTCCTCGGGACGGATGGGCCGTCCGTAGATCTCCTCGAAGGTCTTCTCCGTCACCTGGGAGACCGGACCGTCGAACACGATCTCGCCGTTGCGCATGCCGATGATCCGGTCCGCGTAGCGCAGGGCCAGATCGATGAAGTGCAGGTTGACGATGGTGGTAATGCCGTCCTCGCGGTTGATCCGCCGCAGGTCACTCATCACCACGTGGGACGTCGGCGGGTCCAGGCTGGCCACCGGTTCGTCCGCCAGGATGATCTTGGGCCGCTGGCACAGCGCCCGGGCGATCGCCACGCGCTGCTGCTGGCCGCCGGAGAGCTGGTCGGCGCGGGCCCACGCCTTGTCGGCGATGCCGACGCGCTCCAGGCACTCCAGGGCGAAGCGCACGTCCTCCCGCGGGAACCAGCCCAGGAGCCCACGCCAGGCGGGCGTGTCGGCGAGCCGCCCGGCCAGCACGTTCTTCAGTACCGTCGAGCGCTTGACCAGGTTGAATGTCTGGAAGATCATGCCGATCCGTGCCCGCAAGCGCCGCAGCTCGCGTCCGTCCAGCTTGCGTACGTCGACGCCGTCGACGATGACCTCACCCTCGGTGGGCTCCACCAGCCGGTTGATACAGCGCAAGAGCGTGGACTTGCCCGCCCCGCTGAGCCCCACGATGACCACGAACTCGCCGGGCTCGATCTTCAGCGAGACGCCCCGCAGCGCCCGCACGCCACCGGGATACACCTTGCTCACGTTGCGAAACTCGATCAACGCCCTCACCTCGACCGGCAGGACGTGGCAGGTGCCCGCCCGCTCGCGGCCCTGGCAGGCGGGAGGGGCAGGCCGCCCGCACCCTGCCATAAAAAAGGGGGCGGCCCGCCGCCCCCGCCCAGGTTGTCGTGACCGCCCTCAGTCGGCCAGCTCCTTGGGGTCAATGCCCATGTCCCTGGCCACGTCGCGGATGATGTTGAAGTCCTCGTCCTTGGCGTCCGTCAGGCCCTCGATCTCGTAGATGTCGAAGAGGACCTTCTTGCCTTCCTCCGACTGGGCGATCTTCACGAAGGCGTCGTGGATCTTTTGCTTGAGGTCATCGCTCAGCCAGCTCACCACGGAGATGGTGTCGTTGGGGATGGGGTCGCTGTAGGCGATGACCTTCACCTTGTCCTTGACGTCGGGGTAATCCTTCTCCACGAGGCCGCGGGCGTCCTCGAAGCTGGCGCCGGCGTCGGCCTGCTTGTTGTAGACGCTCAGGACCGCGCCGTCGTGGCTGCCGGCCATGACGGGTTGAATGTCTTTCTCGGGATCGATGCCCGCCTTCTTGAGCACGTGCGCCGCGAACAGGTAGCCCGAGGTCGAGGCCGGATCGACGAAGGCGAACTTCTTCCCCTTGAGCTGCTGCACATCGTTGATGCCGCTCTCGGCGTGCACAAAGATCTGCGCCCGGTAGGTGTCGCTGCCGTGGCGGACGCTCTTAAACATGACCTCCACCGGGTCGCCCCGATCCTTGGCGAGCACGTACGCGAACGGGTTCAGGAAGCCGATGTGGACCTGCTCGTTCGCCATGGCCTCGACGAGGCCGAGGAAGTTGGTCGAGACGAACACCTTGACGGGGATGCCCAGCTCCTGGGAGAGCAGCTCACCCAGCGGTTCCGCGGTCTCCTGGAGCCGCTCGGCATTCTGGGACGGGACAAACCCCATCACCAGTTCCTCGGGATCGCGCCTGGCGCTCTCCCCGCCCTGGTTACCACCGCCCTGGTCGCCGGTCTGTTGGCCGCCCCCGCCACACGCCGTCAGGGCCAGCGCCGCCACCAGCAACAGGGCCACCACGGTGATCGCCCGCCTGCGGATGAGCACGGCATCGCGCCTCCTTCGGCCCGAGAGTCTG
>DATCKH010000184.1:0-2789 GCA_036562425.1 Thermaerobacter sp. | reverse complement strand
TCACTCAGTTAACAATGTTACCGGCACGTCAGCCGGCCGCCATGGAGTCGAGGTCGTCGCTAAGCGCCGCAATGAGGGACTCCAGTTGGCGATGCAAGTCAAGAGGGTTGAGGGTGTCGCGGAGACGGGTCTACTGTGTTTGGGTCTCGCGCGTGAGGAGTCCCCGCTCCAACACCCGTTGCAGCGGCGTGCGCGCGGCGTCGTAGGTTTTGCGTACCCGTGAGCCGTCGCGGACCTTGCCGACCAGCTTGCGGGTAGGCAAGAACACGTTGGCGTAAAGGTCCAAACAGCGATACAGGCGGTTGAGCTGCTCTACCTGCTGGGGGCGATCGTAGCGGGCATAGCCCACCATCTCGCGGACCAGTTGGCGGTTGCGCTGTTCGACATGGGCGTTATCGTTTTTGCGATAAGGGCGGCTGCGCGTGAACTCGAGCCCGTGCTGCTGGGTGTAGCGGAGCAGGAGGTGGTTGGCGAACTCGGGTCCGTTGTCGGTGTGCAAGGCCCAAACGGGGTACGGCCAGTCGGCCAGCAGGTCGGTGAGCGCGGCGTGGACGACTCGCTGGCCCCGACCGAGGATCGCCTGTCGACGGCTCCAGCCCGTCACGATATCCACGACGCTGAGGGTGTAGGCGTAGTGGCCGGCGGTCGAACCGCCGTTGTGTTCGACGAGGTCGACCTCCAAGGCGCCGGGGCGGGCTTCGTCCCACGCGTAGGTGCCTACGGGGATCTCGTTCCGCAGCAGGCCGGGTTTGGGGCGCGGCAGCCGGCGTCGCGGCTTGGGCGAAGGCATCTCCGCCAGGCGGCGGGCGAGGGTCGCCCGGCTGATCCGGCTTAAGGCCCTCCGGATGTCGTCGGTCAGCACCAATTCGCCGTGGGCGGCTAAACGTTCGGCCGTCGGTAACAGGACGGGGTGCAGGCGTTCCGCACAGGGGAAGTCGAGCGCTTCCCAGGCCAGCGCAATGGCGGGCAAGGCTTCGTCGTACAGGCGCCGGCGTGACCGGCAACGGGGCCCCGCCGGGGCTGGCGCGGCCTGGTTGAGGACGCGGATGGCGTACTTACGGTGGTAGCCGCACACCCGCTGGACTTCGTCGAGGATCTGCGATCGCTCGCGGCGGCTTGGGGCCGCCCTGTATCGCTGGCGCATCTGGGCGAGGTATTCTCGCCGGCTCGGCAATGACATGGGCACGGCACGTCCCTTCGGTAAGATTTCTCCGTGAGTGAGCCGGCACCCCTTCGGTTACATTCTGGCTGAGTGATTGCGGGGCCTTGACAGCTCGCCGCCACTTCTTGCTATAATGCTCGCACTCAAATAACCCGGCAAGTCACCGGCGCCGCGGCTCGCCCCGGCTGGGGCCGCGGCGGCCAGGCGAGGAAGGGGAGGAGTAGGGGCCGGCACCCCGGCCAGAGAGAGGCGCCCACCGGCTGCGAGGCGCTTCCCGGCGGACGGCTCCGAAGGTCGCCCCGGAGCATCCGGCTGAAACCCGTGTCCGAGGTGGCATGCCCCGGAGGGCATGCCAGGGGGAAGGGCCCCCTGAGCGGGGCACTGATCCGGAACGCGCAACGTGCATGCGAATGGGCCCGTGACGCGCGCCGGGACACGGGTGGGTAGGCGCGGACGGCTGGCACCCGTTAGCGTGCTCTGAGCGCCGGCGGTTCCCGCCGCGGGTGCGGCGGCGCCCGGCACGGCCATGCGGGTCCGTGCCGGCACGGGGACCGCATCGCCATGTGTTCCGGCTTAGCACGTGCTCGCGAGCGGGATGCCTGCCGCCCCCGGCGATACGGCCCGCTCCGAGCCCTTCTGCGGGTCCGCCCGGGGGATCCGCCCGGTACCGCACGCGGGCCGGGGCAGCGGGTCGGGATGGCGGCCGGGCACCGCACGGCGGAAGAAGGGTGGTACCGCGAAGGCGAAGCCTCTCGCCCCTTGGTGGCGAGGGGCTTTTTCATTGGCAATCGAGCGCCACCGCCCGGCCCTGGCGGCCGGGAGAGCAGGACCGGACTCGCAATCGGACATCGCGAGGAGGGAAAGCATGGAGGCCAATGCGACCGGAGCGCGGGGCGCAACGGGCACGCAGGTGGATGCCGCGGCCCCCGCGCAGGCGGGCACGGAGGCGCAGCTCCCGCCGCGCTACCGGCCCCAGGATTTCGAGGAGGAACTGTACCGCTTCTGGATGGAGCGAAAGCTCTTCCACGCCGACCGCGAGGCGGAAGGGCCGGTCTTTTCCATGGTCATCCCGCCGCCCAACGTCACCGGCAACCTGCACATCGGTCATGCCTTGAACAACACCCTGCAGGATATCCTCGCCCGCTGGCACCGCATGCGCGGGGACGTGACCCTGTGGGTGCCGGGGACGGACCATGCGGGCATCGCCACCCAGCACGTGGTGGAAGTGCGCCTGGCCCAGGAAGAGGGCCTGCGCCGCCAGGACCTGGGGCGCGAGGGCTTCCTGGAGCGGGTCTGGGCCTGGAAGGACAAGTATGAGGCCAACATCCTGGGCCAGCTCCGCCGCCTGGGCGCCTCCGTGGACTGGGACCGGGTGCGCTTCACCATGGACGAGGGCTGCAGCCGGGCCGTGCGCGAGGTGTTCGTGCGCCTCTACGAGAAGGGCCTGATCTACCGCGGGGACTACATCGTCAACTGGTGTCCCGAATGCCACACGGCCCTGGCGGACATCGAGGTGGAGCACGAGGAGCGGGAGGGGCGCCTGTACTACCTGCGCTACCCGTTTGTCGACGGCGACGGCGCCATCGTCGTGGCCACGACGCGGCCGGAGACCATGCTGGGCGACACG